>NZ_JBEXEV010000035.1:0-75340 GCF_040606435.1 Micromonospora sp. NPDC005413
ACCCGCTACGACAAACTCGCAGTCCGCTTCCAAGCCGTCCTGACCCTCACCATCATCACCGAGTGGCTCTGACCGGCTTATGAAACACGCCTTAGGCCCCGGGCAGCACACGAAGGTACTCCCCGGCGAGGGCGTCGATCGCGAGGGGGGAGATCGACGCGAGGGCGTTGACCGCCGCCGGCCATTCACCGCCGCGCAGTGCGCGAGCGACGAGTGGTCCGGCCAGATCGGGGCTGCTGGTCATGGCGGCCATCGCGAGCGCACCCGCCCCGAGCACGGGATGTCCCGCGAGGCCGGCCTTCATCTCGGCAGCGTCCACACCGTCGCGCACGGCGGTGGCCCGTACCAGTGTCACCACCAGATCCTGGCGGCCCTCGACGTCGCCCATGGAGGTCAGGATCCTCTCGGCTCCGCTCAGGTCGCCCATGGCGAGGAAGGCCCGGGCCAGCGCGGCGGCCCCGCAGGAGCGGGCGTACGGCTCGTTGATGTCGAGTAGCAGGTGATCTGCGCGGAGAGCGAGGGCTTCGAAACGTGCTTCATCGCCCAGCGCGGCGACGGCGCCGAGGGTGGCGGCTGTCGCTCGGAGCGCCTGGTTCGCATCGGGTATCCGGTCCAGCAGGCGCTGGGCCTGGTCGGTCAGGGCGGTGCCCCACTCGACCTCACCTGTCGCCAGGACAGCTGTCGCCAGGCTCGCGGTGGCGCAGGCCCGCCAGTACGGATGGGTGGTCCCGGCCGCCGCCTTCTCGGCCAGCCGAGCCCAGTCGCGTGCCGCGTCCCGGTCGCCGACCCTGGTCGCACTGCCGGCGAGCTTCGTGGACACCCACGCCGTGTAGTACGGCGTGCGCGACTCTGCGACGACGCTCCTGGCGCGTTCCACCGCCCCGGCCGTGGCGAGCGCGTCTGCGACCGCAAAGCGCGCGTCCGCCTCGTAGTAGGGATGGGTGATCGAGGCGGCGACCTCGGTCGCCCATCTGAGGCTTCCGGCCTGGGCCAGTGCCGTGGCCACCACGACACCTGCCTGAGACCTCAGGTACCTGTCATTGATCGAGGCCAACAGCTGTTCGGCCCGCTCGACGTCGCCGCACTCCGCCAGCGCAACACATGCGGTGTAGGTAGCGGGCAGGGCCGGGGGAAAGGCTCGGCGAGGCGCGAGAGAACCGCTGATCTCCTCCCGGGTCGCCTCGGTGAGCCGAGCAACCTCCTCCGGCTCACCGAGGCGACTGAGCAGGTCCAGCACCGCATCGACACGGGACCCGCGCACCTCGGCCGGAGAGGCCAGGACGGCTGGCACAACCCGTCGGACGGCCCCGCGAAGCCCGTCGTGCTGAGTGACCTTGACCAGTGCGCCCAGCGCCGACAGGTGGCGGTCCAGGTCGAGTACCGACCTCGCGGTCGTCTCGGCCCTTATCGCCAGCGCGTAGCTGCGGTCGTCCTCCCCGTCATCTGCCGCCCGCCTGGCCAGCGCGGTGTAGGCGGCGGCCTGGCTTGCGGGGTCGTCGACGTCGGCGACGAGCCGGGCCTCCCAGTCGGGATCCTGGGACTCGACCACGAATATCAGTGCGAGCAGAGCTGACCTGCGTTCGGCCGCGGTGGCGATGGACCGGGCCATCGACTCGGCGACGTCCAGACGTCCGGCGCGAGCAGCTGCCGAAGCCACGCCCGCCAGGATGCCGTCTCGCGTTTCCTCCTCGGGTGACAGGTGGGCGAGGCGGACCGCCAGGTCGATGTGGCCAGCGCCCGCGGCCGCACCGGCGAAGGTGGTCAATCCGTGCGACAGTCGAGGTCCACCGCGTTCGTCGGCCGACGGCTCGGTCAGCATGACCGTCGCCACTTCCTGAGCCAAGGCGCTGGCCTGGGAGGCAGCGCCCCGCTGCACCATGATCGAAATTGCGTTGCCGAATGCTGCTGCCTTCTCGTTCGGGTCGGCAAGCTCCGGCGCCAGCCGCGCCAACCGCTCCGCAAGAATCAGCGCCCACTGCGGGTCGTCCGACTCGGTAGCGGCGTCGACCAGTTCCTCGGCGCACTCGTTCAGGCATGACCCGGCTCGCGCCAGCGCCTCGGCTCTGTCCACGTCCCGAATCAGGATCGCGACCCAGACCAGGTACCGCATGCCTTCGGATTCGGCCGATGTGATCGCCTTCTCTGCCAGCCCAAGCAGCCGGGCCGCCTTCGCCGGATCCCCGGCGCGTGCATGCGCGGCGCAGGCAGCGGACCACGTCGCCGCCAGCCCGGTGGGATCGGTGATCGCCATGACGAGTTCGCTGATCGACGTGGCGAGCGCGCGGGCCTCTGCCATTGCGCCGCAGGCGGTGAGGGCTCCGGCAAGGTGAGCGAGCGCCTGGCAGCGCTCGTGCACCTCAAGGAGGTCCCAGGCAGCCTGGATAGCCGGGCCCGCCAGCGCCAGGCCAGTCTCCTGATCGCCGTACTCGGCAACCAACCTGGCAACGGTCGTCATCTGCCGGACGCGATGCTCCGCCGGTCGCGCCGCTTCGGCGAGCAGGATCGCCCGCTGGATGTCGCCGACGTGAACGCTCATCGCCGTCACATCGGCGAGCAGCGTCGGCATCACGTCCTCGTCGATGACCCGTCGCGCGGCCGCCTCCGCGCTGTCGACGAAGGCAACGGCGCCAGCACGGTTCCCCTTGTCCATCAGCACGTAGGCGACGTTCAGGCACGCGTCGACCTCGAACTCCGGCGTCGGCATCGACCGGGTCAGCGCCTCTGCGCGGGACTCTCGTCCCAGCGCAGCCCACACGGCGGGCAGGCGCTGGGGCAGGTTCGCGTTGCGTTCGACCAGCCGACTACCGTGCACCGCAATGCGGGCCAGCGAGGGTAGATCCGGTACCGATTCGGCGATACAGGCGTCTCGCCCCCGGTCGATCTCCATCAGCGCGGCGGTGTCGCCGCCGCTGAGGTCGAGCATTCGATCATGTCGAGCTTCGTCGGTGGCGCACTGGACCATCCGGGGAAGATCCCGGGTCGCCTCCAGCAGCCGAAACCATCCCCGGAGGAGATATTCGGGGGTCTCTGCCGGCCAGCCGCTCGCCCGGTACCGGTCGGCCCACTCGTGCAGTTGTCGCCGGTAGGCGCTCAGCCGCGCCGGGCCGATCCGTTCCGCCGCGGTGAGTTGCACTTCCTCGTGGCCAAGCACATAGACAGGCGGTGCCTCGGGATGCCACCGCTTGGGTCGGGGCGTGAACGAGCGGCCGGCCACCGTTGTCAGGTGCTCCTCCACCTCCCAGCCCGGCACGTCAAGCAGCTCGGACAGGTCGGCCGCGCTCAGACCGCCTCCGGCGGCGACAAGCAGGCCGAGCATGTCCTGCTCGGTGGACGCGCCTTTGAGCAGCCGGGTGAGTTCACGCAGCATGTCCGCTCGGACAACGGTGGCGGCCGGCGACGGGGCCAGCGCCCGTACTGTCGACCGATCACGCAGCGGGTGGCCGTCCGAGACATCCCCGGGAATCGGCGGATTGGGTCGACCGGCGACGATGATCCGCAGACCGGCCCGTGGTGCGGCGGGCAGCAGGGCGGCGATGCTGTACGCATCGGGCCCGGTGACGACCCCTCGGTCCTCGTCCAGACCATCGACCAAGAGGATCAGTCGCCGCCCGGCAGATCGCCGCGACTCGCTGGCCCGCCCGAGCATGTCGAGGAAGCACTGGTCACGGGTCGCATCGGTCAGATGGCTCGGCATCGGCTCGTCGAGCAGTTCGGCCAACTGCTCGATGACGACCTCGGTGAAGGCCACCCGATCGCTCTGCCCGGCAAACCGCGCAGTGACGAAGAACGACACGATGTCCACTTCGGCCGGGGGATGCAGGACGAACCAGGAGGTCAAGGCCGACTTGCCGGCCCAGGGCCCGGCACGCAGAAGACGATACGGGCCAGCGTCGGCACTGGTGCAGAAGTGACCCAGCTCAGCTAGCTCACGCTCGCGATCGAGCAGCACCGGTGGTGCGATGCGCTGAACCTGCTGCAGATACGCCGACCGGGCAACCGGTCTGGGCTGCAGGGTCACCGGGCCGTTGACAACTCCAGAAATCGCTATCCCGCCGTACGTTGCCGTGGCCTGCCCGGTCCCGCGCGCCCGGATATCCACATGCTCACTCACGGCCGACCTGACCTCACGAGTTCTCGATACCCGTGTTCGCGCGTCCGCCGTCTTCAGCCTCGGCAGCGCCCGACCGTGCGACGGTTGACCCGCCCGAAGCCACCCCGGACACACCCGTGTTGGCCCTGCTGCCCGGACCTCGGGCCACCGCCGGGCCGGTGCGGGTGACCGACACCGGTGCCGACCCAGCCGTTGCGGCGGGCTGTCGCAGGGCGAGCCAGCCAAGCACCAGACCCGCCACACCAACCCCGGCGGAGACGAACACCCCGACCACTGATGCCCACTTCTCCGCCTCTTCCAGGCCCTGCCCGCTCAGCACGACGATGCAGCCGATCACACCGACGAGGAACATCCCGAGCGCGACGAGCATCTTCCGTGGCAGGCTCATATCTACAGCATGACAACTGACGTCATCCACCGCACCTGGCGGCCGGCGAGGCTTGCGGCGGTCAGGGCCTGGACCGGGTCGGCGTCGACCCCGCGTGAGTGGGAAGGTTGTGAAGGCCGGGCATGGTCCAGTCGGCGTCCCGGATGGACGGACCCGCCGCGCAGGCGGTGATCCAGCTTACCGCAAGCGCTCGGGAGCCCAGCACAGCCCGAGTCAGGTTGTCAGTCGTTCGCAGCCCCGTCGCCCTCGACCCGGCGAAGGCCCGCAGCACTCGGATGCCGGCGGACAGCCGGCCACCCCACCGCTTGGCGTGTCACCAAGCCCGAAGGAAGCTCGCCGATCAGTGAGCCGCCATTGAGCATGTTATCGATAACATGCTATGTTTCCGGGCGGAAGCGAAGGGCACGCTTCCAGTCATCTCCGTCAATCGGCAGAGGCACGCCGAGGGTACGCCCTCCCCGCAGCCTCGCCGTTCGGTGACCAGTCCGGGCCGCTCCGCCGATGCCAGGCGAACCGCAGGCGGCTGCCGGACGACTTCGGTCCGGCTGCATGCCCAGCTCTCTCCATGTCCCGTCGCGGACAACCCCGGCAGCAGGCAGCGCCAGAAACATCGGTCATCACCGCACCGCCCCGTCCGCCCGTCGAGCCGTCGTCCCGCCAGTGCTCGCCGCGCGGCCAGCGGTCGCCGGGTCCACCTCGCGCAGTACCACCACCACCGCAAGAGACGACCAAGGACAAGGAGTCAAGCAATGGTCAAACGTAGACATCTTCTCTCCTCCATCGCAGCCGCAACGATCCTCCTCGCGGCGACCGCTGGCGGCGCGCTGAGCAGCGGCTTCCGCGGCACGGCGGTCGCCGCGACGAACGGCACCCTCGCGGCGACCGCAGGCTGCGGCAAGGCCCCCACGCTCACCAGCGGAACACGCACCATTCAGAGCAGCGGACAGAATCGCAGTTACATCCTCCGGATCCCCGACGGCTACGACAGAAACAACCCCTACCGGCTCATCTTCGGCTTCCACTGGTTGAACGGCTCAGCCAACAACGTCGCTTCTGCCGGCTACTACGGGCTTGCGCCCCTGTCGAACAACAGCACCATCTTCGTCGCGCCCCAAGGGCTCGACGCTGGCTGGGCCAACACCAATGGTCGGGACCTGACCCTCTTCGACGACATCTCCCGGCAGATCGAGAACGACCTCTGCGTCGACACGACCCAACGCTTCGCCCTGGGCTGGAGCTACGGCGGGGCCATGAGCTACGCGGTGGCCTGCGCGCGTCCCACCGTCATCCGCGCGGTCACCGTCCTGTCCGGCGCCAATCTCAGTGGTTGCAACGGCGGTGCCCAACCGGTCGCCTACTTCGGCATCCACGGCATCTACGACAGCGTGCTGAACATCTCCCAGGGCCGGTCGCTGCGCGACACCTTCGTACGGAACAACGGCTGCACCGCCCAGAACCCGCGCGAGCCAAGCCGAGGCAGCCTCACCCACATCACCACCACCTACGCCGGCTGCCGAGCTGGTTATCCCGTGCAGTGGGCCGCGTTCGACGGAGACCACACCCCCAGCCCGGTCGACGGCTCGTCCAGCCCCAACGACTCCAGGACGTGGACCTCGGCGGAAATTTGGAGGTTCTTCAGTCAGTTCCAGTCCACCCCGCCCCCCACGACCGCGCCGCCGACCACCGCGCCGCCGACGACCCCGCCCCCCACGAGTCCGCCCCCCACGACCGCGCCGCCGACCACGCCCCCGCCGACCGGAGGGCCAGGCAACTGCTCCGCCACCTACAGCACGGTCAACAGCTGGCCCGGTGGCTTCCAGGGTGAGGTCACCGTGGCCAACACCACCGCCACCACGGTCAACGGATGGACCGTACGCCTGACCCTGGCCAGCGGCCAGGCCATCAGCAGCCTCTGGAACGGCACCAACACGGGCACCACCGGCAACGTCACCGTCAAGAACGCCCCCTACAACGGAACGTTGGGCCCGAACGCCTCGACGACCTTCGGGTTCACCGCCACCGGCAACGGCGCCACACCGCCCGGCAACATCAGCTGCACCAGCCCCTGAGCCTGGCAGAACCAGGGCCCGGAGCCACTGGCTCCGGGCCCTCAGGGCAACACCCACATGCGGGATGTACGGACCGGAGAAGTGCCCCGGTCCAGTCGCACGTCGTTGAGAACATCAGGCTCGTCGTGGCGCAGTCGCATCGACGCGGGCCTCAACGGGCAGATCTTGTGACGGGTACGAGTCCGCTACCGCTACCCGCACGGTGTGCCGGTGTACGTGTTCCACAGCGCTGCTGCCTGGGCGTGATCACCAGTTGAACGACGACCTGCGCGGCTTGGCGAGGGTGATCGAGCGCGACGGGGGGGTTTGTGTCTCTACGACTCTCGGACGCGGTTACGGCGGTGGTGGACGATCAGCGCGACGGCGCAGAGCACCGCCACCAGGCCGAACGCCGAGCTGATCCACGGGTTGTCCGCCGCGGTCGACAGCACCACGTTGGCCGCCGCGCTGACGAAGAGCACCAGCCACAGCAGCGGGCGTAGCAGGCCGCCCGGCTTCTTCGGTGCGGCGACCGGGGCCTCGGTGATGCGGTACGGATCGGTCATGACTGCCTCCTTCGGCGAACGTTCCTCGACGCCGTCAACGCTAGGCGGGCGGCGCGGCGGGGACGATCCCGCCAGCTCGACGACCGTGGTACAGCAGGCTGTACCTTCCGCGCCGGGCGTTGCCGGACGGGGCCTACGGTGGCCTATGTTGGCGGGGGAGGTGGGTCGATGGCGTACGTGCGGGGCCGGGTTCGCGCCTCGGTCGACGCCCTGGAGCACCTCGTCG
Organism: Micromonospora sp. NPDC005413; assembly: GCF_040606435.1. Lineage (NCBI taxonomy): Bacteria > Bacillati > Actinomycetota > Actinomycetes > Micromonosporales > Micromonosporaceae > Micromonospora > Micromonospora sp. NPDC005413. The sequence continues at coordinate 7,340 of NZ_JBEXEV010000035.1, forward strand.
GAGGGCTGGGCACCGCCACGCTGGCGCTGGGCGCGCTGCTCTGGGCGGCGATCGTGGCGGTGACCTGCCTGGGCGGTGTGGGGCTGCTGGCGGCGCCCGGTGCGTTGCGGGCGGTGCGCTCGGTGGCCGACCGCGAACGCGCCCGGCTGTCCCGCTGGGGCGAGCCGATCCCCACCCCGGGGCCGGTGCCGGCCGGGTTGCGGACGGCGGCGCGCGATCCCTTCGTGCGCCGGGAGCTCGGTTGGGTCGCGCTGTACTCGCTCATCGGCCTGGTGACCGGGCTGGTCGGCCTCGCGCTGCCACTCTATGCCGTGCAGGACGTCACATTCCCGCTGTGGTACCGGCTGATCCCTGCCGACGCCGGCGCGCCGGGGATCGTCTGGTGGCGCATCGACGGATTGTCCGAGGCACTCGCGGTCGGGTTGCTCGGGGTGGGCTGGCTGGCCGCCGCGATCTGGTTCAGCCCGGTCCTGGCCCGTCTCCAGGCATGGCCGGGCCGGTGGCTGCTGCCTCCGCCGCCGGGTGTCGACCTGTCGCTGCGGGTGGCCGAGCTGACCGCCACCCGCGCTGCGGCGCTGGACGCCCACGCGGTCGAACTGCGCCGGATCGAGCGGTCGCTGCACGACGGCACCCAGAACCGGTTGGTCGCGGTCAACGTGTTGCTGGGCGCCGCGCGGCGGGCCCTGCGCCGCAATCCGGACCGCGCCGACGAGATCCTCGGGCAGGCGCAGGACGCTGCGGAACAGGCACTCGGCGAGCTGCGTACGGTGGTGCGCGGGATCCTGCCGCCCGTGCTGGACGACCGGGGTCTCGTCGGCGCGCTGGCGGGCCTGGCCGGCAGCTGCGTGGTGCCCTGCCGACTTGAGGTGGACGTGGCGGTGCGGTGCGCGGTCTCGGTCGAGGCCACCGCGTACTTCGTGGTGGCCGAGGCGCTGACCAACGTCGTCCGGCACAGCGGTGCGAGCCAGGTGGACGTGGCCGTGCGCCGCGAGCGCGGCCGGCTGCTGGTGAGCATCGAGGACGACGGGCACGGCGACGCGGACGAGACACGTGGCTCAGGGCTCACCGGTATCCGCCGGCGGGTCGAGGCGTACGACGGCCGGATGACACTGACGAGCCCACCGGGAGGGCCGACGAGAATGGACGTGGAGCTGCCATGCGGATCGTGATCGCCGAGGACGACCCGCTGCTGCGTGAGGGGTTGGCGCTGCTGCTGCGGGCCGAGGATCTGGACGTGGTCGCCACGGCCGGTACTCCGGGCGAGTTCCTGGTCGCCGTCGACGAACATGCGCCGGACGTCGCGATCGTGGACGTACGGATGCCGCCGACCCACACCGACGAGGGCATCGTGGCCGCGGTGGAGGCCCGGCGGCGCCGCCCCGGCCTCGCGGTGCTTGTCCTGTCGGCGTACGTGGAGCAGGCGTTCGCCACCGACCTGTTCTCGGTCGGCGCCGTCGGGCTGGGTTATCTGTTGAAGGAGCGGGTGGGCCGGGTCGAGGAGTTCCTCGCCGCGCTGCACCGCGTCGCGGACGGCGGCAGCGTGATCGACCCGGAGGTGGTGGCGCAGTTGCTCGCCCGCAACCGCCGGACGGACACGGCGCTGAGCGAGCTGTCGCCGCGTGAGCGTGAGGTGCTGGGGCTGATGGCCGAAGGGCTTGGCAACAGCGCGATCGCCGAGCGGCTGTTCGTCACCGACGGCGCGGTGCACAAGCACATCCGCAGCATCTTCTCGAAGCTTCAGCTTCCACCGGACGACCATGCCGACCGCCGGGTCACCGCGGTGCTGCGCTACCTGAACGGCGATCGGCGGTAGCGCCTGCTGTACCCGGACCTGGCAGCCCGCGGGATGGTCGCCGTTCTCCCACGTCAATAGCGTTTCTGGTGCGCGCAGTTCTTGCCGATGACACGGAGAGAGGCCACCAGAATGCCGGATTATCCGGGACAGACCATCGAACCGGCGGTACGCGTCGAACACCTCACCCGCGTGTACGACGCCGGCCGTAACGAGGTGACTGCGCTTGCGGGCATCGATGTCGGCTTCGACCGGGGCACCTTCACCGCGGTGATGGGGCCCTCGGGCTCCGGCAAGAGCACGCTGCTGCAGACCGCGGCCGGGCTCGACCGGCCCACCTCCGGTCGGGTGGTCATCGGAGGCACCGACCTGTCAGGGCTGTCCGAGACCCGCCTGACCGAGCTGCGTCGTACACGGATCGGGTTCGTCTTCCAGGCATTCAACCTGATCGGCGCGCTCACCGTCGAGGAGAACATCGTGCTGCCCCTGCGCCTGGCCGGCGTCCGTCCGGACCGGGCCTGGCTGACCCAGGTGGTCGAGCGGGTCGGCCTCACCGACCGACTGCACCACCGGCCGGCCGCGCTCTCCGGCGGCCAGCAGCAGCGGGTGGCGATCGCGCGGGCGCTGGCCACCCGCCCCGAGGTGATCTTCTCAGACGAGCCCACGGGCGCCCTCGACTCGCGGACCGCGGCGGAGGTGCTGACGCTGCTTCGCGCGGTCGTGGACGAACACGGGCTGACCGTGGTGATGGTGACCCACGATCCGATCGCCGCGTCGTACGCGGACCGCGTGCTCGTGTTGGCCGACGGTGCGATCGTCGCCGACCTTCCGCAGCTCGGAGCCGCCCGTATCGCCGAGCACCTGGCGTCGCTGGATCGGCGGGTCCTCCGATGACCGGGCTCGCCGCCCGCCTGCTGCGCCACCGCGCCGGCCCCGCCGCCGCGACCCTGCTGGCCCTGATCGTCGGCGTGCTGATCCTGGTGGCGATGGGCACCCTCGTCGAGTCTGGGCTGCGTTTCCGCGCGGAGCCACGGCTCTGGGCGGCGGCCGACGTGGTCGTCGCCAACCGCACGGTCAGCCACACGTTCAAGGAGTTCGACGGCGAAACCACCACGAGCACCGTCGCGCTGCCCGAGGGCGGCACTGTGGACGCGGCCCTGGTGGACCGGATCCGCCAGGTGCCGGGCGTCGCGGCCGTCACCGGCGACGAAGGGCTGCTGATCGGCTCACCCGCTGCCGTGGGCCACGGCTGGGACACGTACGCCTTCACCGGTCGTCCCATCGGCGCGGGTGCCGCGCCACGGGCCGACGACGAGGTGCTGGTCGACACCCGGCTCGGCGTGGCACCCGGCGACCGCATCGATCTGGTCGTCGGCGGGGTCGGGCGGTCGTACCGGGTGAGCGGAACCGCCGAGACCGGTTCGGCGGCGGTGTTCTTCACCGACGCGCAGGCCACCCGGTTGTCCGCCCACCCGGGCCGGGTGGATGCGATCGGCGTGCGGATGGTGCCCGGTGCCGACCTCGGCGCGGTACGCGAGATCGCGTCGGCGGCCGGCACCACGACGTACGCCGGGAAAGACCGTGGGAACGTCGAGCAGTCGGAGAACCAGGCCGCCCAGACGTTGCTGGTCGGGGCCGGATCGGCTTTCGGGGGGTACGTCGTCCTGCTGATCATCTTCGTGGTGGCCGGCACCATCGGGCTGTCCGTCCGGCACCGTCGACGTGACCTGGCGTTGCTGCGCGCGGTCGCGGCCACGCCGGGGCAGGTGCGCCGCATGCTGATCGCCGAGGCCGCGCTGCTCGCCCTGGTCGGCTCTGCGATCGGCGGCCCGGCCGGCCTGCTGGCGGCCCGCTGGGTGCACGGCGAGCTGGTCGAGCGGGGGTTCGTGCCGGCCAGCTTCCCGATGGCCGGCGGCCTGTTCGCGGTGCCGGCCGCGGTCGGTACGGCGGTCCTCGTGGCGGTGCTTGCCGCGTTGGTCGCCGCACGCCGGGTCACCGGGATCAAGCCGATCGAGGCGCTCGGCGAGATCGCTGTCGAGCCTCGGCGTAGCGGCCGGGTACGGCTGATCGCCGGCGTGCTGACGCTGGCGGCGGCCGGCACCTCCGGGGCGTTCACGCTCGGTGCCGCCGGGTCGACCGGGGCACTGGCCGGCGCGGTCGGCATGCTGTACCTGTTCGTCATCGCGGTGGCGCTGCTCGCACCGAGGATCAACGCGTACGCGGCACGCCTGCTCACACCGTTGTTGCCGCGGGTGTGGCGGGTCGGCGGCTACCTGGCCGCGGCCAATCTGCGGGCCAACGCGCAGGGCATGGCGACCGTCCTGACCGCCCTGGTGCTGTCCGTGGGGTTCGGCGGCTCGGTCTGGTTCCTGCAGACCAACCTGGAACGGCAGACCACCACGCAGAGCAGCGCGGGAACCCTCGCCGAGCGGGTGCTTGTCGCTCCGGGTGGGCTGCCGGCGGACGCGGCGCGGGAGATCCGCGAGTTGGCCGGGGTGCAGGCGGCCACTGGTGTGCGCCGTACGCAGGTTCTGGTGCGGGGGCTCGACGGAATCGAGCCGGTCAGCGCGCAGTCGGTCGACCCGGCGGGCATCACGTCGACGATGGACCTCGCCGTGCGCGAGGGCAACCTGGCCGACCTGCGCGCGGGCACGGTCGCCCTGTCGGCGATGCAGGCGTCCTCGTCCGGCTGGAACGTCGGCGATCAGGCGGAACTCTGGCTGGGCGACGGCACCCCGGTCACGTTGGACGTCATCGCGATCTACGGCCGTGGCCTCGGCTTCGGCGACGTCACGCTGGCGGCCGAGACGGTCGCCGGGCACACGGCCGGGGATACCGACGACGAGGTCCTGGTCAGCGCCGGCCCGGAGGCCGACACCGCGTTGGCCACGTGGTCGGCCGGGCAACCGGGCACCGAGGTTCTCGACGCCGCCACCCGTACGCGCCTGATCAGCACCGATCTGGCGCTCGGCGCCTGGCTGAACCGGCTGCTGATCGGCGTGATGGTGGGGTACGCGGCGCTGGCGGCGGCCACCACGATGGTGATGGCCGCGCTGGCCCGCCGCCGCGAGTTGGCGTTGCTACAACTGGTCGGGGTCACCCGCCGTCAGATTCGGGGGATGGTCCAGGCCGAACAGGCCGGGCTGCTCGGCACCGCGGTGCTGATCGGCGCGACGATCGCGGCGCTGACCCTGAGCGCGATCGTCAACGGACTGACCGGCAGCCCGATCCCGTACGTCCCGCCGCTCGGTGGGGTGGCGGTGCTCGGCGGCACGACACTGCTGGCGTTGGCAACCACGGTGTGGCCCGTCCGACGGCTGCTCAGCGCCCCTCCGATCGACAACATCGGTGTGAAGGAGTAGGCGTCGCGGCTCGAATATCGGCGACCGTGCCGCCTCCGCAGACATCGCTGAGGCGGCACGGCTGCAGGGGAAGGGTTCTGCCCTCGCGTACCGAGGAAACGGCCGGCTTGATCATTCACCGACGAGAGAACCGGTGTTTCGCGGTCACGACAAGCGCCCGGTCAGCCCGAGTGCACCCAGTACCTTGGTGAGTACCTGCTGGTCGTGGTCGAGCTGCGGAACGTACTCCGTGATACCCACGCCGACCACCTGGTGGCGGGCTCGCAGCGCGGTCAACGATCGCGTCAGCTTGCTCATCGTGGGGATGCACGAGACGCGCGAGATCCGGCTCGTAGTCTCGGCGGCCGCGACCACACCGAGTCGAGGCATCACGAGGATCGCCGCCCAGGTCCCGGTCGCCAGTGGTGCAGCAACAGCACTTCCGTTGCCGATTCGGCAGCGGCTGTCAAGCCACGGCCTGAGCCTCCCCAGCAGCGGACGGTCGGTCAGGTCAGCGTCGGATGAGGCCGAGCTGGGTTGCGGCTGCGACGGCGGCGGTGCGGGATTCGACGCCGAGCTTGGTGTAGATGTGGGCGAGATGGGACTTGACTGTGCCTTCGGTGAGGTGAAGCCGGGAGCCGATCGCCTGGTTGGACAGGCCGTCAGCGACCAGGGTGAGGACTTCGGTCTCGCGGCGGGTCAGGGCGGTTCGGGGGTCGCGCAGCCGACTCATGAGCCGGTCGGCGACAGCGGGGGCCAGGGTGGTGCGACCGGTGGCGGCGGTGCGTACGGCGGTGGCGAGGTCTTCAGGCGGAGCGTCTTTGAGGAGGTAGCCGGTGGCGCCGGCTTCGATGGCGGGCAGAGTGTCGGCGTCGGTGTCGTAGGTGGTGACGATCAGTACGCGGGGTGCGCCGGGGCGGGCGGTAATGGCGGCAGTGGCCTGAGCGCCGCTCATTCCTTTGCCGAATTGCAGGTCCATGAGGACGACGTCGATGTCACCGCGGCCGGCGCGGGTGACGGCTTCCTCAGCGGTGGCGGCTTCGGCCACGACTGTGATGCCGGGTTCTGTTTCCAGTACTGCGCGCAGCCCGGCCCGGACTATGGGATGGTCGTCGGCCAGGAGCAGGCGGATGGGCTTGTCGGTCACGAGTTTGCCTCGACGCTGTTGTCGGCGGGGGAGGCAAGGGGTAACTGGGCGGCCAGGGCGGTGCCGTGGCCTGGGGCGGATTCGACGGTGAGGGTGCCGCCGAGGGCCAGGACGCGGGCGCGCATCGCAGGCATCCCGAATCCGCCGTTCCGGGCGTCGGGTGGGGGAAGCCGGTGAGGGTCGAAGCCGTGCCCGTTGTCGATGATGTCCACGGCGACGTGGTCGCCGAGGTAGCTGAGGGTGACGTCGGCGGTGGTTGCCTCGGCGTGGCGCACAGTGTTCGCGAGGGCGGACTGGACGATGCGCAGCAGGGCCGCCTCGTGCTCGGTTGGCAGCGGTCGGGGATCGCCGGTGAGATGGAAACGCGCGGTGAGCCGGTGGCGAGCGCTGGTGGTGGCGCACAGCCTTTCCAGGGCGCCAGCCAAGATCGTGTCTTCGAGGTCAAGCGGGGCGAGGGCGGCGACGAAACGGCGAGCTTCGGCGAGGTTGTCAACGGCGGCCTGGCGGGCCTGCTCGACGTAGCGGGTGGCCTTCTGCGGTGTGGAGGGCAGTGCCCGTTCAGCGGCGCGCAACAGCAGTTGGATGCTGGATAGGCCTTGAGCGAGGGTGTCGTGGATTTCCCGGGCGAGGCGCTCGCGTTCGGCGAGCACGCCGGCGGTGTGCTGTGCCGCGGCCAAGTCGGTGCGGGCCGCAATGAGCTCGTCGATCAGCTTCCGGCGGTGCTCGCTCTCGCGGTACAGGGCCTGGTACCCCCATACCACCGCGATCGACACGGCGGCGCCGAGTGCCGGGCCGATCGCCATGGCCGGGCTGACGGAACTTTGGTGAGCGCCGAAGCCTGCGATGGCCGCCGCCGCGGTGATCACTACGGCGGCCAGGCCGCTGCGGCGTGACAGCAGGTGCAGTTGCAGGAAGTAGAGCGGGAAGGCCACCCACACCGCGTCGGCCGATAGGACCAGCAGCATCAGCCAGATGGCGACCACAGCGGTCAGCCATACCGCGGCGGCGCGCCGGGAGCGGCTGACGCGGGGCAGGAAAGGTCCGGCCGCGTACACCAGCCCACACGCTGCGGCGGCAGCGATGACCGTCCCGGCGTGCGGACGGCTGTTAACTACCGCCCGTCCGGCGGTCAGAGCGAGCAGGCCGACGATCAGCAAGTGCACACACCAGGTCAGGGTGCGGGTGGCGGGCGTCAAGGCCGGAGCAGTCATCTTCACAGTTCTTCCAGCCTAGGCAGTCATCTCCCGGGACGGCCTCGATCAAAAGTTAGAACCGGCGTGCAGCCTTTCGACGCACCAGGAGCTGCCGTGCGCCAGAGGCGGACTTGGAGGGTGCGCGGCGACGCTAGAGATCCCACTTCCACCCCATGAAGGGCAGGCCAAAGCCGTGTTCGTCGCCTGGAGAGATCTGAAGTTCGCCAAAGGGCGTTTTGCCCTGATGGGAACCGTCATCGTGCTGATCACTCTGATGGTCGGGCTGCTGTCCGGGCTGACCGCCGGCCTCGGTCAGCAGAACGTCTCCGCGATCACCGGCCTGGCGGCCAACAAGATCGCTTTCAACGCGACGGGCACCGGTGAGAAGCTATCGTTTTCGAACTCCACCGTCACCGAGAACCAATGGCAGCAGTGGGCCCGGACCCCGGGCGTGCAGAACGCCCAACCACTGGGCATCACCACCACCAAGGCCGCCGCCGGCGACAAGACCATCGGGGTCTCCGCATTCGGCGTTCAGCCCGGCTCGACGCTTGTCCCGGCAAGCAACAAGATCAACGAGCGCGCGGCGGTCCTGTCCATCACCGCCGCTGACAACCTCGATGTGGCCGTGGGCGACACCTTCACCCTCGGCGGGCAGCAGGTGAACGTCGCCGCCGTGCACGGAGACGCCTCCTTCAGCCACACCCCCGTCGTCTGGACCAGCCTCGGCCTGTGGCAGAAGCTGACACCTCCCACCGACAAGCCCAACGGTCCCACCGCCACCGTCATCGCCCTGAACACCACCGCCGACGCCGACATCCGGGCCGCCGATAAGGCCACCGGCACCACAACGGTCGCCAAGACCAACTCACTGTCCGCGATCGGCTCCTACACCTCCGAAAACGGCTCCCTGCAGCTCATGCGCGGCTTCCTGTTCGCGATCTCCGCACTCGTCATCGGTGCATTCTTCACCGTCTGGACCATCCAGCGCAGCGGCGACCTCGCCGTACTCAAAGCCCTGGGGGCCTCCACCACCGGCCTGCTCAAGGACGCCCTCGGCCAGGCCGTCGTCCTGCTGACCGGCGGCACACTGCTCGGCACCGGCATCGCCGCCGGCCTCGGCGCCCTCGTCGCCGGCGCGGCCGTGCCCTTCATCCTCACTCCCGCCACCATCCTCGTCCCGGCCGCCGTGATGATCGCGCTCGGAGCACTCGGGGCCGCCCTGTCCATCCGTCGCATCACCTCCGTCGACCCGCTGACCGCCCTGGGGAGCGCCCGATGAGCCTCAACCTGCACGACATCACCCTCACCTACCCCGACGGCGACACCCGCCTGACCGCCCTCGACCACGTCACCCTGAACGTGCCGAAGGGCAGTCTGACCGCCGTCGTCGGCCCTTCCGGCTCCGGAAAGTCCACCCTGCTCGCCGTCGCCGCCACCCTCATCAGCCCCGACGCCGGAACCGTCGCCATCGACGGCACCACGACCACCGGCCTGAGCCGCCGGGAACTGACGACCCTGCGCCGGAACAAGATCGGCATCGTGTTCCAGCAGCCCAACCTGCTGCCGTCGCTCACCGCAGCCGAACAACTCCAAGTCATGGCGCAGCTCGACGGACGCTCCCCGGCCAAGGCCCGCAGCCGAGCCATGGAACTGCTCGACAGCGTCGGCCTTGCCGCACAGGCAGAGCGGCGCCCCCACCAGCTGTCCGGCGGCCAGCGCCAGCGCGTCAACATCGCCCGGGCGTTGATGAACGACCCCACAGTGCTCCTGGTCGACGAACCCACCAGCGCCCTCGACCACCAAAGAGGTGCCCAAATCATCGATTTGATCACCCGTCTCACCCATCAACAGGCCACCGCCACCGTGCTCGTCACCCACGACCGCACCCGCCTCACCGCAGTGGACCAGATCGCCGAGGTCCACGACGGCAGACTCATCGTGCCCACACTGATGCGGTAACCACTGTTCTCGAGACGTGTACGGGAGGGGTTGGCGCCGGTCGAGTTGCCCGGTCCACGCGGCGGGGAGAGGTTGCGGCCAGGGGTGTGAACCCGGTGCTACAGATCACCATGACGAACTGCACCGACCAGTCGGTAAAGTTTCGGAATGACCTCCTTCGCGACTTCGACTGCGGGACCGATGCTGTCGGCCCGTCGGCGGTGGGCGGCGCTCGCTGTGCTGGCCGCAGCCGTGCTGCTGCTCGCCATCGACGGGACGGTGCTCTCGTTGGCGGTGCCGGCGTTGACCGCGAGCCTGGCGCCGACCGCGGAGCAGGTCCTCTGGATCGGTGACATCTACTCGCTGACGTTGGCGGGTCTGCTGGTGCTCATGGGCAATCTGGCCGACCGGTTCGGGCGGAAGCGGATCCTGCTGATCGGTTCGGTGGCGTTCGGTGCGGCGTCGCTGCTGGCCGCGTTCGCCCCCAGCGCGCAGGCGCTGATCGGGGCGCGTCTACTGCTCGGTGTGGCTGGCGCGACGCTGATGCCGTCGACGCTGTCACTGATCCGCAACATCTTCACCGACAGCGGCGAACGGACCCGAGCGATCGCGATCTGGTCCACCGCCTTCGGTGCAGGGTCGGCGATCGGGCCGCTCGTGGGCGGGTTCCTGCTTGAGCACTTCTGGTGGGGCTCGGTGTTCCTGATCAACGTGCCCGTGATGATCCTGGTGGTGGTCTCCGGCCTTCTTCTGCTGCCTGAGTCGCGCGATCCGCAACCGGGCCGCTTCGACGTGCTCTCCGCGGTGCTGTCCATGGCGGCGATCGTGCCCTTGGTGTACGCCGTCAAGCACGTGGTCGGGGCTGGCGTCGACGGCGTGACCGTGTCGTGCCTGCTCGCCGGACTGGCGGCCGCCGTGCTGTTCGTGCGGCGCCAGAGGGGGCTGGAGCAGCCCATGCTCGACGTCGAGCTGTTCCGCAACGCGGCGTTCTCCGGGGCGGTCGTCGCCAACGTCATCGCCATCTTCGCGTTGGTCGGGCTGCTGTTCTTCTTCTCGCAGTACCTGCAGTTCGCTCGCGGGCTGGGCCCCCTGCAGGCCGGCCTCGCCGAGATGCCCGCGACTCTCGCCTCGATCGTCGTCATCGCGATCATCGCGCTGGTCGTGGCCCGGCTCGGCCGGGGCCGGGCCATCGCACTCGGACTGGCCCTGGCCGCCGCGGGACTGGCAGCGGTGGCGGCAGCCGCGCAGGGACCGTACCTGTGGCTCGGTCTGGCGCTCGTGCCCATCGGCCTCGGGATCGGGCTGGCGATGACGCTGACCGGCGACGCCATCATCTCGGCCGCACCACCACGCAAGGCCGGCTCCGTCTCCGCGATCACCGAGACCGCCAACGAACTCGGCGTGGTGCTGGGCATCGCGGTGCTGGGCTCTCTGCTGTCGCTGGTGTATCGCCACAACGTGAGCGTGCCGTCCGGGCTGCCATCCGAGGACGCGGCGCGGGTCCGTGACTCGCTGGGTTCGGCGCTGCAGGTGCTGCAGCCGGAAGCCGCTGCCGGTGCGCGAGACGCATTCATCACCGGTATGCAGGTCACCTCGTTGGTCGCGGCGGCGCTGACCCTCGCAGCGGCGGTGCTGGCATGGGTGCTGATCCCGTCGCCGCGCACGCCGCGGCCGTAGGTACGGTGTCGCCGTGGGACGCACAGCTGGCCGGTCACCGCAAGACACCCGACGCGCGCTGCTGGACGCGGCCGCAGACGCCGTCCGCGCCCGTGGGGTCCACGCCTCCCTGGACGACATCGCCCGCTTCGCCGGCGTGTCGAAGGGCGGGCTGATCTACCACTTCGCCAGCAAGGACGAGCTGATCCTGGAACTGGCCCGCGATCAGCTCGCCGCCTTCCAGGCCAGCATCGACGCCGCGCTGGACCCGTCGGACACCGCACCAGGACGGCTGACCCGGGCGTACATCCGGTCGTCGGTGGCGCCGGCCGACGACGACGCCCCGGTGCACGAATCGCTGGCTCTGATCACTCAGCTCATGTCGCTGCCCGCGGTTGCCGAACTCGCCCGAGCCGACGCGGAACGGCTGGACGCGGCACTTGCCGCTGATGGGCTGCCTGCCGACGTACTGGCGCTGGTGGTGGCAGCAGCGGACGGAATGAGCACCGCGCCCCTATGGGGTGCCTCGACGCAGACACTCGCCCATCGACGGCTGGCAGAGCGGCTACTACACCTGACACGAAACCCACACCTGTGGGAGACGCTCACCCCATGAAGCTGCAGAACCGGCGAGCAGCGGCCCAGCCGCGCGTAAAGCTTCCTTCAGGAAGCCAGCCGTCCGACTTCGGCTCGTAGGTCAAATCCGAGGCCTCAGGGACAACGTCGACGGCATTGTGGACGAATTCGGACGCCCCGACGGTCTGCAGCGGGCCGTAGAAATTGGCCAAGCGGAGCAGCCAGGTCCAAGCGTCGAGAGCATCTTCACGGTCGGCTACCGGGCGGTCCGCCCGGCGAGCGCCTGGACTAGGCGCAGCTCGGCGGTGCACCCGGCGGCGTCGAACCCGGTGATGGCCCGATCCAGGTGCTCGGCCCTGTCGAGCCTGAGAGTGGACCGTTGCCCCGCGGCGAGGTGACGGCCGAGTTCGAAATGAGCGCGCGCCAGTTCGTAGGGCATCTGACGGCGCTCGGCCTCGCGGGCTGCCCGGACCCACGCCCGTCTGGCGGCTTCGGCACGGCCGTCGAGCCAGCGGTACCGGCCCAGGCAGATGAGTGCCCGTGGACGGGCGATGGGAAAGGTGCGGGCGTAGCGATGCAGCCGGCGCAGGGCGGCGGCTGTGGTCGAGCGCAGATCGGCTGGGTCTGGCTCGTCCGCTCCGCGAACCGCGCTTCCACGAGGACCGGCCAGTTCGAGCATCGTCAGACAGACTTCGGGGACGCCTGCGTGTGCCTCGATGGCGTACTGCTCGAACGACGGACGTGGGCCGATCAGGTGGTCGGCGGCCCGGATCGCGTGCCACGCATCTGCTGGCCGCCCGGCGGTGAGGTGCTGGCGGGCGGTGGCGGCGTGGAGGCGGGCGGCGTCGATCCTGGCTGCTGCTGCCAGGAGCGGCGCGGCCTCTTCGAACCAGCCTGCCAGCGCCACGTCGTCGGGGTTGGTGCGCAGGGCCGTTTCGATCAGGACGAGCAGACCCCAGAGGCGCACGACGGGATCGCGGCGGTCGCGGCCGGAGGCGATCGCCTCGGTGGCCGCGGCGGCCGCCTGCGAATAGCGGGCGGTGAGGTACCGGGTGACCGCGGTGATCAGCAGCACCTCGTCGGCCCAGCGGTGCATCGGTGTTCGGCGTCGGAGTCTCAGGACCCTGTCGGCGCTGAGATCGACCGCCGCCCAGTCGCCGACTCCGGTCCAGTGCAGTCCGCCCACGATGCCGACCCAGCAGGCGGTGAGCGGGTCGGTGGTCCGCTCGACGGCGGCGCTCGCGGCGCGAAGGTGCCGACCCGCGAGCCGGCGCATCCCCAGGGTGCCGACGATCATCCCGAGACCGGCCCGTGCCCGGACGGTGGAATCGAGGTCCCCGGCGCGTTCGGCGTCGTTGAGTGACGAGATCGACGCCAGGAGGATCGGGAAGTGCTCCTCGAGCACCCAGTAGACCTCGGCGATCGCGAAGCAGGTGACTGCGCGCTCCCGGGCTGCCTCGCGCCGGTCGCCACGACCCTCGACGGCACCATCCGGACGCAGGCCGCGGAGCGCCTGGCGTGTCACCTGCGATGCGAGCATCCGTAGCCGGCCCGTCGTCGACGCCGGCACGCGGCCGCCCAGAAGCTCCAGTGTCCTCTCCAGGTGGTATCGCGCCGTGCTCGCCTCGCCAAGCTGCTGGTGCGTCTCGCCGAGCATGCGGTGCCAGCGGGCCCGCTGCAGGGTGGTGATCCGTTGACGTTTCAGGGCCGCGCCGAAGAAGGCCTGAGCCTCCCGGAACCAGCCCAGGCGCCGGTACAGCCCCCACAGCCGCAGCAGTTGGGCGTCCAGCGTGGTCGGATCGGCGTCGAGGATGAGCCATTCGGTGGCGGCGTGCAGGTTCTCCCGCTCGGCCTCCAGGCTCGGCCCGCCCTCAGTGCGGGCCTCGCCAGTTGGCGGGAGCAGCGCGACAAAGTGCTCGGCGTGACGCCACCGCGTCTGCGCCTCCTCCGCGGGGTCCGTGGCCAGGCACTCGGCGGCGTACTGCCGGAGCAGCTCATGCATCTCATAGCGGCCGTGCCCGCGGACCGCGACCAGCGACTGGTCGACCAGGCTGGCCAGCATCGGCAGTCCGGCACCTGCCACGGCGCTGGTCGCCGCGAGGTCGAAGCTGCCGCGCAGCACCGACAACCGACGTAAGGCTCGGCGTTCCTCGTCGGTCAGCAACTGCCACGACCAGTCGATCACCGAGCGGAGACTGCGGTGCCGCCGCTCCACATCAGGTGCCGTGGTCTCCAGCAGTTCGAGCCCCTCGGCGAGCCGATGGGCGATGGCGACCGGGCTGGCGGACCGCACCCAACGGGCGGCCAGCTCGATGGCCAGCGGCACACCGGCGACCAGCCTGCACACCCGACCGACTCCCTCGGCGCCGACGATGGCGGGGAAGCCGGGACGCAGCATCCGGGCCCGCTCCTGGAAGAGCTGCACCGCCTCGTAGGCGGCGGCGTCCGCGTCGGCCTCGGGCGGCGGGTACGGCAGACCTGGCACCTCGACCAGCCACTCCACGCCCAGCCCCAGCTGCCGCCTGGACGTCACCAGCAACTGCGTGCCGGGTGCTCGTCGCAGTAGTTCGGCGAGGACTCCCGCGCCGTCGCGGAGGTGCTCCAGGTTGTCGAGCACCAGCAGCAGCTCGCGGCCGGCGAGCTGGTCGGTGAGCAGGCCCAGTGGTTCACGGGGCACGGCCAGCTCTATCTCGAGCGCGCGGGCGAGGCCGGCGACGACCATGTCGGCGGCCTCATCCGGGCGGGTCGGGCTGGTTCCCACGAACGACACGAATACCGTCCCGTCACGATGACGCGTCTGCCGACACGCAGTGACCTCCACCGCCAGCCGGGTCTTCCCAATTCCGCCGGGGCCCACAAGGGTCACGAGGCGGCACGCGGGATCGTCGAGGAGCTCATGCAGGCGCGCCAGCTCTTTCTCCCGCCCGATCAGCGCGGTGAGCGGGCGCGGCAGATCAGATGTCGGCGCCCTGGCCGCCCGGGCCGGGTTCTCCCGCCGGGCCGAAGCGGGCGGGAGGACATCCAGCGCACTGAACCCACCGGTGCCGGCGATCTCGTCCCGCAGGGCGAGCGTGGCGGGCGCCGGCTCGATGCCCAGCTCTTCCCGGAGGAGGTAGCGGCAGGTCTCGTACTGCGCGAGCGCGGCGCTGCGCTGACCGCCGACGGCCAGGAACCACATCAGCGCGCGGTGCGCCTCCTCGTGGAGCCGCTCCAGCTGCAGCAGGCGGCGGGTCACCTCGATCCCACCGTCGGTATCCCGCCGGTCCTTGGCCCGCTGCACGGCACGGTCCATGAGCGTGAGCATGTCCGCTCGAACGGCGGCGCGCCGGTCGGCCAGCCACCCGTCGAACAGCGGGGCTCCGGGAACGCCGAAACCCTCGAGAAAGTCGCCTCGGCAGAGCCGGACGGCCTCCAGCAGCTCTTCGTCGTCCTGATGGGAGGCGGCCACCCGGCCCACCTCCGCAGCGTCGACCCACACCTGCCGGCTGTCCGCCAGCCCAATCGTCTGCCGGCTCACTGCCACGAGGTCCGGGACTACCCGGCGCAGCTTGGTCAGCACCAGCCGCAGATTGGCCCGGGCCGTCGGCTCCGGAAGGTCGCTCCAGAGCAACCCTGCCAGCGTTGAGCGCGAGTGGGCGGTGCCGGTGACCGCCAGGTAGAACAGGAGTGCCGTTGCTTTGGCAGAGGCCAGCTCGACCAGTGGACGCCCGTCAACCGTCAGCTCGGCCCCGCCGAGCACCCGGACACGCAACTCCTGGTCCCGCATCGCCACCGCCGTCGTCGTCCGGGAAGAACTCTATCGCGATCCACGCTGCGAAAACGGTCGGGAAACGGTCTGCACACGGCAGCTTCCTACGGTCAGGTCATGAGTGTCGGAACCTGGCCCACCAGCGGCGTCCTGCCGGCTGATGTGGTCACCCACGGCAGGGGAGTCACCATGGCAGTCGTCCACCCGTACCGCAGCGACCTGCCCGACGTGCAGGTCGGCGGTACCAGCGTGCAATCGCTCGTGCTGCAGCATGCCGCCCGCCTCGGCGAGAAGCCGGCCCTTGTCGACGGCACAACCGGCCGCACGATCAGCTACCGCCACCTTGCCAGCGGTGTGGAGCGGGTCGCGGCCGGCCTGGTCGCCCGGGGCTTTGCGGCGGGGGACGTGCTGGCCCTCTACAGCCCCAATCTGCCCGAGTACGCCCTGGCGGCCTACGGAACGATGGCGGCCGGCGGGATAGTCACCGGAGCGAACCCGATGCTCACCGTCGGCGAGCTGGCCGGCCAGCTCGCCGACGCCAAGGCGCGGATCCTGGTAACCGTGCCGCCGTTTCTGGACCGCGCGTCGGCGGCCGCCGAGCAGGCCGGTGTCGAGGAGGTGCTGGTCTTCGGGGAGGCGGCGGGCGCGACGTCGTTCCGCCAGCTGATGGCCCACGACCATCCGCCGGCGGAGGTGGCGACCTACCTCGACAGCGAACTCGCGGCCCTGCCCTACTCGAGCGGCACCACCGGCCTACCCAAGGGAGTGGAACTGACCCACTCGAGCCTGGTGACGAACGTCCGCCAGAGCCAGGCGGTGATGGATTTCCGCGAGCACGACGTGGTCCTCGCCGTGGCGCCGTTCTTCCACGTCATGGGGTTCAACGTCCTGCTGTCCTGCAGCCTGGCCGCCGGCGCCACCGTCGTCACCCTGGCTCGCTTCGACCTCGAGGCCTTCCTTCAGGCGATCGAGCGATACCGGGCGACGGTCACCATCGTGTCACCGCCGATGGCGACGGCGCTGGCCGGCCATCCGCTGGTGGACAGTCACGATGTGTCCTCGCTGAGGAGCCTCGGCGTGGGTGCGGCACCCCTCGCCGCCGATGTGGAACAGCGGTGCGCCGAGCGGCTCGGCTGTGTGGTCAGTCAGGGCCTCGGCATGACCGAAGCGGCCGCCATGGTCACCGTCGGCCCGCTCGACGAGCCTCGGCGCGGGTCGGTCGGCCGACTGGTGCCCAACACCGAGGCGCGCGTCGTCGACCCGCACGGTGGCGCCGACCTCGGTGCCGGGCGCGCCGGCGAGCTGTGGATCCGCGGCCCGCAGCTCATGCGGGGCTACCGCGACCGTGCCGAGGCCACGGCCGCCACCATCGACGCCGACGGCTGGCTGCACACCGGCGACCTGTGCTACTTCGACGAGGATGGCTACCTCTACGTGGTCGACCGGCTGAAGGAACTGATCAAGTACCAGGGGTACCAGGTCGCGCCGGCCGAGTTGGAGCACCTGCTCCTCACCCACCCGGCGGTCGCCGACGTGGCCGTGGTGCCCCGGCCTGACCCGGACGCTGGCGAGGTGCCGGTCGCGCACGTGGTGCTGCGGGGACCGGCGACAGCTGAGGAGCTCCTGGCCTACGTGGCTGAGCGGGTCGCCCCCTACAAGCGGCTCCGCGCCGTCCGGTTCACCCCATCGGTGCCGAGGGCGCCGTCGGGAAAACTTGCACGCCGGGTACTGGTCGAGGCCGAGCGCGTCCGATCGGAACAGGCGCGGGCCGCGCAAGCCTCCCCGCCGCCCGAACTCCGGTCAGGCGGCGGGAACCGATGAACATCCTGGTGGTCGCGGTGTTTCAGTCGGTGGCCGGGGATCCGGGCCTTCGACCGGCCCGAGCGGCGGCACCGGTATGAACGAGATCCCCACGACGCAGATGGTTCGGCCAGCGGAGCGCCCTCCGAGGGGACACCGAGGGCCCAGAAACTGGACTGTCAGCCTCGCCGCCACCGCGGCATCGGCCTATGCGCTGGAGACGAGCGTGGTGGCGGCAGGCGCATCCCTGGTCGCCTCCGGTCTGCTCAGCGGCCTCGACCACCAGTGGGTGGTGGCATTTCTCGCCGCGAGCTACGCGGTCTGGGGGTTCGGCCTGACCGCCAGCGTGCGAGCGAACGGGACGCTTCTGGCGACGACGGGAACCAGCACCAACGTCCTGTCCAAAGCGGCGTACGACGTGATCCGGCGCACGACGAGCAGCGCCCGCGCACCGCGCCTCGCGGCGGCCTTGGGGTACGCCGCTACGGAGGTCGCCAAGGAGGTGCCCTACTACGCGGGTGCCTTCGGGGTCGCCGCCTTCAGTGAATCGGTCACCTCGAACGAGGCACTCGTGTTCCTCGGCGGCGCCAACCTCGGTGCCGCGCTGTACGAGTACGGGCTCGCCCGCCTCACCAGAGCATTTCTCCTGCACCGTCGCCGCAGGTACGCCTCGTTCGACACCGACTGGGTTCCGGCCGAATACCTCTCCGGCTACTACCGCACTGTCGAACCGGACGAGACCGCCACCATCGCGTTCCTCGTCGAGGCGATGCGCCGTGCGGAACGCGGTCAGCCTGTGTTGTTCTTCGGGGTCGGGCCCACCCTGCACCACGTGTTCGCGGCCGCCCAGGTGGCATCAGAGATCCACCTGGGCGACTATCTGCCGGCGAACCTCAGCGAGATCCAGCGGTGGATCGACCGCGAACCCGATGCCCACGACTGGCGACCGTTCGTCCGCTACACCCTGGAGTGCGAGGGGGTCAGCTGCCCGACAGACGAGGACGTGGCGACCCGCGAGGATCTCGTCAGGGAGAAGATCACCGCGCTGATCCGGGTGGACTGTCGACAATCCCGTCCGGTGGCCCGCCGGTACCCGACGGTGATCAGCGCCTACTGTGCGGACTCCGCCACCGACGACCGGGCGACCTGGCAGCTCTTCATGCGCCACATCACGGGCCTGGTCAGGCCTGGAGGTCTCTTCGTCACCGCGGCCCTGCGCCGATGTCGCGGTTACACGGTCGCGGGAAAGACCTTTCCCAGTGCCGATGTCGACGAACATGACCTCCGGGCTGTGCTGCGGCCGGAGTTCGGGCCGCTGAACGGGTCGATCGAGGTCCGGCAGGTCGCCCAGGAGAGTTCACACGGCTACTCGGCGATCGTCCTCTGCTGGGCCCGCAAGCGCATCCGGCCGAGTGCGGGCAGCCCACAGGGGCCTGGCGTTGGTCGGCGCCGAGACCACGGTGCCCGCTGGTCGACGGCAGCGAGCGCCGGTACGTGAATTGCGGTCCCGTGCCTGACTTCGGTCCAACGCGCCGTGAAAGAGCAGTGGAGTGGGCCGGCCGGGACTGGCGGGTGCCCGTCCCGGCCGGCTATCGACTCAGGTCACCTGGTCAGGAGCGGTTGCCAGCCGTCGCGGTAGCGCAGGCCGTGAGGTTGGAGCCGGATCTGGTCGTGCACTGTTCCGGAGACCAGTTCGGTTCGTATCGCCTGGGGCCGGTCCACCACGACGCAGACGTCCTCGCCGGGCCACCACCAGCCGCAGGAGCGGGCCAGGCCGGCCCAGGCGTTGAGCTGTTCGGCCTCGTCCGGCCCGTACCTGGCAAGGCCGAGCCGATGCAGCACGTCGTAGTAGGCGATCCAGGACGCGTCCTGCTGCCCGTACCAGCACACGGGTACCGGAGCGTCGCCCGCGAGGACCGCCCGCACGGGTAGGTAGTACCCGTGCGCGAGGCTCCGATGCAATGCCGTGCGTACGCCCTGGTGCAGCACGACAGCGAGCGGAACGCCGCTGTCGAGCGCGTGTGGGGGCGCCAGTTCGGGCCATGGTTCCTTGGTCTTGCTCGTACGCACGGGTGACAGTTCGGGATCGGTGTGCGTGACACCCGCACTCAGCGCGCCGCGCAACTGGGAGGCGATCATGGCAATGCCGCTTGCCAGCGGCGGTGTCCCGCGCGGCCGGGGGTCCCGGATGCGCTCGTAGAGTTGATCGAGAGTGGGCCAGCCGCTGATCAGGGGGCGTGCCTTGTCTGGCGAGTCGACCCATTCGAACCGAGGTCGTGGCCGCGATGCCCTGGCGTAGATGGCGGTCAGGCAGCGCTCGGCGGTCGACTTGTCAGCCGGCTGCGTGGACAGGGCGTGGTCGAGCCATTCCTGGCGGATCGGGATGGCCTGCTGCCACAGGTCGTGAGGGTTGCCGCTGCGAACGGCCTGTGGAGGTTTCGCGGCGTCGTTACGCCGCGCGGGGGCGCTCACAGCGCCAGGGCGTCGCCGCCCTTCCGGTAAGAGATCATGGGCCGACTATGGCCTACAACGCGGCACCGGCGCAAGGCGGTTGCCCCACCTGCTGATCCCCTGCCCACCACCCACGAACCCGAGCGCGACTTCGACCCTGCCGCGCTCGGGATCATGCGGGTGTTGCCGACCTAGGCTCGTGCGGCGTCTCGGCAGCGGGCTGGTGTCCAGCGCCGAGCGCCGGTCAGGACAGTTGCAGCCGAGGCTCGAGGGTCACCTCGAACAGCCGGTCCCACGGCAGCTCGACACGCGCCGACTCGAAGCGGGTCAGCGTCGCCGTGAACGTCTTCGCGCCACGCCGGCCCAGCACGATGCGGTGCCCGGCGAAGTGGTCGGCGAAGTACCGCTCGGTCAGCGGCACAAGCCGTTCGCGAATCCAGCCGTCGAAGTAACTCTTCTGCGCAGGGGTGAGCGCCAGCGGGTCCCAGCCCTGCGCCCGTGCGTGCGCGTACGCCTCGACCTGCACGATGTTCTTCCACGGGTCGTCCTTGACGAACCGGTAGAGCAGGTACTCGGCGTGCGCCTGGCCGGGCGCGCGCAGGTCGGGCACGCCGAACCCACTGCCGGAGGAGCGGAGGTACGCCCACCGGGCGGTGCCGTGGCTGAGCGCCAGGCCGAGCGCGTTGCCGCCGGTGTTCCACCCCGAGTACGACAGCAGCGCCGCGAGATCCAGGCGGTTCTCCATCCGCGCGACCAGTTCGTGGTCCGCCTTGTTCACGATGAGGGGGTCCACCACGATGACCGGGGTGCCGGCAGCCAGCAGCTTGCCGATCCGCCCGACGAAGGCGTCCAGGTCAGCGGCCCGTTGCCCGGGTGCCGACGAGGGGGTGTTCACGGCGAGCACGATGTCCGCGTCGCCGCTGACGACCCGTCCTCCCACGCTGGTCACGTGCCGGCGGATGTTCTCCGCGAACGGGATGCCCTCCAGTTGCGCGGTCCAGTCCTCGCCGGAGACGCCGGCGTACTCTACGCGGTAGGTGGGCGTTGTGCGCGCCGCGATCACCCGCGCGACCAGCAGCGCGTCGACCTCGTCGGCGCCGGGGAAGATTTCCACCCGGTCGCTGACGCCGAGTTGGGCGACGAGCGCCTCCAGTTCCACCCGCTCGGCGCGGGCCAGGCCGACCGGCGCGGTGTCGTCCTCGGAGAGCACGAGGTGGCTGATGGTGCCGTCGGCGACCCACTCAATCATGAGCTGGTTGACCTGGTGGTTGCGAGCCCGCGCGGCGAGATAGTCCTCGACGACCTGGTCGGGGATCCGCGCCCGGACGGCGTCGAGCTGGGCTCGAAGCTCCTCCTGGCCGAGGTTCACCACCTGGTCGTAGAGCTTCGCCCAGGTGACCAGCAGGTCGCGGTAGTTGTCCAGCTCGGTGCCCGTGCTGGTGATGGCGAGGCGCTGGATGGTGTCGTGCACCTCGATCACCGCCTCGGGCCGGGTCGAGCGCAGGGTGCGGATCGCGGCCAGGTTCGCCAGGGCGGCGGCCAGGGTCGGGGCGGCGGTGCGTGAGGCGATCAGGCCGCCGTAGGCGAGCATGCTGACCGAGATCACGTACCCGTCGACGCCGTCGGTGGTGCCGAGCCAGCGGGCGATGGCGGCTCCGTCGCCCGGGGTGAAGAAGCGGCCCAGCATCTCCCGTGGCGGCAGCTGCGCCTGGGCGCCGGCGCTGGCCGCGGTCATCTGCGCCGCGTAGGTGTTGACGGGCCGGTCGTCGAGCGGGACCAGTGCCACGGTCAGCTGCCGCTTGGCGGGCCCTGCGAACGCGGGCCCGGCGGACGCGGATTGGCCGACGGCCACGGTGGTCAGCCCGGCCACGCCGGTGGCCAGAAGGGTACGTCTTCTCATGCTCACTCCCTCTATTTCGGGGCGCTCGCCGCGCGGGGGGTGGCCGGCACGAGCCGGCGGGTGATCCAGAGCGGTGAGGTGACGGCGTTGCCCATCACCACCGCGTGGGCACCCGCCTCGAAGGCCTGGCCGATCTGTTCCGTGCCGCGGTACCGCCCTTCGGCGATCACCGGCACGGGCAGCAGTGCGACGAGTCGCTCCACGAGCCCGAGGTCGGGCCCGTCAGTCGGTGGGCTGGCCGGTGTGTAGCCGGACAGTGTGGTGGCGACGGCGTCCGCGCCGGCCTCGACGGCTGCGATGCCCTCGGCCGCAGTGGAGACGTCGGCCAGGACCAGTGCGTCGGTCCGTTCGCGGATCGCGCGGACCGTGTCGGCGAAGGCGCGTCCGTCCGGTCGGGGGCGGTCGGTGGCGTCGATCGCGACGATGTCCGCCCCGGCCAGTGCCACCTCGAGCGCGTGGGCCGCGGTCGGGGTGATGAAGACGCCCTCGGTGCCGTGCTTGTACAGCCCGATCACCGGAACGTCGACGGCGCTGCGTACCGCTCGGACGTCGTCCGGCCCGTTGACCCGGACCGCCACCGCGCCGCCGCGTACCACCGCGGCCGCCACCCGGGCCTGGACGTACGGATCCCGCATCGGATCGTCCGGCTCGTCGGGCAGCGGTTGGCAGGACACCACCAGCCCGCCGGCCAGGTCGTCGAGCACGCTCACCCGTCGGTCCTTTCGAGGTCGGGTCTGTCGATGGTCAGTCGGGCGGCGCCGACGACGACGGCGTCAGCGCCCAGCGTGGCGGGTAGCAGCGGAACGTCGGCCCAGCCCGCGGGCACCTCGGCCGAGTAGGCGACCGACGCGGAGGGCAGCAGGGGACCGGCCGCCCCGCCGGCCACCAGGACAGCGTCGGGATCGAGCAGCGCCACCAACCCCGCCAGGGCCGCGCCGAGGACGGCTCCGGCCCGCTCCACGACCTGCTGGGCGACTCCGTCTCCGGCCGCGGCGCGGTCCGCCACGGTCCGCCCGGTGACGTGGGTGCCGGTCTCGATCACGTACGCGGCGGCCAGCCCGCTGCCGGAGGCGATCGCCTCCAGATGCCCGTACCGGCCGCACCCGCACCGCAGCCGTTCGGCGCCCGGGGCGGGCAGATGCCCGACCTCGCCGGCTGCCCCGCGGGCACCGGCCTCGACGCGGCCGTTCCGGACGATCGCCCCGCCCAGCCCGGTGCCGACGGCCACCAGCAGCACATGGGCGCGGTCGCGTCCGGCGCCGGCCCAGCACTCGCCCAGTGCGGCGGCGTTCACGTCGTTGGTGACCCGAACTTCTCGACCCAGCCGGTTGGCCAGCGCGTCGGCGACCGGGGTGCCCGTCCAGCCGGGCAGGCTGTCGGTGGCGTACCGGATGCCGCCGGTCGCGGGATCGACCGTGCCGGCGGTGCCCACCCCCACCGGCCCGGCGGCCGCGCCGAGCAGGTCGCTGGCCAGCCGGGCGGCGGTGTCCAGCACGGCTCCGGGCCCGGACCGGGCGGGCGTGGGCGCCTCGCGGCGCTCCAGCACCCGTCCGGTCCGGTCGACCAGCGCTGCCGCCGTCTTGGTGCCGCCGATGTCGATGCCGACAACCGGTGTCGTCATCCCTTGAGGCCGGTGTGCGCGAGGCCCTCGACGAACTGCTTCTGCGCGATGACGAAGACCACCAGGACGGGCAGGGCGGTCATTGACGCCGCAGCCATCTGGACGTCCCACATGGGGCCGCCGTAGGCGTCGACGAACTGGGTGAGCGCCTGGGGCAGGGTGAACTTCTCCGGAGAGGAGAGGAACACGATCGGTTCCAGGTAGAGGTTCCAGCTGTGCAGGAAGGTGAAGATGGCCACCGCACCCAGGGCCGGCCGCGACAGCGGCAGGGCGATCCGCCAGAAGGTGGCGAATCGGCCCAGCCCGTCGACCCGGGCCGCCTCCTCCAGCTCACCGGGGAGGCTGATGAAGAACTGCCGCATGATGAACGTCGCCAGGACGCTCGGCGCGCCGAAGATCGGCACCAGGATCAGCGGCCAGTGGGTGTTGACCAGGCCGAGTTTGAAGAACATCTGGAACAGCGGCACGATCGTCACCTCGCTCGGAATGAGCAGGCCCGCGAGGACGACCAGGAACAACACGTTCTGGCCCCGGAACCGGATGCGCGCGAAGGCGTACCCGGCCAGCGCCGACACGGCCATGGTGCCGACCGTGACGACCAGCGCGATGTAGAGGCTGTTCAGGTACTGCTGCCCGAACGGCTGCAACTCGAACACCCGCTGGTAGGCGTCGAACCGCGGATTGGTCGGCAGGAGTTGCGGCGGGAAGGCGAAGATGTCCGCCACCGGCTTCAACGACGAGGTGACCATCCACCAGGTCGGGAAGACGAACGGGATCGACAGGACCAGCAGCACCCCGTAGAGCACCAGCTTGGTCCGCCGGGACAGGTCACGATTCATGGAAGACCCACCTCTTGCGCATCTGCCACTGCAGCACGGTGAGGGCGAGCACGATGGCGAACAGCACGATCGACAGCGTGGCGCCGTAGCCGAAGTGATGGAATTGGAAGGCCTGCTGGTACAGGTAGTAGACGAGGACCGTCGTGGAGGCGCCAGGCCCGCCCTGGGTGAGCACCGAGATCTGCGCGAAGACCTGCAACGACCCGACCACGGTGATGATCGACGTCAGCAGGATCGTCGGGCTGATCAGCGGTACGGTGATCCGCCAGAACTGGCGCATCCGGCTCGCCCCGTCCACCTCGGCAGCCTCGTACAGCTCGCCCGGCACACCCTGCAGGGCGGCCAGGAACAGCACCATGTTCAGGCCGACGTTCTTGAACACCTGCACGACGATCACGGACACCATCGCGGTGCCCTCGCCGCGCAGCCAGTTCGGCCCGTCCACGCCAACGGTGTCGAGCAGACCGTTGATCCCGCCGTTGTCCTGAAGCAGGAAGCCCCAGACGATGGTCCAGGCCACCAGCGAGACCACCACGGGGGAGAAGAACAGCGTGCGGAACACGATCGTGCCCCGCAGCCTCTGGTTCAGCAGGACGGCCAGAAGCAGTGCCAGGCCGAGGTTGAGCACCACCAGGCCGACGGAGAACAGCCCGGTGGCGCGCAGCACCGCGCCGAGGTTGGGATCATCGGCGAGAGCCTTGTAGTTGTCGGTGCCGACGAAGTCGAAGGTCCCGGCGAGCACGTTCCACTCGTGCAGGCTGTACCAGAGCACGAGGATCAGCGGCAGGATCACGAAGACGACGCTGCCGAGCATTTGCGGGGCAATGAACACGTAACCGGCGAGCTGGTCCCGGCGGCGGCTGGTCCAGAACGGCCGGGCCGGGCCCGGGGCGGGCCCGGCAGAAGCCGAGCCCACCCTGGTGTCCGTCTGGGTCATGATCGTTGGCCTTACTTCGCCAGCAGCGGCTGGATCTTGGTGCAGACGCCGTCGAGTACGGCCTTGACGTCCGCGTTCGGCTGCCACAGCGGGTCGAGGCCGGCGCGGACCTGCTGGCTCAGCTCGGCCTGGCCGGAGTGACTGGGCTTGACCACGCCGTTGGTGATGCCGTCGATGACGACCTTCTGCAGCTGCTCCGGCTTGAGCTTTGGGTTCGTCTTGGCGAGGGTCTCGGCGGTCAGCTGCGACTGTCGGGGCGCCGGGAAGAACTGGGCGAGCTTCGCCGAGTTCGTCGGGTTGGTGAAGAACGCCAGGAAGTCGGCCGCCTGCTTGGCGTGCGGGCTCTTCTTCATCACCCCGACGCCGGCCTGACCGACCACCGCGTAGTCCCCCTTCGGCCCGGCCGGCAACGGCACCAGGTCCCACCCGAAGCCGCCGTCCTTCAACAGCGAGGCGCGGGAGATCTGGGTGACCGTCATGGCCGAGTCACCGGCGAAGAAGTCGGCGGTCGTGCCCGGGCCGGGCAGCGCCTTCTGGGTGAAGGTGGCCTTGTGCAGGGTGGTCATCGCGTCGACCATCTCCGGGCTGTTGAAGCCGCAGGACTTGCCGTCCTCGCTCCACGCCTGGGCTCCCCACCCGGTCCAGAAGGTGGACAGGTTGTCCCAAC
Source organism: Micromonospora sp. NPDC005413 (assembly GCF_040606435.1). Classification (NCBI taxonomy): domain Bacteria; kingdom Bacillati; phylum Actinomycetota; class Actinomycetes; order Micromonosporales; family Micromonosporaceae; genus Micromonospora; species Micromonospora sp. NPDC005413. The sequence goes on from NZ_JBEXEV010000035.1 coordinate 32,949, forward strand.
CCTTGTAGTCGAAGTCCCGGATGACCAGGCCGGCCTTGCCGGAGTTTGCCGCCGTCGCCGCGGCGGTGGCCAGGGCGTTGTCCCAGTTCCACTGACCGGCCGCGATCAGCTCGGCCGGGGTCTTCTGCCCGGCCTTCTTGAGCATGTCGGTGTTGACGAAGACCCCGAACGGCGAGGTGGAGAAGGGGTACGCATACAGCTTGCCGTCGTCCTGCCAGAGCTTGAGCGTGGCGGGGGAGATGTCCTCGTACTGGTAACCCTCGGCCTTCTTGAGGGTGTCGTCGAGGGGCAGCAGCGCGCCCGAGGCGACGAAATCGGGGGCGGAGTTCTCAAACACCCAGGCGAGATCGGGCGCGTTCCCACCGGCGATCTGAGTGGTCAGGGTCGTGGTGTACGTGTCGAACGGCAGCGGGTCGAACTTGATCTCGGCCACGTCCGGGTGGCTCTTGCGGTACTCGTCGGCGATCTCGTTGAACAGCTTGACGTGCGCCTCGTTGGCCGACCAGACGGTCATCCGCAGCTTCGCCGGACCGCTGTCGTCGGCGTCGCCACCGCCGCCGCAAGCGGTCAGGGCGAGCGCGCCGGCCAGTGCTACGGCGACGCCGCGCAGGGCCTTTCCTGCTTTCACAATCTTCTCCTTACCGGGGGTGTGTTCAGTAGCCCGTGATCTGCGGCCAGCGTTGTTCCACGCCGGCCGCGGTGAGGCGGTCCTGGAAGTCAGCCAGCAGACGGGGGGTGTTACGGACCGCACGCGGGGACGCGCCCTGCGCCAGACAGAAATCGGCGAGCAGGCCGGCGACCTCGCCGACGTTCCACTCGACCGGGTGCAGCCGGTAGCTGCCGTTGGTGATGTGGGTGGTGCCGATGTTCTTTCCGGCCGGCAGCAGGTTCTCCATCCGCTGTGGGATCAGCGCGCCGAGCGGGATCTCGAACGGGCAGGAGCCGACGTCGATGTAGTTGTCGCCGCCGGTCGACGGGTGCAGGTCGATCCGGTACATGCCCACGCCCACCGCGTCCGGGTAGCTGACCGCGCCGTGGTCGCCCCGGACCGCCAGGGACAGGTCCTGCTCGGCCACGGTGTACTCGGCACGGATGCGGCGGGACTCGCGGATGTACGGGGCCTGGGCCAGGCCGTCCGCGCTGCCGGTCACGTCACCGCGCAGCCGCAGGCCCGGGAAGCCGGTGCCGCCGTCCGGCCGGGGCGCCTCCGTCTGCATCCAGTAGAGCACCGAGTACGACAGCTCGCGGGCCTTGGACAGGTGCCACGACGCGTTCGGCACGTCGATGACCGGTCCCTCGAAGTAGTCGATCATCGGCCAGTTGACCAGCGTGATGTCGCTGTCGTACGCGCCGTCGGCGAAGTTGCGCCGCGCGGCGATCCGGCGAAACGTCCACAGGTTGCCGTCACCGGGGTTGAGGCGTTGGTCGGCGTTGACGCTCAGCGGGTCGTCGTCCGGATTGGGGGTGAAGCTGCGCTCCACGATCTCCAGCGTGCGCGGGTGCGGTGACTTCCAGGACAGCAGCCGGTCACCCCAGAAGTCGGGCTTGTAGTCGCGCCAGAAGTCGTACCCCGCAGGACGGTCGATGGTGTGGTCGCCGTCGACGTGGTCGAGGGCGAAGCAGACCGACACCGCCTGCATGTTCATCGGCTGGGCCTCGGCCGGGGCGCTCGGCTCACCGGTGTCCGCCCGCGACTCGAACCCGGTGACATACTCGGTGCCCGTCAGCGGCAGCAACTCGCCGGTCTCGGTGGCGTCCAGGACGTACGGCGCGACCACGTCGATCCGCTCGTCCCGGTCGCGGTGCGCCAGCGTCACGCCGGTCACCCGATCGCCGTCGGTCTCCGCGGCCACCGGCCGGTACGGCTGTAGTACCCGAAGCCGGCCCGAACCGAGGTACGGCGCGAGCATCTGTTCGAGGACGGCGACGGCCACCCGCGGCTCGTGGCAGAGCCGGCTCACCCATCCCGCACCGGGGTTGAGGTCGGTCCAGTCCCGGGACCGTTCGGTCAACGGGTAGTGGCGACGGTAGTAGTCGCGGATGCCGTTGCGCAGCGCCCGGTAGCTGGCGGTGGCGCCGAACTGCTCGATCCAGGAGTGTTCGTCCGGAGGGACGGCCTGGCTGGTGAGTTGCCCGCCGAGCCAGTCGAACTCCTCGGTCAGGATGACGGACCGGCCGGCCCGGGCTGCGGCGAGCGCCGCGGCGACGCCGCCCAGTCCGCCCCCGACGACGAGGACGTCCGTACGCATGAGTACCACGTGTTTCCTTCCAATTGCGCGGTCGACCGCTCAGCGTCGGTCAACCACCGGATCAGGGGTGCCGAGGGTGATGCCCTCGACGAGTTCGCAGGGGAGAAGTCGTTGCTGGACGCCGTCCGCGCTGCCATCGATGACGCCCGTCAGCACCTCGACCGACTGTCGGCCCATCTCCTCGCGGGGAATGCGGAACCCGGTGAACGTGATGTCCGTGGGGACCGGGATCGTCGGGTCGCCAAGGGTCACGATCGACAGGTCGCCGGGCACGGTCAGGCCACGCCGACGGGTGGCCGACTCCAGCGCGACCGCCGTGGCGAAGTCCTCCACGAAGACGACGGTGGTCCCGTCGGCCATCAGGGTGTCGACGGTTGTTTCGGCATCCCCGGCCAGCGCCGAGATCTGCCCGGCGCTCTCCGCGGTCGCCGCAGCGGCATAGAACCCACGGCGCCGGTCTTCGGAGGATTCCGCAGCGGTGCCCATGCTCACGTACGTCAGGCGGCGGTGACCGTGCCGCAGCGCCACCTCGACGAGCTGGGCCACCGCCGAGGCGTAGTCGGCGCCGACGTAGGGGACCGGCCCGCCGGCGTCGTCGCGACGCCCGACGGCAACGTACGGATATCCGTCACGGTTGAGCCGGTGCAGCTCCGCGCCGTCGATTTCGCGCCCGAGCAGGATGCACCCGTCGGCCAGACGCAGCCGGTTGTCCTGGTGGAAGATGCGTCGCCGGCCGTCCAGCACCGGTGCGCTGGTGAACAGCAGCAGGTCGCAGCCGACCCGCTCGGCGTACTCCTCGATGCCGAGCAGGAACGGGTGGAAGAAGTCCCGGCTGCCGCTGGGGAAGGCGGGCTCGTACGTGAAGACGCCGATGATCCGGTTGAACCGCGAGGCGAGGCGGCGGGCCACGGGGTCGGCGGCGTAGCCGGTCTCGGAGATGACCCGCAACACGCGGTCCCGGGTCTCCTGGGCGATGCGGACGTCGGCGTCGGTCCGATTGTTGAGCACCAGCGACACCGTCGCCTGACTGACGCCGGCCATCCGCGCAATGTCACGCTGGGTGACACGTCTGGGGGGAGCGGTCACGTCGGGTCCTTCCGGTGCTGCTAATGCGTATTAGCGATCGGCGTTGGGAAGGAGCTTGGCCGGTGGCCGAGCGCGTGTCAAGAGGTGTACGCAAGATTTCTGCACTGTGAACTTGCTGGAGTAATGCGCATTAGCCGCCGAGGTTGTCGGCGGGTTGCGGTCTGGCCCGGGTGAATCGGCGGCCTCGAGCCGGCTCTTGACAGAAGCGCCACCGGGCGCGCAACATTCGAGAAACATAGATGCTAATACGTATTAGCTCGGCGGCGCCAAGGGCACCCACCGATCGATGTCCCCTGTGTTATTACTGAGCGTCACACTGCGCCGTTCGTGCCGCCGATCCCACCGACCGAAGAGGAAGCCGCATGACGAGACCATTCGCCCCGTCGTCCCGACGCGCTGTCCTGGCAGCCGCCAGTGCCGGCCTGCTCGTCGCCGCCGTGGCCGGCGCCCGGCCGGCAGCCGCCGAACCCCAGCTCGACTTCCCCCAGTTCACCTACCAGGGCACTGCGTTCGACAAGGGCACCCTCGCCTACAACCCGACGAACGAGTTCATCTTCCCGAGCGTCATTCGGGCCGCCGACTACTTCCCCAACCCACTCGGCACCTACTACCTGTACTACGCGCCGCACGAGCGTCCCGGCGGGATCGCCCTCGCGTACTCCGACTCGATCAACGGTCCGTGGACGGAATACTCCGCCAACCCCCTGATCGGCAACACCTGGCTGCCGCACTACGCGACGGTCAGCCACATCTCCTCGCCGCACGCGGTGTGGATCGAGGGCGAGGGCAAGCTCTTCCTCTACTTCCACGGCGAGAACTCCATCACCCGGTACGCGACCTCCGACGACGGCATCCACTTCAGCTACGGCGGGACGGCGGTCAGCCGGAACGACTCGACCGGTGGCGAGACCTCCTACGCCCGGGTGTTCGAGCAGTCCGTGCCCCGTCTGGGCACCCGGTACCTGATGGTCTTCATGGACAATCCGACCGCTGCGCTGCCAGGACCAACCGGGCCGGTGTCACGGCGGATCCGCTGGGCGGTCTCCAACGACGCGCGGACCTGGACCATGCAGCCCGAACCGCTCGTGACCCCACAGGGCATCGAAGGCCCGAACGCCTCGGGGCCGTTCTTCCTGCGCTGGAACGACCGCAACCTGGTGATCTACCACGCCGCCGACGGCAACATGCACGCGGTGGACGTCGGGCAGGACTTCGACCAGGAGACCCACCTCGGCGTCGTACACGACTCGCTGTCCGCAGCGCCCGACCTCGGCCGCTCGGCCGCGCCGACGTTCTACTTCGACGGTCGTACCGCTCACATGTACTACGAAGCCGGCGGCCGACTCACCGCGACCATCGGACACGCCACCGCCACCCTGGCAAAGCCATTGCCGGTACGGCAGCTCGAATGTGCGACGGACCGACCGGTCCTGTGGCCACCGAACCACAAGCTGGTCGACGTCAACCTCACCGTGGACCTGCACGACGGTGTGCTCGGCCCGAACGCGTTCACCCTGACCGGCGTGACCGGTGGCGACGCCACGGACGTCAGTGGCTTTGCCGTCGGCGCGCCGGACACGAGCGGCAAGCTACGGGCCGAACGTGCCGGGAACGGCGGGGACCGGGTGTACCACCTCACGTATGCCGGGCACGACGAGATCGGGCGGCCGGTTGGCTGCACCGTCACCGTCACCGTCCCGCACGACCAGGGCAGCAACTAGCTAGGACCAGCGTCAGCTGATAGCTGACCCGAATCTGGACCACCTGCATGTCGCGATAGGGCCGCAGCCAACGGTCTTCCGACTCGGCCAGGCCCGTCCGTCCGTTCACTGAGCGGATCGGCGTGCCCGATGCGGGGGCCGGCGGCGAGCAACGACGGTCAACGATGAGGGCTGACCGGTGGTGTTGTCGCCGGCCGAGCATGCACCGGGCCTCGTTGCCCTGACGAGGCCGATCTCTGCCCCTCTGCCCGGCGGATAGCATCGCGCGATGCAACCGACCTACGTAACTTTCGCCCAGAAACCGGCGTCGACCGCGAACGCCGTCCTGAGCATCAACCGCGGCACCGAGGCCCGGGAACGTCTCAAGCTGGACGCCGACGGCTCCGTGGAGATGACGTTCGATGTTCCGGCAGCGGACGCCAACGGGGAAGCCACCCTGGGGATCGTGGCGCTGGTGTGCGGCAACACCGGGACGGTCGCGTTCACCGGCCCTGGCGACGCATTCGTCGGCACCTACCAGCGGGTGGGCGAGGGCGCCATCGGCTACCGCGGCCGCTCGCCCGCACCGACCAAGGGCGAATAGCGTCGTCGCACGTCGCGACTGCTATCCGGGACGCCCACGTGTCACTCCTTCGTGGCGTCCGTGAGGGCGTCGATCAGCGCGCGCAGTGCCGGCTGGGCCAGTGAGATCTCCCGGACCGCGGCGTAGATCCTCCTGATCGGCTCCGGACGGCGGACTGGGCGGGTGGCGACGCCGGGATGGCGGGTGCCCAGCCCGAGTCGGGGGATCAGGCTGACTCCGAGGCCGGCTGCGACGAATCCCTGAGCCGTGGCGTAGTCCTCCGACCTCGCGACGAAATCCGGACTGAAGCCTGCCGCGGCGCAGGCGTCGGTAATTGGCTCCAGGCAGGGGCCGGGCGGTTCGCTGCCGACCCAAGGTTCGTCGGCGAGGTCGGCCAGGTCGATCACCTGTTGTGCGGCGAGCGGGTGTTCGGTGGGCAACACAGCCTGATACGCGTCGTCGAGCAGGTGCACCACACGGATGCCCTGGCGGTTTTCGTCGCTCGGCCGGCGGACCACAATGGACAGGTCAGCGTTGCCCTGCTCCACCTCCGGCAGTGGATCATCCGGATCGCTCAGCTTGGGGTCTATCGCCACGCCCGGATGCTCGCGCCGCAGTCGGGCGAGGGCGGGGGCCAGCAGAGTCGGGCCGACCGAGGGGAAATAGCGGACAGTCAACCGGCCCGTCCGCCCCTTGCGCAGGTCGGCCAGCGCGGTCTCCGCTTCGGCCACGCGCTGGCTGATGACGGCCGCGTGCCCGACGAGCAGTTGACCGGCCGCCGTGGGCCGCACACCCCGGCCGACCCGTTCGAGCAGCGCCATCCCGGCCTCCTTTTCCAGGGCCGCCACCTGCTGGCTGACGGCGGAGGGGGTGTAGCCGAGGTGCGCCGCCGCCGCGGTCACCGACCCGCTGGTGACGACCGCCCGCAGCACCTGCATGCGTCTCACATCAAGCATGTAGCACAACTTAACGTAAGTGTAGAACCTTTTGCTTGTCCTTACGGGTTGGGGTGCGGCACCGTTCATGGGGGCGGATCAAGGAGATCAGGGGTGAACGGTGTCGTGGGCAGGACATGGGCGTGGGCGAGGGTGGGCGTGCTCGCCCTGCTGTGGGGATCGACCTTTCTCTGGATCGAGCTGGCCCTGGACGCACTGACTCCGGTCCAGGTCACCCTCAGCCGTTGCGTACTCGGATCGGCCACTCTGCTGGTCGCATGCCTGGCCTCGGGCCGGCGGTTGCCCCGGAATCGGGGGACCTGGGGCCACATCGCCGTGGCCGCCCTGTTCTGCAACGCACTGCCGTTCGCCATGTTCAGCATCGGCCAGCAGACCATCGACTCGGGGGTGGCTGGCGCACTGAACGCGACGACCCCGCTGTGGTCGCTGCTGATCGGCGTCGTCATCGGAACCGAGCGCGGACTCCGGCCGGCCCGGCTGGGCGGGCTCCTCCTCGGGTTCACCGGGGTCGTGCTGATCTTCGCTCCGTGGGAGACGACCGGGCCGATCGGCTGGGGCGCCCTCGCCATCGTCGCCGCGGCGGCCAGCTACGCCGTCGGCTTCACGTACATGGGCCGCAACCTGGTCGGAAAGGGCATCCCCACCATCTCGCTGTCCGCGGCGCAGCTCATCGCGGCGACCGGCCTGACCGCGGTGACCTTGCCGGCCGGCGGTCTGACGTCGATCGAGATCGGGCCGAAGGCCCTGATCGCCGTCGTGATCCTGGGCGTCGTCGCCACCGGAGCCACCTTCCACCTCACCTACCGGAACATCGCCGCCGAGGGCGCTACCAACACGGCGACAGTCGGCTATCTGCTGCCGGTGGTCTCGGTGGCGTTGGGGGTCATCGTGCTCGACGAGGCCTTCGGCCTCCGGATCGCCATCGGGATGGTGGTCGTGCTCGTCGGGGTCGGTCTGACCCGCCTACACAGCCGGGCGCCAGCACCGATAGACGTGATTCGTCGCCTTCCGCGACAAGAACAGCACGTACGCCAGTGACCGCACACAGATGGAGTTCGCCGGCGACCTGACGGAAGGCCTCACATGGGCCAGTTGCTGGCGGCCAGCGTGCCCAGCAACCGAAGCGCCTCAGCGCTTCGGCTGCGCGGCTCCGCGCGGTACACGATCAACTGCTGGCCGGGGGCGCCCCGCACGTCGAACGTGTGATACGACAGCGTCAGTTCGCCCACCGCGCCGTGCCGGAACCTCTTCGTCTCGTGCGTCTTGCCCTGCACGTCGTTGCGCGCCCACAGCCGGCGGAACTCCGGGCTGGCCGCACCCGCCTCCTGGACCAACTCCCGCACCCGCCGGTCGTGCGGGTCATGGCCGAGGGCCAGGCGCAGGTTCGCCACGCACGCCTCGGCGGCTCGCTGCCAGTCGACGAAGAACGTGCCGCCAGCCGGGTCCAGGAAGGTCATCCGGACGATGTTGTCCGCCTCGGCGAAGTCCGCGTAGAACGCATCCGCCAGCGCGTTGCGGGCCAGCAGGTCGAGCCGCCGGTCGATGACGACCGCCGGAGTGTCCGGCCAGGCGTCGAGCAGTTCCCGCAGGCTCTGCTCGACCCGGGGCCGGGCGGGACCCGGCGCGCTGCCGGGCGATATGTCCGCCAACCGGAAGAGATGGTCGCGGGCGTCCGGTCCGAGGTCCAGCGCCCGGGCCACAGCGTCCAGCACCGAAGCTGACGGGTTGCGCTCCCGTCCCTGCTCCAGACGGGTGTAGTAGTCGACGCTCACCCCGGCCAGCACCGCGACCTCCTCGCGGCGCAGCCCCGCGACCCGCCGGACGCCGCTGGACACGAGGCCGACCTCGCCCGGCGTGAGCCGGGCACGCCGAGCGGTGAGGAACGTCCCGAGCGCGGTGGTTGGCATGCCACCAACGGTAACCAGGCTGGCTGCGACCAGGCAGGGTGCGCCGCACCCCGGTTACGCCCGGTCTGGTTGCCGGCCCCGATACGTCCGACGGTGGGAGGACCAAACCCCAACCCCTTTCGGAGGTACGTCGTGAGCATCCCGATGATCGACGAGGCGGTGCTGGCGAGGATCACCGCGAATACCGGTGACCGGCGTCGCCCACTGATGTTCGTCAACGCCACCATCCACACGCTCGACCCGGCGATTGGTGACCTTTCTGCCGCTGACCTGCTGCTCGGCGGCGAGGTGATCGTCGGAGTCGGGCCGGGCCTGCACACCGCCGCCGAGGACGACGGCGCGATCGTCGTCGACTGCACCGGACTGACCATCGTGCCGGCGGTCATCGACGGTGTCGCCGTCGCCGGCCTGCGCGCCCGCCCCGCCAACCGGGTCGGCGCGCTCACGCCCGGTAACCCTGCCACCTTCGCCGTGGTCGCCGCCCGGACCTCGGGCGCGTCCGCCCTGGAGATGATCGTCTGGCGTCCAGAACAGGCAGCCGCGATCGTCGTCGACGGTGAGATCGCGCTTTTCAACGGCCGCCGGCTCACGCCCGCCCCGATCGAGCCCGAAGTCCGCCCGCGGTCGGAGCAGAGCCCGTACCTCGGCATGTGGATCGACGAGAGCGGCTTCGTGCACCAGGAACTGACCGCCGGCGGCCGGTACGACGAGACACGGGGTGGACGGCCACACGCGTACCAGGGGTCGTTCTGGATCGACGGCGACCGGATCGTCTACCAGGACGACCTGGGCTTCTGGGCGTACGGCCTGTTCGCCGACGGCGTGCTGCACCACGCCGGATATGTGTTCCACCGACAGTGACCACACGTAGCGAAGGAGACACCCCAATGCTGTTGTTCACCGGCGGCACGGTCGTCACGATGGACCCGCGAATCGGCGACCTGAAGCGAGGTGACGTGCTGGTACGCGGGGACCGGATCGCCGCGGTCGGCCCCGACCTTCGGTCACACCCGGAAGCGGCGGGCGCCACCGTGATCAACACGGCCGGTCGGATCGTCAGCCCCGGATTCGTCGACACCCACCGGCACGCCTGGCAGGCGCAGTTGCGCCGCAGCATCCCCGACGTGACCGACCTGGGGGAGTACGTGATGTCGACCCTGGCCAGGGTCGCGCCCGCATACACGCCGCACGACATGTACGTGGGCACCCGCCTCGCCGCGCTCACCGCCCTCGATGCCGGCATCACCACGATGCTGGACTTCTCGCACAACTCCCGCACGGCGGCGCATTCGGACGCGGCGATCCAGGCGCTGGTCGACACCGGCATCCGGGGCGTGCACGCATCGATGGGGCCACACTTCGGCGACTGGGACCGCCAGTGGCCCGGCGACCTGGAACGCCTGCGTGGGGCGTACCACGGGGTGAACGAGGGCCTGGTGACGCTGCGCCTCGCCGCGCTGGCCACCGATGAGATCGCCGGCCCGGCACTGGCCTACGGGCCGGAACTGGCGGCCGTCGCCCGCGATCTCGGCCTCGGTGTCAGCATCGACGCGGTGTTCGGCGCGCCGTCCTCCGCGGCGATCCTGCGCTGGGCCGCCGACGGCCTGCTCGACCCGGGCCTGACCCTCATCCACGCCACCGGCCTCACTCCGGACGCGTGGCGGGCGATGGGCGACGACGGGGTCACCGTGTCGCTGGCGCCGACCTCCGACGCGCAGATCGGTCTGGAGACGGCGGTGCCCGCGATCGAGGAGGCGCTGGCCGCCGGTATCCGGCCCGGGCTCAGCATCGACGTGGAGGTCGCACTGGCCAGCGACATGTTCACCCAGATGCGAGCACTGCACGCGATCCAGCGCATGCGTGCGGTAAACGCCGCCTACGGCACGGACGTCGTGCCGTACCGGATCACCACCCGCGACGTGCTGGACTTCGCCACGCTGCAGGGGGCCCGTACCAACGGACTCGGCGACGTGACCGGCTCCCTCACCCCGGGCAAGCAGGCGGACCTGCTGGTGGTCAGGGCCGATGACATCAACACGATGCCGCTCAACGACGCGGTCGGCACCCTGGTGCTCGGGGCGGACCCCCGCAACATCGAGACCGTCGTGGTGGCCGGACGGATTCGCAAGGCGGACGGGCGCCTGGTCGACGTGGACCTGGACGAACTGCGCCGGGAGGTGACCGCGTCCCGCGACGCGATCCTGAAGGCCGTCGCCTCGGAGTGATCCGCGACTCGCGGCGGATGCGCCCGGCCGCGGAACGACCGACGCCGCGGGCCGGGCCACCACCCGACCCGCGGCGCGCGCGGAGTCGGCCGCCGCTGACGCCCAGACGCTCGGCCCGGCGAAAGGGCACTTCTAGTCGCCGGGGACGATCACCCGCGCATAGTCGGGCAGCGAGGTCAGCACCCGGCGCTGGCCGGTGCCTGGGTCGGCGGCGACCAGTTCAGCGCCGTCGGCGGTCCAGCGTTGCAGGATGACTTCGGTGCCGACGAGACCGAGGAATTCCTCACCCTGGCCATCCTGGGGCGCCACGAGGTCGATCCGGCCGGCTGGTTGGCCGGACTGCAGATCCACCCCAACCAATGTCATGGGGGGTGCTGCCTGCGTTTCCTCCCGTTGGCCGGTCGGGGCCTCCTCTTGCCGGGTGACCAGAGCCCACACCGTCGGCGGATCGCCTCCGCCGCGTATGAGCGGGACGAGTGCGTTGCGGATGTCGCCGGGGCCTACCTGTTGGGTGGTGGGGATCGACACCGAGCGGGCGTTGCGGCCGTCGGCGTCTTGAATGGCGATGGTGAGCTGGCGGCGCGGCTGGAGGTTCGTTCCGACGGCGAACTCCGCTGTGGCCAGTTCACGCCCCTCCAGGAATGCCAGCATTCGGCGGTCCGGCGTCGCGCGTAACGCCAGCGGGCGTAGTTCCCCGCTGGGCAGGGTGAACGCTGTGTACGCCCCGCCGGCGGCGGTTTGCTCGAGCAGCAGCGCCCTTCCGTCGGTGGACCACTGCCGCAACTCGTACCCGGGCGGGACGGCCCGCTCGGTGATCCCGGTGAGGTCGCGGATCCACCACTGCCTGTCTCGGCGTTGGGCGAACCACCGCCCGTCCGGGGAGAGCGCCTGACTGAACTCGCCCACGATGGTCGCCAGCCCGACGTCGAATTGTTCCCCGGAGGCGGTCACCAGGTACATCGGCAGTCGAGGCAAGGCGCCGGACGCCATCTCGAAGCTATCGGGATCCTTGATCTGGTAGAGCAGGGCTCCCCGTCCCACGGCCCGGTCGGTGGGCAGGGCCGTCGGGGTGGTCGGCGGCAACAGCCGGTTGGGCAGCGCGGCGAAGAGTTCCCGGGTCGTGACGGGGGCGGCGACGTCGGCGGATGCCGGTGACCGGGTGGCGCTCGTCCGCCAGAGCGTCACCCCGGCCGCCCCGCCGATCAGCAGCCCGGCCAGCGCGAGCGCCAACCATCCCCGACGTCGGCGCGGTCCCGGCGGCGTAACGGGTGCCGGTGCCGTGGATTCCATCGTCGTGCCCTCCTCGATTCGGGCGTCCTGCCCGCGCACAGCACAGAGGGGACGCAACGGACCGTCAACGGTCCGGTCGGACCCGAATCCCAATCGTGATCTTGGGGGAGCTCAGTCCAGCGCTGTCGCTGTTCATCTGACGCCCGTACGTAGCGCGGCGACGAAGTCGTGGGGGTTGATGGTGGTGGGTCGGTCGCTGACCTGACCGTCGCCGAGTTCGATGACGCGCCAGCTGCCGTCGTCGCGTCGGGCGAGGTCGACGGTGACGAAGGGTAGGTCGAGGGCGGCGACAAGTGGTGTGAGGGTGCCGAGGTCGAGGTTGGTGGGCGGGAGGTCGTCGGGGGTGTCGGGGTGGGCGCCGACGAGTGTGCAGGCGCCGTTGATCCACCAGGTGCGTACCTCGGCGGTGGTGAAGTGCTCGAAGGTGCGTAGGACGAAGCCGCCGGTGAAGTCGTCGGCGCGGAGTTCCAGGAATCGGGCGGCGATCTGCCAGGCGGTGGTGGGGTCGGTGAGGTCGGGGATGAAGGTGGCCTCGTGCCAGTGGTGTTTCATCGACTTTGTGTAGTCGCGCAGCACGGCGGCGCCGCTACCGAGCCGGATGCGGGCCTGGTCGAACGCGGTCCGCTCCGCGCTGGTGGTCCAGGTGGAGGTCGGGGTGACCGGGGCGAGGTGGTGGTACCAGCCGGGGAGTTCGTGGGCGCGGCGGTACTGGTCGCCGCTGGTGCGGAGGGTCACGCCACGGGCGGCGAGGGCGTCGGCGAAGGCCGCGTACTGGTCGCTGCGGAGCATCCATCCGCGGTAGACCGCGACACCACCGGCGGGCACGGCCGCGACCCCGCGCTGCGGATCGTCGCTGCTCAGCGCGTCGTGGTCGACCACGGCGACGTTGATCCCGGCGGCGCGGGCCGCGTGTGCCTCGGGCGCGAAGTGGTCGTCGGGCCGGCGTGGTCGTAGGGGATTCGCGGGGACCAGCAGCATCATCCGGACATCGTGCCGGAGATACCACAACGGGCTCCACCTCATATTTCGGAGGGCCCGGTCGCCCTGATGCTGCCACCGCCGCCCCAGCCGCCGTCTGGTTACTTTCGGTCATCGGTGTGGGAGGCCCTCTCGAACACGCCCGCGGCGTCGCCGGCCCTTGAGCCGGCCGGTCGCGGCACCAGGAGGGGTCGACGGTGCCGGACCGGGACCAGGACCGGGCGACGGGAAATGCGTCGCATCGACGCGATCACGTCCGGGCCCTGACCCGCTAGGGTGTGGAAACACCGTTTCCATTCGACCACTGCAGGGCGGAGGGACCAGCGTGCAGCACAGCCAGGAAGACACCGCCGTCGCGCCGGAGGCCGGCGAGCAGACCACCATGTTCGGCCCACTCCGGCTCTCACCGGGCACGACCCGGACCAACATCAGCGGGTACTACTGGCTGGCGCTGACGTCGATCATGACGTTCACGTTCATCCCGGCCGCGCAGACCGCGCTACTCACCTCCATCCTGGGCGTGCCCAAGGGCGAGCAGGGTTCGATCGTGGGCACCGCTGGGCTGATCAGCGAGATCGTCCTGATCGCGGCGGTCGGCCTGGCCGGCGCCTGGTCCGACCGCCTCGGACGGCGCCCGATCGTGGTCGGCGGCTACATCCTGCTTGGCCTCGGCGTCGGCATGGCACCGTTCCTCGGCTCGGTCCTGCCCTACTACCTGGCCCGGGGTGTCGCCGCCGTCGGCGTGGCGATGGTCACCGTGATGCTCACGGCTGTGGTCGCCGACTACGTCCGGGACACCACCCGCGGCAGGGCCAACGGCATCCTCGGCTTCTGCAACGGTCTCGGCGCGCTCGTCACGTTCTTCGTGCTGATCAAACTGCCCGACATCTTCGAGCGCAGCGGGATGGACACGATCGCCGCGCTGCGGGCGACCTACCTCATCGTCGGCGGGCTGGCCCTGCTCACCGCGATCCTGATGCGGCTCACCCTCCGGGGCGGCCTGGCGACAACGCACTCCGAGCACATCCCGATCCCCAGGCTGCTGCGCGAGGGCGTCGCCGAGATTCGGCGCCCCGGCGTCTCCTTCGCCTACCTCAGCGCCTTCGTCGCCCGAGCCGACCTGGCGCTCGTCGGCGCCTACCTCACCCTCTGGGCACAGCAGTACGGCACCCAGAACCTCGGGCTCAGCGAGGCCGAGGCGCTGGCCAAGGCAGGTCTGTTGCTGGGAGTGGCCAACGGCATCGCGCTGATCGGGGCACCGACCATCGGCATCATCGCCGACCGGCTGTCCCGCACCGACGCGGTGCTGATCTCCCTGGGGACCGCCGCCCTCGGCTACACCGCCACGATCTTCGTCGGAGACCCGTTCAGCCCGCTCGGCTATGCCGTAGCCGCCCTGATCGGGCTCGGCCAGGTCGGCGCCGTCATCTCCAGTCAGGTACTGATCGCCGAACAGGCTCCCAGCCGTACACGGGGCTCGGTCATCGGAACGTTCGCGCTCAGCGGCGGCATCGGCATCATGATCGCGTTCGCCGCCGGTGGCACCCTGTACGACAACTGGCGCCCCGCAGGCCCGTTCGTCCTGTTCGGCATCCTGGCCGGGATGGCCTGCCTGTACGGCCTGGCCGTCCGATCGAGGATCCCCAACCACGCGGTGGACTGAAAGTTCGATTCGTAGGGCCGGTGGGCGCACATGAGGCGCCATCTCGGAAGATCGAGACGAACCCTCTGTCGTACCTGGGTGACTAACTGAGTGACTACGCGTCAGACCAGCTCACCCCGGCCCATGGCCGGTCATACGAGCCGCCGCCGCGCGGCCCCGGTGACGCGAGCCGCCACCGGGTGGGTCGGTCAGGCGAGGCCGGCATCGTGGGCGATGAGCGCCACCTGGGTACGGTTGTCGAGGTCGAGCTTGGTCAGGATGTGCGACACGTGGCTCTTCACGGTGGCCAGGGTCATGTCGAGCGCGCTGGCTATCTCGGCGTTGTTGCGGCCCTGGCCGATCGCCACGACGACGGCGTGTTCGCGCGGGCTGAGCGCCGCGAGGGTGGCCTTGGCCCGGGCGTACGCGCCGGCCTGGACGGCGACCCGGTCCATCAGCCGGCGGGTGATCCGCGGGGACAGGATCGGCTCGCCGGCCGCGACCTGCCGGACCGCCTCGGCGATCTGGGCCGGCGGGGTGTCCTTGAGCAGGAAGCCGCTGGCCCCGGCACGCAGCGCGTGCAGGATGTTCTCGTCGGTGTCGAACGTGGTGAGCACGATGATCTCGGGCGGCCGCGGGCGCGCCCGCAGGCGGCGGGTGGCGGTTATGCCGTCGACCCGGCGCATGCGCAAATCCATCAGCACGACGTCGGGGGCGTGCGCGTCGGCCGCGGCCGGCACCTCGTCGCCGTCGGCGGCCTCGCCGACCACTGCGATGCCCGGGGCGCCGTCGAGCATCATGGTCAGCCCGGCGCGGACGAGCGCGTCGTCGTCGACGACGAGCACACGCACCGGCGGGGTCACGCCGGCCATGGTATCGAGGCGTGCAGCCGGAACTCCCCGCCGACCACCTGGTGGTCGAGCCGCCCGCCGGCCAGGTGCACCCGCTCGGTGAGCCCGACCAGCCCGGCACCCCCGGACCACCCGGGCGGCGTCGTGCCTTCCGGCGTCAGCGCGTTGCGGACGTCGATCTGCAGGCCCGCGCCGGGCCCGCCGCGCAGGGAGACCTGGACCGGCTGGCCGGCGGCGTGTTTGCGGGCGTTGGTCAGGCCCTCCTGAATCACCCGGTACGCCGTGCGGGCCACCGACGGGGGTGCTTCGGCCTGCCCGGCCACCGCCTCGTGCAGCAGCACCTCGGTGCCGGCGTCGCGCGACTCCTCGACCAGGCGTGGGACGTCGGCCAGCACCGGCTGCGGGCGGCTGCCGTCGCTGTGCGGGGGGTCGTCGTCGCGCAGCAGCGAGATCACCTCGCGCAGCTCGTCGAGCGCCTGGTGCACGCCGTCGCGGACGACGCCCGCGGCCCGGGACAACTGCTCGGGTGAGGAGTCCGGACGGTACTCCATCGCGCCGGCGAACGTGGCCAGCAACGACAGGCGGTGGGCGAGGACGTCATGCATCTCCCGGGCGATCTTGCGGCGTTCCAGCATGCGCGCCTCGGCCACCCGGCGGCCCTGTTCCGCCTCGGCGCGGCGGGCCCGGTCGTGCAGCGAGCGGATCAGCGCTTCGCGGGCCTGTGCCCACGCACCCCAGCCGAGCAGCGCACCGTAGCCGATGGCGACCAGCGCCAGCCACCAGCCATACGAAATGCCGCCGCTAGACCGCCAAGCACCCTGGACCGCGTGCGCGGCGAGCCCGGCCACCGCCACCGCGATCGCCACCGGGGAGCGTCGGCGCCGCGCCACCTGCGCCGCGCCGATCGTGGCCGACGGGGTGGCCGCCGGCGACACCGCGGCCAGCACGGTGAGCACCACCGTGGTAGCGGCCGGCCGCCACAGCATCAGCGGCGCCAGCAGCCAACTCAGCGCGCCAGCCGCGAGGTCGAGCGCGAGCAGCGGGCCGGGCGGGCGGCCGATCCACCAGCCCAGGATCGTCACCGCGACGAGCACGCCCGACGCGCCCAGGATCCCGGCGAAAGCCGCAACGCGGGGACGGCGGTCGCAGTCTTCCGACCCGGGGGAGAAGCTGGTCACTCGGCGAGGCTAACCGGCGGGCACCGGACGCCGACACCTTCCAAAGTTGGTGGTCGGGTTCTCCTAGGAGGGCATCGGCGCAGCTCCCGGTCCGATGTGCCCACCCGGCCCGGCCCGCGATGCTCATCGGCATGACGAACGACATGCAGCAGTGCACCGACACGACCACGACCGCCGCACGGCGTACGGGCCGCGCGATCACCGTCGCCGCGGGAGCGGCCGGGGCTCTCCTCCTCTGGGCCGTCAACGACCCCTGGGCCGGCATCGATCTCGCCGTCCGCCAGGGCGACGCCACCCAGCACATCGGCCCGGTCGCCGTCGTGGTGGCCGCGCTGATCGCCGGCCTGGCCGCCTGGGGCCTGCTCGCGCTGCTGGAGCGGACTGTCCGCCGTCCCGCCCGGACGTTTCAGATCATCGCGCTGATCGTGCTGGTGCTCTCGCTGGCCGGCCCGCTGGGCAACGGCGTCGGCACCAGCAGCCGGCTGGTGCTGCTCGGCATGCACCTGACCGTCGGCGCGGCGCTGATCCTCGGGCTGCCCGGCCGGCGGAACTGCCGATAAGCACGGGTCCGAGAGTCAGGGCGCGCGCCACGGGGATCCCCGACGCGCGCCCTGAGGACCGCCGCACTCACCGCGATGGACACCGGCGCTCAAGCGATCAGCCGTGATCTGCTCGACAGCAGCCGGGTCGACTACGCCGCTGAATCCGACAGTCAGTAATGCGGTGCTCTATCTGTTTCTGCAAGCTACCGGCGGTTCCTGTTCATTGCGCCTCGATTCGTGGGTCGCAACCGGCGGGCCGTGCGTTCGGCAGTTGAAGGCCAGTCGGGCGGTTGGGGTAGCCCTTGCGGTCAGCTCTCGGTCGCGTATCGGCTGCCACAGGCGGTTTCCGCCCGCACGCGGGCTGGAGACCGTTGATCGGACGGGCTCGGCGTTGCGATACCGTCAAGGGGCCCACACCGACGTCGAGTAGTCCGCGTCCGCCGGCTGTCGATGGCCCGCTGGGCGCCTCACGAATCCAGGGAGATACCGATGCCGGAGCCTGAGCCCGTCCAGGACGACCACGCGGCGGATGCCGACACCTCAACCACGGCCGAGACCGACCAGCCTGCCGTTCCCGCCAATCGGGCGGCCCGACGCGCGAAGGGCAAGGTCGTCTCGCCCCAACCGCATGGAAAGGGTCAGCACCTCGGCGGCCGGGGTTCGGTCCAGAGCCCGCGCCAGTGGGGTAACCGCCGAAGCGGCTGATCCGTTGTGATAGGCCGGTCGCGATGGGTAGGAGGCCAGGTACGGCGGGCGTCGTGAACGGTGATCTTTCGGATGCCGGCACGGGCGATGCGGCTGTCCTACGAGCCAGCCGCCGACGAGCATCCCGAGCCTTGAGCCGGGAGGAGCAGTTGCGGCTGGCCAAGCGTGCTGCTCAGCAGATCGCCAAGACGAGTAGAGGGTCAAGGCGGGGCAGCTCGCGCGGCACGGGTACCGGGGTCGACAGTCTCCCGAACGGGGCGGCTTCATCTGGGTGGTCGATCGTCGCCGACTGGGGGTTCTTCCAGCCTCCGGGCGATCTGTTCCATGGCGATGAGGTCGTCTGGGGTGAGCCGGTCGATGAAGTGGCGTCGTACCGACTGAACGTGGGCCGGTGCGGCGTTTTCGAGGGCGTCCAGACCTTGCGCGGTGAGGACAAGGAAACAACCTCTGCCGTCGGCCGGGTCGGGTGTGCGCCTCAAGAGACCGCGCGCCTCCATCCGGGTGGCGTGCCGGGACAGCCGGCTGCGTGACCAGCCCATCTTGTCGGCCTGTTCTCCCAGGGTGCTGGTGTGGCCGGTCCGCTCCGACAGGGTGCTCAGCACCTCGTAGTCGGGTTCGGAGAGCCCGACCGCGGCCAGGTCGCGCGCCGTGCCGGTCTGGACGGCGACAACTACGCGCAGGAACGCCCGCCACGCCCGTTCCTCGTCAGGGTTCAACCAACGTACGGCCTCGGCCGGCGCTCTCGTTGACATGTAATCAACCTAGCATCTACACTTCGTTTCCATGTCAACGAAATCGCCACGTGTCGTCGTACTGATATGCAGCACCCGCCCAGGTGCCCTCGGCCCCCTGGTGGCGCAGTGGTTGATCGAAGCGGTCACCCTTCGTGCCGCGGAACTCGGCGTCGAGCTTGTGCCGGTGGCCCTCGGCGATCTGAACCTGCCGTTCCTCGACGAGGAGGAGCATCCGTCGTCGGGTGTCTACCAGCATGAGCACACACGTCGGTGGAGCGCGATCGTCGACGCGGCGGACGGGTTCATCGCGGTCACGCCGGAGTACAACTACGGGATGCCAGCCACGCTGAAGAACGCGCTGGACTACCTCGGCCGCGAGTGGGCATGGAAGCCGATCGGCTTCGTCAGCTACGGCAACACGTCGGCGGGCACCCGGTCGGTTCAGCATGCCAAGCAGGTGGTGACCACGCTCCGCCTGGTCCCGGTGGGCGCCACGGTCGCGATTCGCATCGGTGACGCTGTGGAAAGTGGACGGCTGCTTCCCGACCCGGCCCGCGACACGGCGGGTGTCGGGCTGGTGGACGAACTGGTCCGGGTCGCTCACGCCCTCCGGCCGATGCGCGAGCGCGCACGAGCAGATGCACTGCCCGGACCGGTGCCAGGGTCGTACGCGAGACGGTTGACCCCCGACGACGCGCCCGAGGTCACTGTGCTGCAGCGGTGCTGCTGGGTGGAAGAGGCCGTCGTCAATGACACGATGGCCATACCGGCCCTGCATGAGTCGCTGGAGGAGGTACGCGACTGGCTGGAAACCTGGCACACCACGGGCATCTGGTTGGACGGCCGACTGCTGGGCATGGTGCGGGCCCGACGCGACGGCACGGACTGGCAGGTGGGTCGGCTCGCCGTCGTGCCCGACCTGCGGGGGCACGGGCTGGGCCGGTGGCTGCTACGCACCGCCGAAACCGGCGCCCGACCGGATTGCCGCCGCATCCTGCTGTTCACCGGTGCGAAAAGCTTGCGGAACATCAGCCTCTACCACAGCGAGGGCTACCAGTCGGAGCCACTCGCCCGCCCTGACGGAACCACCGGCCTCACCAAGGGCATATCCGCCAGGTAGCTGCCGGCTTGCTGAACCCACGTAGTCCGATGCGCGCTCATGTCGCTGACCGCTCGGCGTGGTCGCCCGTCGGTGTGTTGTCGCCGAAGGCTGCCGCCAGCGCCTTAGCTATCAAGTCGGGTAGATCGGTGCGCCCGTCGTCCTTCGCCCACCGCACCAGCGCGGTGTGCATGGCGGCCAGGCAGGCGCTGGCCGCCGCCTCGGCTTGGAAGGCCGTGTCGGGATCGGCGGCCTCGTCCCCGAGGCCGTCCACGATGGCTTGTTGAAGCACGTAGTGGTTGTCCAGGTGCCGGGCGCGTAGGGCGGGCGTCGAGATCATCAACCGCAGGCGGGCCAGCAGGAACCGGTCGTCGCCAGCGGTCAGCGTCCGCGCTGAGTCGACGAGCGCGCTGCCGATGCGGCGCACGAGGGGCTGCCCGGCCGGCGTCGCGGCGATCCGTTCGGCGACCAGCGGGCCGTTCTGATCGACCAGCACGAGGTCCTCCTTCGTCGGGAAGTGCCGGTACACCGTCATCGGCGAGACGCCCGCGGCCTCTGCGACGTCGTTCACGGTCGTGCCGTCGTACCCGCGCTCGACGAACAACCGCACCGCATGCGCCTGGATCATGCGCTGCGTCTCGGCCCGTCGTTGCTCCCGAAGTGTTGAGTGCCGTTCGCCCATGTGATAGACACTATCGCACTGGTAGTCACTAACAAGTCGGGAGTAACTAACATCATGCGCGATCTGATCGGCAGGACAGCTCTGGTGACTGGCGCTTCGCGCGGCATAGGACAGGCGATCGCGATCCGGCTGGCAGCGCGGGGAGCTGTCGTCGTCGCGCACTTCGGCACAGACAAGGACGGCGCGACGGCGACGGTCGACCAGATCGTGCGGGACGGTGGAACGGCGTACGCCGTCGGCGCGGAACTGGGCGTGGACGGAGATGTCGAGACGCTGTTCACGGGGGTCAAGGCCAGCCTGGCCGAGCGGCCACTCGACATCCTCGTCAACAATGCGGCGGCGCCACCTGCGGGCCCGCTCGGCGCCACGACGCGGGCGGCCTTCGACCATCTGTTCGCGGTCAACGTACGAGCGCCGTACTTCATCATCGAGCGGGCGTTGCCCCTGCTCCGCGACGGCGGCCGGATCATCACGATCTCGTCCGTGGCGACCCGGATGGCCAATGCCACCCAAACGTCGTTCGCCATGACCAAGGGCGCGGTCGAGACGATGACCCTGACTTTGGCCAACCAGCTCGGCGCCCGGGGCATCACGGTGAACGCGGTCGCGCCCGGCGCCACCCGGACCGCGACCAACGGGCCGGTCTTCGAGACACCGGGGCTGGCCGAGCTGATCACCGGGATGACGGCACTCGACCGGCTGGGCGGGCCCGGCGATGTCGCCGACGTGGTCGCGTTCCTCGCCTCCGACGCCGCGCGCTGGGTCACCGGGCAGGTCATCGACGCGAGTGGCGGCCTGTTTCTGGGCCCGCGTTTCACCCTCGCCTGACGGGTAAACAGGCGTGCCGGCGAGGTCGGCGGTTGAACAGCGTCAAGGAGTAAGGGAGTGCGTGTCATGCCCGATCCGCAGCCCACCATTGTCCTCGTGCACGGCGCGTTCGCCGATTCGGCGAGCTGGAACGGTGTGATCGAGCGGCTGGGTGCCGCGTACGACGTGGTGGCCGCCGCCAACCCGCTGCGCGGCGTTGCGGGCGACGCCGCGTACGTGCGGGACGTGATGCGCGGGATTGGTGGCCCGATCATCCTCGTCGGCCATTCGTACGGCGGCATGGTGATCACGCAGGCCGCAGCTGACGAACCATCGGTGCGGGCCCTCGTGTACGTCAACGCCTTCTGCCCGGACACCGGCGAGTCGGCGCTGTCGCTGTCCGGGAAGTTTCCCGGCAGCACGCTCGCCGAGACGCTGGTGCAGTACCCGGTGTCGACCGGTGGTAACGAGGTGGCCATCGGCCAGGACGCCTACCACACGCAGTTCGCCGCGGACGTGCCGACCGACCTTGCCGCGCTCATGGCCCGGACCCAACGGCCGATCACCGAACAGGCCCTGAGTGACGTGCTCGCCGGTGACCCCGCCTGGCGATTGTTGCCCAGCTGGTTCGTGTTCGGAGACGCCGACCAGAACATCCCGGTCGCCGCGCATCGGTTCATGGCCGAACGGGCCGACCCGCGGGGCCAGCGCGAGGTCGTCGGCGGCTCGCACGCAATGGCGGTGGCGCGGCCGAGCGAAGTCGCCGAGACGATCATCGAGGCCGTCCGCGTAAGCGGCTGACGTTCCTTCCTGGCTGGCCGTCTTCGATGACGCGCCAGACGCCGTCGTCGCGTTGGGCGGGATCGACGGTGATGAGGCATGTGGCTGCCGTGCCACCTGTGGCGCACGGCAGCCACATCGGTGTCACCCGTTGTGCTTTTCCTGGCACGGCACACAGAAGCGTGCGTGCGGGAGAGCCTCAAGCCGCTCCGCCGGAATGTTCTGGCGGCACTTCTCGCAGGCACCGTAGGTGCCGTCGGCGATCCGGCTCAGCGCACCGGTGATGTGCTCGATGTTCCGGCGGGTGGCCACCAGCAGCGCGGCCCGGTTGTGGGCCTCGCTGGGGTCGCCGGTGTCCGCGTTGAGTTCGGTCAGTTCCCGCAGCCGAGCCGTCTGTGTGGCGAAGTCGTCCGCCAGGGACGCGCGTAGATCAGCGAGCCAACTGTGGTCGGCCGGACGATGATCGATGCTCATGGTCTGCCTTTCAAGAAGAGGGGAAAAAGAAAAAGGGCCGAAGCTTGAATAGCTTCGCCCTGGCGGTCGTTCTGGGTGCAACGATTCCGCGGGAGGGTCTCGGCCGGTTCGCGCCGGGCTCGACAGCTTGTGTGTCGGCGCGACGTGCAGCGCGCGGACAACCGGCACCCGCATCGAGGCCGTACGATGCGCTGCCGCCACGTGGACAGCGTCGACTGCCGCCACCTCAGTGACGGCAGGCGAGCGGAACGTCACCGGCGGCATGCCTCCACCATAGGGCGACGACTGCCCTAAAGCCAACGCCGTCTGACGGATGGTCAACGCGGTCAGCGGTGGCAGCTCAGTCGTCGGGGCCATCGGCAGGTGGTCCGGGCATTCGGCCCGCCGTGCGACGATTTCCGGCATGACAGACATCGCGTCAGCGCTGACCGACATCCGCGCTCGGATCGATGAGCTGGACGGTGAGCTCGTCGGGCTGCTCGCCCGGCGGGAGGCCCTGGTCCGGCGGGCGGCCCCGCTCAAGAGCGACCAGCAGGCGGTCCGTGCACCGGACCGGGTGGCGCAGGTGGTGGCCCGGGTCCGCGCGCTGGCGAACGAGGCCGGCGCGGACCCGGACCTGATCGAGCGGATCTACCGCGGCATGATCCAGGCCTTCATCGACATGGAGACCGACGAGCACCGCCGGCTCACCGACGCCTGAACTCGGCACGGCTCAGGCCCTGGGCGACTCACCCGCCTCGAAGAGGAGGGTGAGTCGACGCCTATGCCGGGACTGCCTGCGGATCACCGGCGGCGTCATGGGCGGCCATCGTCTCCTGCCGGCCGGATTCCTCGCGCAGGATGGCGCAGTGCAGCCATTTCTCCGGGATGCCGAAACCGTCCACGAGCGTCCGCATGTGCGGGCGCAGCTCCTTGAGCAGGCCATTCACCACGCCGGTGACCGCCTTCGAGCGGGCTGGCGTGAGCCGGCCGTGCTCCAGGAGCCATCCCTTGTTGGCCTCGATGACACTGAGCGCGTACAGGTCACAGACCCGGGAGAGCAGCGCCCGGACCGCCGGGTCGGCGGTGTCCTCGATGCCGGCGACGAACGCCTCCAGGGTGACCCGGTCGACGTGCGCGGCGGCGACGGCGAGGACGTGGTCCTGGACGTCGTTGAAGATGTCGAACGGACGGTCCTTCTTCGTGGCCGCGCCGTTGCGAAGGCGGCGGACCGCCCCGTCGAGGAGGTGCCTCTCGCGGTCCTCGAAAACCTTGAGCTGCCAGCCGCGGTCGGTGACGGCGACCTCCTCGTCGCGGCCGGGCACGGCGCCGATCAGCCGCTCGATGAGCGACCGGGCAGCGGTGCGCTCGAGCACCATCTCGCGGACCTGTTCGGCGACGAAGGAGGCGCGCCCCCAGCCGTCCAGCGAGCCGAACTCGTCACGGTAGCCGGTGAGCAGCCCCTTGGCCACCAGCTGCAGCAGCACCGTGTTGTCGCCCTCGAACGTGGTGAAGACGTCGGTGTCAGCCTTGAGGCTGGGTAGCCGGTTCTCGGCCAGGTAGCCGGCGCCGCCGCACGCCTCGCGGCACATCTGGATGGTGCGGGTGGCGTGCCAGGTCTGCGCGGCCTTGAGACCGGCGGCCCGGGACTCCAGCTCCCGTTGCCGGTGTTCGTCGACCGGCCCGGCGCCGCCCTGCACCTGAGCCAGCGTGGTGACCAGCTCGGCCTGGGCGAAGTGCAACGCGTACGTGGTGGCCAGGGCGGGCAGCAGCTTGCGCTGGTGGGCCAGGTAGTCGTTGAGCAGCACCTCCCGGTCCGCGTCGGGCGTGTCGAACTGGCGGCGGATGTCGCCGTAACGCACCGCGATGGTCAGCGCCGACTTGGTGGCCGCCGACGCGGCACCGCCCACGCTCACCCGGCCGCGGACCAGGGTGCCGAGCATGGTGAAGAAGCGCCGGGAGTCGTTCTCGATCGGGCTGGAGTACGTCCCGTCCTCCGCGACCTGACCGTACCGGTCCAGCAGCATGTCCCGTGGCACCGTCACGTGGTCGAAGCTGAGCCGTCCGTTGTCCACGCCGAGCAGGCCGGCCTTGGGCCCCGCGTCACCGATGGTCACGCCGGGCAGCGGGGTGCCCTGCGCGTCGCGGATCGGGACCAGCCACGCGTGTACGCCGTGCCGCTGCCCGTTGGTGATCAGCTGCGCGAAGACCACCGCCATTCGCCCGTCCCGGGCCGCGTTGCCGATGTAGTCCTTGCGGGCGGCCTCGTGCGGGGTGTGCAGGTCGAAGGTCTGCGTCTGCGGGTCGTACGTGCAGGTGGTGCGCAACTGCTGGACGTCGGAGCCGTGGCCGGTCTCGGTCATCGCGAAGCAGCCGAAGATCTTGCCCGAGATGATGTCCCGCAGATAGATGTCGTGGTGCCGCTGGGTGCCGAGGGCCGCGACCGCACCGCCGAAAAGGCCCCACTGCACGCCCGCCTTGACCATCAGCGACAGGTCGACCTGCGCCAGCATCTCGCTGGCGACGATCGAGCCCCCCACGTCGGATCTGCCGCCGTACTCGCGGGGGAAGGCCGACGCCATCCCCAACTCGACGGGGAGCGCGGTGAGGAGCCGGGTGATCCGCTCACGTGCCTGGTCACCGGTCTCGCCATACACGGGGAGGAATCGCGCGTCGAGCTGATCCCGGTGCGCGTTGCGGACCTCGGCCCACGGCCCGTCGAGCACTTCCCGCAGGCGAGCGAGGTCGATGTGGCCGGACGCGTAATCGGACATTGTCACCCCTCGGCTGGTGGACATATGGGTACAGTCTGTACCCGATCAAGGGTACGGGCCGCTGCGGTGACCCGCTGAGCGAGACCGCGGTGAGACGGGACACCCTCGCCGAGCCGTGCCGGCCGGTGCCCCGCACGAGGGCATCACCCGGATCGCGAAGGACCCGGTGAGGCTGCGCCGGGCGACCGTGGTGCTGATGTCCGCCCGGGGGCAGTCGGACGCTTTCGAGCTGAGTCGTTTGTGACATCAGGTGGCGTCTCGGCCGCCGTGTCGCCAGTCGGCCACTGATCCGTTTACGACATCAGCTCGAAAGCGTCTCGCGGGAGGTTCCTCCGCCGGTGTCCGAGCGGGTCCTGAGGTGACTGGCGGATCCGAAGAAACAACGGCTTACCCAACGCGTCCGCCTCGTGGGCGGTGGGGGAGCACCATGATGGCCGCGGGCGACAACGTCTGTCCACATTGTGATAGCGGATTTCGTGAGGCGCTCAACTTCTGGGCGATCTACCGGTAGTCGACACATCCGATCAGGAGTGCTGCGGTCCTGGTTCCTTCGCGACCTGGATGATCGTCTTTCCGGGTGTGCGGTGGCCGTGGCGGGCGAACGCGGAGGCCGTTTCGGAAAGCGGTCGCACGGCGCCGACAATGGGGTTGAGCCGTCCGGCGCGGAGGCGCTCGGCGAGGTCGGTCAGCCGGGCGCGGTCGGGTTCGACGACGAAGAAGATGGCTCGTCCGTCCTTGGGCTGCACGCTCGGTGGCATGGCGATGGTGACGAGGGTGCCGCCCGGGCGTACCAGTTCGGTCGATCTCTCGAGGATGTCGCCGCCGATGACGTCGAACACCACGTCCACCTCGCCGATGTGCCGCACATCGTCGGCGGCCAGGTCGAGGAAGGTCTGCGCACCGAGCCCGAGCGCGACCTCGCGGTCGTCGGCTCGGCCGGTGCCGATCACACGGGCGCCCACCTCTCGCGCGAGTTGGACGGCGATCGAGCCGACGCCGCCCGCAGCACCGTGGATGAGGACGGTCTGGCCGGTCGTGAGGTGGGCGTGGTCGAACAGTCCCTGCCATGCGGTCAGTCCGGAAATGGGCAGCGCGGCGGCCACGGTGTGGTCGATGTCGGCCGCGAGGGGGGCAAGGTTGCGAGCCTCCACCGCGGTGTATTCGGCAAGAGATCCGTTGCGGGTCCAGTCGGTCAGTCCGAAAACCCGCTGGCCTACCGTGAGGCCGGTGGTTCCGTAGCCGAGTTCGACCACGACTCCGGACAGCTCGTGCCCGGGGATGCTGGGCGTCCGGTCGCGGCCCGCGCGATCAGACCACGTTGCCGGCCAGTCCAGCTCTCCGGGGGTGAAGCCCGCGGCGTGCACTTGCACGATGACATCGTTTTCCGCAGCGTGGGGGTAAGGCATGTCGGTCAGGGTGAGGCCACCAACACCCGCGTCACGGTCGCGCACGGTGATCGCTCGCATGCTCGAATCCTCTCAAGAACGTTCATTCGTCGTGCTGCTTCGTGTGGGTCTGGCTGGGCACCGCGTGGATCCGGAGGGACCGAAGTCGTTCCCCCGCGTACCCGGTCGACCAGGCCCGGGCCGTAGACGATCGAGCAGCTGTCAGGCCGGTCGGGCGGCGGGTTCGCTAATGGGCGACCGGTGGCCTCCGTGGCTCGCGACCAGCGCGTCTGCCACGATCTCCGCATCAGCTTCCGCGACGTCCGCTGGGTACTCCGGTAGCAGGTCGTCCCAGACGACCAGCCACGACCCGTACAGTTGGGCCTGCCCCTCGGGCCGAGCGAAGAACCAGACGTGCAGGTGGGCGCCGCCATCCCCGATGCGGTAGACGTGGGCCCGCGAGATGTGCGGCAACGCCTGCACGTGGCGGACGATGCGAGTGCTCAACAGCCCCAGTTCGGCAGCCAGCTCGTCAGGTAGATCCGCCATGTCGTAGTGATCGCGCGGATGCAGCATGAGCGCCAGCGGGACGCCCACGCCCGAAATTCGGGTGAGCCGCCAGTGATCGTTGAACCAGATTCCTTCGTCCCGGTCGGAGCAGGCGTCGCAGTCCGACGGATCCTCGCCGTGCCGCGCGGGCTCCGGGAGCACCGGCGGGCGCAACGGCGCTACGCGCAGCCCGTCCGGATCGAACGGACTGATCTCCCATCCCGTCATGTGTGCCAACGGGAGCCGGCGCTCGCTGTCCGCGACGGCGATTGCGTGGTCGTAGAACTCGTCTGGTCGCAAGGCCATGCGACGAAGTCTAGTACGACAAGATTCCTTGACGGCAAGCAGCTTAGCGATAAGCTAGTTGCAAGCTAATCTGTGGAGGGATCGCCATGACGTACACGGCGGAGTTCGGCGCGGTCAGCGCCGCGCACCATCCGGAAGCCGCGCAGGAGCGGACGGTGATGCGCTCCGGCACGATCGGCCGGTTCATCGCCCCCGGCAGTGCCACCCAGGGCCGCTTCGGCCTCTACGAGTGGCGGATGCCGGCCAGGGGAGGCGGGGCGGACGCGCACTTCCACCGGACCTTTTCCGAGTCCTTCTACGTCGTGTCCGGCACCGTGCGGCTCTACGGCGGGTCGGGCTGGATCGACGGGCGGCCCGGCGACTTCCTACACGTACCCGAGGGTGGCGTGCACGGCTTCCGCAACGACAGCGACGCCGAGGCCGTGATGCTGATCCTGTTCGCGCCGGGCGTGCCGCGCGAGACGTACTTCCGCGAACTCGCCGAGATCTCCGCGACCGGCCGGACCCTGTCCGAAGAGGAGTGGACCGACCTGTTCGCCCGCCACGACCAGTACCGTGCCTGAGGAGGCCCGATGACGACGTACGCCGACATGTGGTTTGACCCGAAGTGCCCATGGGCCTGGAACACCTCCCGCTGGCTACTGGAGGTCGAGCAGGTCCGCGACGTGCGGGTGCGCTTCCACGTGATGAGCCTGTGGCTGCTCAACCACGGCCGCGAGGTCGATCCCTGGTATCGCGACTGGCTCACCGACACCCTCGGTCCCGTCCGGGTGGTCACCGCCGTGCGGCAGAAGTTCGGTGACGACGCGGTCCGCGACCTCTACAGCGCCCTGGGCACCCGCATCCATCACGACAAGACCCCGATCGGCCCCGAGCTCTACACCGCCGCCCTGTCCGACCTCGGCCTGCCGGCCGACCTCGCGGCCGCGGCTGACGTGTCCGACCATGACGAGGCCCTGCGCCGGAGCCACGAGGACGGCCTGCGGCCGGTCGGCGAGGACCTCGGCACCCCCGCCATTCACGTCCCCGCCCCCGACGGCACCGTCAATGCCTTCTTCGGCCCGGTCGTGACCCCCGTTCCCCGCGGTGAGGCAGCCGGTCTGCTCTGGGACGGCGTTCTGCTGGTCTCCGGCACCCCCGGCTTCTACGAACTCAAACGCGGCAACCGCCCCCGCCCGCGCGTCTCCTGAGAACAGGGGTGGTTCACCAGGGGTAGGTTCGCCGGTCGGCTCTGGCGCGCGGCGAACCTCACCCGCTCGGTGCCGTACATCTGATGTATGTGGATCTGGGCGGTGCCCGCCGGGCTCGTTCCGGCGGGCCGCCCTGCCGGCCCGCAGCAGGCTTCCTACCGATGAGCCTTGCTGGCGACGTTGTTGGTACGGGATTCCACCCTATTAATCGACCGTTGCCTATTCTGTGGCTCCGGAGTAACCTTCGCGAAACACATCAGATGTCTGGCCGTCTCAGGGGTCAGTCGTCGATCTGCTCAGAGACCGTTTGGAGGATCGATGTCAGACCTGACCCGACGGCAAGCCCTCAAGATCGGCGTAGCGGGAGCGGGCGGCGCCCTACTGCCCCTGCCCTGGACCGCCGTGGCCCGCGGAGACTCCGTGGCACCGCCGCAGGTGCTCGCCGCCGGGGACCTCGCGCTCTGGTACGACGAGGCTGCCGGCACCGACTGGCTACGGGCGCTGCCGATAGGCAACGGCCGACTCGGTGCCATGGTCTTCGGCAACGTCGACACGGAACGACTTCAGCTCAACGAGGACACCGTCTGGGCCGGCGGCCCCCACGATCCCAGCAACCCCAGAGGTCTGGCGGCGCTGCCGGAGATTCGCCGGTTGGTCAACGCGAGCCAGTGGACCCAGGCCCAGGATCTGATCAACCAGAACATGATGGGCAACCCCGGCGGGCAGTTGGCCTACCAGACCGTCGGCAACCTCCGACTCACCTTCGGATCCGCCAGCGGAGCGTCACAGTACGACCGGACGCTCGACCTCACCACCGCGACCACCTCGGTGACGTACGTGATGAACGGTGTCCGATACCAGCGTGAGGTGTTCGCCAGCGCGCCGGACCAGGTCATCGCGATGCGGCTGACCGCCGACCGGACCGGCTCGATCACCTTCACCGCCACTTTCGACAGCCCGCAGCGCACAACGGTGTCCAGCCCGGACGGCACCACGGTCGCCCTCGACGGTGTCTCCGGTAACCAGGAGGGCGTGAACGGCGCCGTCCGCTTCCTCGCGTTGGCCAACGCGACCGTCAGCGGCGGCACCGTGTCCAGCTCCGGCGGCACCCTGCGGGTCACCAACGCCAACAGCGTGACCCTGTTGATCTCCATCGGCTCCAGCTACGTCAACTACCGCAATGTCGGCGGCGACTACCAGGGCATCGCACGGCAGCGCCTCACCGCCGCTCGGGCCAGCAGCTACGACCAGCTGCGCAGCCGGCACGTGGCCGACTACCAGGCGCTGTTCGGGCGGGTCAGCCTCGACCTGGGCCGCACCTCCGCAGCCGACCAGCCGACCGACGTCCGGATCGCCCAGCACAACAGCGTCGACGACCCGCAGTTCTCGGCGCTGCTGTTCCAGTTCGGCCGGTACCTGCTGATCTCGTCCTCGCGCCCCGGCACGCAGCCGGCCAACCTGCAGGGCATCTGGAACGACTCGCTGACCCCCTCCTGGGACTCGAAGTACACGATCAACGCCAACCTGCCGATGAACTACTGGCCGGCCAACACGACCAACCTGGCCGAGTGCCACAACCCGGTGTTCGACATGGTCCGGGACCTGTCGGTCAGTGGCGCCCGCACCGCGCAGCTGCAGTACGGCGCCGGTGGCTGGGTCACCCACCACAACACCGACGCGTGGCGGGCCACCTCGGTCGTGGACGGCGCGTTCTGGGGCATGTGGCAGACCGGCGGCGCCTGGCTGGCCACACTGATCTGGGACCACTACCTGTTCAACGGTGACATCGAGTTCCTACGGGCGAACTACCCGGCCATGAAGGGCGCCGCGCAGTTCTTCCTGGACACGCTGGTGACCGAGCCGACCCTCGGTTACCTGGTGACCAACCCGTCGAACTCACCGGAGCTCAGCCACCACTCGAACGCCAGCGTGTGCGCCGGCCCCACCATGGACAACCAGATCCTGCGGGACCTCTTCGACGGGTGCGCCCGCGCGAGCGAGATCCTCAACGTGGACACGACCTTCCGGGCCCAGGTCCGTGCGACCCGGGACCGGCTCGCGCCCATGAAGATCGGCTCGCGCGGCAACATCCAGGAGTGGCTCTACGACTGGGTGGAGACCGAGCCCAACCACCGGCACATCTCACACCTGTACGGGTTGGCCCCCAGCAACCAGATCACCAAGCGCGGCACCCCGCAGCTGTTCGAGGCGGCCCGTCGGACACTGGCGCTGCGGGGCGACGACGGAACGGGCTGGTCGCTGGCCTGGAAAATCAACTTCTGGGCTCGGATGGAGGAAGGCAAGCGGGCCCACGACCTGATCCGCTACCTCGCCACCACCGCCCGGCTCGCGCCCAACATGTTCGACCTGCACCCGCCGTTCCAGATCGACGGCAACTTCGGGGCCACCGCGGGCATCGCCGAGATGCTGCTGCAGAGCCACGCCGGCGAACTGCACATCCTGCCCGCACTGCCGCCGGCCTGGCCGAGCGGGCGGGTGAGCGGCCTGCGGGGTCGGGGTGGGCACACGGTCGGCATCACGTGGAGCAGCGGGCAGGCCAGCGAGGTTCTCATCCGACCGGACCGCGCCGGCACCGTCCGCCTGCGCGGCCGGTTCTTCACCGGCACCGTCACGGTGGTCGACACCGCCGACGGTACGCAGGCCCGGACCACCCGGATCGAGACCGACCTCGTCGAGGTCACCGTGCAGGCAGGGCGCACCTACCGGGCCACCACCTCGGGCGCCACCACACCCACGCTGGAGCAGAGCTTCAGCAACGCCGGCATCACCAACGACACGAACACCGGCGTCGGGAACTTCGACGGCAACGGGGCCAGCCTTTCGGCGCAGGCCCTGGCGCAGGCCGGCGTCACCCCCGGCAGCACGGTGAGCCGCAACGGGGTCACCTTCCGCTGGCCCAACGTCAGCCCCGGCGTTGCCGACAACGCCATCGCCTCGGGGCAGTCCATCAGCGTGACCGGCACCGGTCGCACGCTCGGCTTCCTCGCGACCGGCACTTACGGCGCGGTGTCGGGAACCGCCGCGGTGGTCTACGCCGACGGCACCCGCCAGACGTTCACGCTGAGCACCCCCGACTGGTACGGCGGACCACATGCCGGTGGGACCGCCGCCATCGTGACCGCGTACCAGAACCGGCCCGGCAACCAGCGCCATGCCACTGTCGCCTGCATCTACTACGTGGGTGTCGCGTTGCAGAGCAAGGCGGTGGCCCGGGTCGAGTTGCCCAACATCAGCGCACGACCCGCGTCCGGTGTGCCGACCATGCACATCTTCGCCGTCGCGATCGGGGCCTGACGGGGTCGGCGCCTCCGTGCCGCAGGAATATCCCGCGCTCGTGCCTGTCCGACCGGGACAGGCGCGAGCGCGGGTATCGCGTCTGCCGTCCTCAGACCAGGAAATGCTCCCGCATCCGCGCGCCCAGATTGATGCCACCTACCGCCCGAGGGCCGGCGGGGTCGTGCACGGCGAGGGTGTTGTTGCGGCGCATCAGCTCACGGACCGGAGGCGGCAGCCGCGGAGGGTCGTCCATGGCGGCGAGGACCTGCCCGGCGCTCGTGATCAGTCGATCGGCCAGGGCAGCCGCGTCGGTGTCCACCCGCACCCGGCCGTACTCCCAACCGGCGGTGGTGAGGTCAAGCACCTCGAACACGCGCGTCAGGAGCGGATTCGTGTCGGTCACCCGGTCGAGCCGGCGCGCCTGGCCGCCGAGGACCGTCACGGCGGCGGTCACCTGCGCGTAGGGGTGAAAGCCGGACGGCAACGCGAACAGGGGCCACCGCAGGGCCGGGCCGGCCTCCTTCCACAGCGGCCGGTAGTTGCGACGGTGCACCAGGAGCCGTCGGCCCGTCCGCCGGTGTACCTCGTGGGCCTGGGCCTGTAGGTCCACGTGGGCCTCATCGGCGACCTGGCTCACGATCCGGGCCGCGACCACCAGACCGTCGTCGCTGCTCAGCGTTTCGGTGAGCGCCTCGACCTGCTGGGAAAACCGGATCTGCGCGTGGGCGCCGTATCGGCTCTGGACGTCCTGGAGCAGCGCGTCCTGTCGACCGGGATCGAGCTGGACCCGCCCACCGCCCAGCAACCGCCGGAGCCAACGCATGTCGCCTCGTTTCAGCAGAGCCGTCGCGGACCGCGGCAATGTTAGTGCGTCGGACCTTCCTCATGTGCTGAAGGGGTGGCTATTTCGTCCACTCTGACCATGATGGCGGTCAGCGGCGACGCGGCGTGATCAGTCCCGACTCGTACGCCCACACGACCAGTTGGGCACGGTCGCGGCAGTGCAGCTTCGTCATGGCCCGGTTGACGTGTGTCTTGGCGGTCAATGGACTGATCACCATGCGAGCGGCGATCGCGTCGTTACTCAGCCCTCGGGCGACGAGCTCGACGATCTCCTGCTCACGGGCGGTCAGCACGTCCCGTCCGGCCGCGGGATCGGTCGGCGGTGGGCCGGCAACGAACTCGCTGATGAGCGTACGGGTGACGGCCGGGGCGAGCAGAGCGTCGCCGCGAGCCACGACGGCGATGGCCTGCAGCAGGTCGGTCGGGTCGGCGTCCTTGAGGAGGAAACCGCTGGCGCCCGCGCGGAGAGCGGCGAAGACGTACGAGTCGAGCCCGTAGTTGGTGAGGATGAGGACGTGAATCGCGGCGAGGTCGGGATCAGCGGCGATGCGTCGGGTGGCTTCGATGCCGTCGAGTCCCGGCATCTGCACGTCCATGAGGACGACGTCCGGGCGCAGGCGTTGCGACAACTGGACGGCTGAGGTGCCGTCGGTGGCCTCGCCGACGACCTCCAGGTCGTCCTCGGCGTCGAGCAGCGCCCGGAACCCGGCCCGCATCAGCGCCTGGTCGTCGGCGAGCAGGACCCGGATCATGCCGGACTGAGCTGGCTGGACCTCGGTCACGCCGGGCCGTCCAGCGGGAACGTGGCCCGTACCGTGAACCCGCGGTCGTCGCGGGCGGCGGCGTGCAGCACGCCGCCCAGTCCGGTGACCCGTTCCCGCATGCCGCGCAGGCCCACACCCGGTGTCGTCGGCCGGGCCGGTGACGCCTGGCCGTCGTCGGTGACCGAGACGGTGAGCTGCGCCGGGGCGTACTCGACGTCGATGTGCGCGGTGGTGGGGCCGGCGTGGCGGGCCACGTTGGTCAGTGCCTCCTGGACGACGCGATACCCGGCCTGGTCCACCTCGACGGGCAGGTCCCGGGGCTGGCCGGTGACGGTCACGCGCACCGGTACGCCGACCGACCGGGTCCGCTCGGCCAGCTCGTCGACCCGGGCCAACCCGACGCGGTCTTCGTCGGCGGGAGAGCGCAGGACGTCCAGCGTCGTGCGCAGTTCCCGCATCGCGGCGCTGCTGGCCTCCTGGATCGCCAGCAGCGTGGCCGACGGTTCCTCGCCGTGCTTGCGGGCCAGGTGCACGCCGATCCCCGCCTGCACCTTGATCACGGAGATGCTGTGGGTCAGTGAGTCGTGCAGGTCCCGGGCGATGCGTAGGCGCTCCTCGCCGGCGCGACGCAACGCCATCTCCTCGCGGGTGCGTTCGGCCTCGATCGCCCGCTGCTCGACCTGTTCCAGGTATGCCCGGCGCTGCCGGGCGACGAGCCCGGCGACGTTGGCCGCCAGGAACCAGCCCAGCAGCAGGGCACTCCGCTCGACGATCTGCTGGCCGGGTCGGCCGGCGGGAGCGACCGAGATGTCGCGGGCCAGGAAGCCGCCGAGGAAGACGAGGCTGGCCAGGACGGCGACCGATCGATGCCCCCGCCAGGCGGTGAGGTAGACCGCGCCGAGGACGGGGAACGCGGCGGACACCCCGGAGTGCACCCGGAGGTGGAGGGCCAGCATGGCGGCGGTCACCGCGATCAACGCCACCACCGGGTACCGCCGGCACACCGCCAGGGCCGCCGCCATGACCAGGACCAGGGCGACGTCGATCACCCGTACCGGTGCGGCGTCCGGGGCGAGCGCGGCGTTGCCGAGCAGGAGGCCGCCGAGGGCGAGGCTGCTGAGGGCGTACGGCAGGTCACGGCGCATGGTCGAACTGTAGAACGGCGCTCGTCAGCGGAGCATCCCTCGTGCGCAGTAGATGAGGCGTACCACGGACGCGGTATCGGCGGCGGGCAAGTGCCTGCGGCGGCACGACGTTTTTCCGGCCCGCCGAGACAAGCATCGAGCTCATGACATACCGCTTCTTCACTCCCACCCCCGCGAAGTTGGCGACCGGTCTCACCGCGGAGGTCTACCAACAGTTGCGCGACGAGTTCCTCGGGCCGGTGCCCACCTTCCAGGCGCTCTCGGCCGTGCCGGAGGTGCTGGCCGCGACGTGGGCCCTGATGCGCGAGGCACTGCTCGCCGGGGACACGTCCCGGGTCGACCGGGAACTCGTCGCGTCGGCGGTGTCCCGGGCCAACCGCTGCCAGTTCTGCGTCGACGCCCACGTGCTGCTGCTACACGCGCTGGGCGAACCGAAGCTGGCCGAGGTCATTGCCCGGGGCGGGACGCCATCCGAGCCGAGGCATGCCGAGCTCGCACGCTGGGCCGAGGCGAGCCGCAGCCCCAGAGCCGCCGACTGGACCAGCCCGTACCGCCCCGAGGTAACCGGCACGCTGCTCGCCTTCCACTTCATCAACAGGGTCGTCTCGGCGCTGCTCGACCCCGATCTGCTTCCCGGGGGCCTGCAACGCTCCCCGTTGGTGCGGTCGGTCGGAGGCCGGCTCTACGCCAGGGCGGCCCGGGAGCTGAAGGAGCCCGGCCGCAGCCTCCCACTTCTCGACGCCGGCACGACGGCGTCGCCGAGCTGGGCGGGGGACAGCCCGGTCGGCGTCGCGTACGCGACGTTGCGGAACGCCGCCATGCAGGGCGGGGACCTTCTGAGCGACGTGGCGCGCCGGACCGTCACGGCGACCGTGCGCTGGGAGGACGGGCGGTACCCGGACCGGCCCGCGGACTGGGCCGTCGACCTGGTCCGGGACGTGCCGGGCGCGGACCGTGTGGGGACCCGCATCGCGCTGCTGGCGGCGTTCGCGCCCAGCGCGGTCACCGTCGGCGACGTCGCTCTCTGGCGGATGTCCCACCCGGCCGACGCCGACCTCGTGCGGCTGGTCGCGTACGGGGCGATCACGGCTACCGATCACGTCGCCCGGGCGCTGTCGCCCGCGCACCTCTAGGAGGCACCATGCGCAAGGCACTCGTCATCGTCACCGCTGTGCTGCTCGTCGCGTTCGTCCTGCAGTTCGTCTTCGCCGCCGTGGGCGCGTTCACCAAACCTGCGGGTGAGGGGGCGTATGCGCTGCACAGCGTCACCGGGATGGCGGTCATCCCCGTTCTCACCCTGCTCACCGCCCTGCTGGCCGTGCTGGCGAAGGCACCGGGCCGGCTCGTCGGGTTGGCGGTCCTGCCGCTCGGTCTCGTCATCCTGCAGGCCCTCATCGCCATGCTCGCGGAGGCGTCGACCGACGCTTCGGGCACCAGTACCGCGTTCGGCCTGACCATCGGAGGGCTGCACGCGCTCAACGGGATCATCGCGGTGCACGTCGTGGTCGGTGTCCACCGGGCAGCACGAAAGCTGGCCGACCCTGCGCTGGCCGGCGTGGCCCTCGTGACCGTCCGCGAAGGGGAGCCGGCATGACCGTCGGCTCGCTGCTCACGGCCGACCTCGTGATCACGGCCCTCGCGGTCGCCGGGTGGCTGGGCGGCGGTGCCGCGTCGGCCGCCGGGCGCCGTCCGCTCGCGCTGGGGCTGGCCGCCTTCGCGCTGCTCGCCACGCTCGCCCGCGCGGTCACGATCACCGCGCTCGCCCGCGCCGGCTGGTGGTTCGCGGCAGAGAAGGTCCTCGTCGCCGCTCCACTGTCGCTCGCGGCGGTGGTCGTCGCCGGGCCGCGGCTGCTACGGGCCCGGGGCGACATCCGGTCCGTCGCGGTCCCGCTTCTTTTCGCCGGGTACGCCGTGAGCGGCGGCCTGCTCGTCACGGTCCTGCACGGCTATCCGGCGTCGGCGGGCGTAGGGCTGCTCGCGGTCGCCGGGGTCGTCGCGGCGACCGCCCTCACGTGGCGCGTGCTCGGCCGGCGTCCGTCCCGGACGGTGTCCCGGGCGGCCCTCGTGGTGGCGGTCGCGGCGCTGGTGACCGGAACCGGGCTGACCGCCGCCCCGGGCGCCGCTCTCGGCGTACCCCATGATCATGAATATCCGGATGCGCGGGCCGTGGGCGAACCGACCAGGCGGTTCACCCTGACGGCCGGGACCGCCACGGTGAGCGTGAGCGGCCGGGACGTCGCGGCGTGGGCGTTCAACGCGCAGGTCCCCGGGCCGGAGTTGACCGCCAGCGTCGGCGACGTCCTGGAGGTGACGCTGCACAACCGGGACATCGCGCGGGGCGTCACGCTGCACTGGCACGGGTACGACGTGCCGAACAGGCAGGACGGTGTGCCCGGCGTGACGCAGGCGGCCGTGCTGCCCGGCCAGGAGTTCGTCTACCGGTTCCGTGCCGATCAGGCCGGAACGTACTGGTACCACACGCATGCGGTGTCCGACATCGGTGTGCGGATGGGCCTCTACGGCGTCCTGGTGGTGCGCCCGGCGCCGGCGACCGGCGTCGACGTCACGGTGCCGGTGCACACGCTGGCGGGCCTTCCACTGCCCGCGCCGAGAACGGAACCTGTCGAAGCCGGCGTACCCGTGCGGCTGCGGCTGATCAACACCGACGACACAACGCACCGGTACGCCCTGGCCGGGACCGCGTTCCGGGTCGCCGCGATCGACGGATCCGACTTGCGGGGCCCGACCTCGCTCGTGGACACCGCCGTGCTGATCCCGGCCGGGGGACGTTACGACCTGGTGTTCACCGCGCCCGCCACGCCGGTGGCGTTGTTCGTCGACGGACGGGCGGTCTACTCGACCGGGCCGGTGTCGACGGCGACCGGCGCCTGGCCGGTGCTGGATCCGCTCACCTACGGCGTCGGTTCTCCGGTGCCGTGGTCCCGGTACGACCGGAAGTTCACCCTCGTGCTCGACCGCGGCCTCGACCTGCACGGACTGCTTCCGCGATACGCCCACACCGTCAACGGCGCGGCCGATCCGGACATCCCGCCGCAGGTCGTACGCCTCGGCGACGTCGTCACGTTCACGATCGTGAACCGCTCCCTGGTGGTGCACCCGTGGCATCTGCACGGTCATCACGTCCTGGTGCTGTCCCGAAACGGAGTGCCGGCGACCGGAAGTCCGTTGTGGCTGGACTCCTTCGACGTACGCCCCGGCGACGTGTGGGAGGTGGCGTTCCAGGCCGACAACCCAGGATCGTGGGCCAACCACTGCCACAACCTGGGGCACGCCGACGCCGGGATGATGCTGCACCTGATGTACTCGTGATCCTGCGTGGCGGGTTTGGTAGTTAGTTGCCTGGGGCAATAGGAGGGCGACGACAAATCCTCTGGAGGACGGCTCTCGTGGAAGTTTCGGGTTTCTTCACCGCAATCATCATCGGCCTGATCATCGGCGCGCTCGGCCGGCTGGTCGTACCGGGCAAGCAGAACATCCCCATCTGGCTGACCCTGCTCATCGGTGTGGTCGCCGCGATCCTCGGCACCCTCGTCGCCGGCGCCGTCGGCGTCGCGGACACCAGCGGGGTCGACTGGATCGAGCTGCTCATCCAGGTCGTCTTCGCCGCCATCGGCGTGGCGATCGCCGCCGGCGCCTACGGCCGACGCCGCGTGCACTGATCTTCGCGCCACTGCCCGGCCCGATCCCGTTCAACGGGATCGGGCCGGCGCCCGTTGTGCGGGGCGGACGCCGCTGTCCGGCGCGGGGGAGAGGCAGCACACGCGCGAGGGTGTCCTGGTCAGCGGGAACGGCCCAATGCTCCCGTATGACAGAGTGGTCCATGCCCTTGAGTGCGTATCACCTCAGAACGTCGATCGCCGTGTCGGACATTCAGAAGGCGGTCGCGTTCTACGAAGGCAAACTGGGGCTACAGGCGCTGCAGTCCGGCCCCAGCGCGGCCGTCGTCGACGGCAGCCGCGTCTATGGTTCTGGTGGCGGGCCGGCGCTGAACGTGTACCAGTCGGTCACCGCCGGGAAGACCCCGGCCACACTGGCGACGTGGTACGTCGACGACATCGACCAGATCGTCGACGAGCTCGCCTCGTCCGGCGTCGAGTTCATCCGCTACGACCAGTTGGCACACGATGCCAAGGGGATCACTGCGCGGGCCGGCGGTGGCCGTATCGCGTGGTTCCAGGATCCAGACGGCAACACCTTCGCCCTCGAAGCCGACGTCTGATCCTCTGTCAGGAGATGCGGCAGGCCGGTGGCACGGGTGCCAGCAGGCCTGGGTAGTTTCCCTGTCATGACTGAGGACACCTTCCGCTCGGTGGAGATCGAGCGCACCAGCGTGGGGAACTACGTCGCGCGGAATGTGCGCGGCGGGTCGATGTCGTTGGGCACGGGCGAGGACGCCAGCTTCACGCCGGTGGAACTGCTTCTGGCTGCCATCGGCGGCTGCAGTGCGGTAGACGTGGACTACATCACCAGCCGCCGCGCCGAGCCGACCCAGTTCTCCGTCGGCGTGACTGGCGACAAGATCCGGGACGAGGCCGGGGGAAACCGGATGCAGAACCTCCGGGTCGAGTTCACCGTGACGTTCCCGGCGGGCGCGGACGGCGACAGGGCGCGTGAGGCGCTGCCCAGGTCACTGCAGCAGTCGCATGATCGGTTGTGCACCGTCTCCCGTACCGTCGAGCTTGGCACTCCCGTCTCGGTCGTCGAGGCTGCTGGATCCACCACAGACTGAGGTGGCGTTGCGCGCGCATCCGGTTGGCCGGGTGATCGTCTCTGAGCACGGCTACTCAGGCGCGGTGCCGTCCCGTGAGGTGAGGTGGTCGCATGCGTCGACTGCTGTTCCCACTGCTGATGGTGCTCGCCGTTGCCGTGGCTTGCGCCGAGCCGAATGTCCGGCCAGGCCGGCCGGACCCATCGGTCGCAGAGTCAGCGCCCGCCTCGTTGCTCGCCGACGGCAGTGTCGCGTGGGCTGACCTGAAGATCACGGACGAGGACCTCAACGGGCGCCCGGCCGGACCGCGGGTCCCGGGCGCCGGAAGCAAGCCGTGCCGGGCGGAGCATCTGGCCGGCCGGCTCACCAGCTGGACGCGGCCGGGAGGCGGCGGTGAGACGCCCCGCGGGATGGACGCCGCTGTCGGCAAGCTCATCGGAGAAGTGGACGTGCGGAACTCGTCAGAGGTCGAGTGCACGTTGCAGGGTGAAGTACCCACCACCATGCTCGCGGGCGGTCGCGCGATTCCCATGCTCTATACGCACGGCATCAACCAAGAGGCCCAGGCCCGGGTGGTCGCCGTGCCCGCCGGTGGTCATGCCAGCCTGCGCCTGGACTGGTCCGGGCCGTTCTGCCAGCCGGCCGACGGGACGCTGGAGCTCGCGATCGAGGTGCCGCACGACGGCGGCACGTTACGCGCACCCATCACTGCCGACGACCGACCCGGTTGCCAGCAGGGCGAGGGGATCAATCCCAACGCCCGGGCGACGCTGTACGCGAGCGGGTTCACCGAGCAGACCGAGGTGTCGACGCCCCCATCCTCGCCGCTGGACCAGCTCACCGTCACTGTCGCGGGACCGCCAACGGCCGCGGCCGGGTCGCGGCTCACCTTTCGCGTGACGCTCGGCAACCCAACCGGCGGTCCGCTCGCGCTGGACCCTTGCCCGGGCTATCTGATGGAGCGTTTCTCCCTCGGCGATGCGACGAACGAAGCGGTGAACACTTCTCAGCTGTACCGGTTGAACTGTCGCCCGCTCACGCAGATCTCCGCCGGTGGCACGGCCGTGTTTGAAATGGTCGCCGAGGTGCCGGCCTCGATGCGTGCAGGGCGCGAGCTGACGATTACCTGGAAGTTCTATCTGCCGAACTTCGCGCAGCGTGGCAACCAGTTCGGGGTCTTCACCCTGAAAGTCGCCTGACGGCAGGCGCCACCCCCAATCGCGGGGAGAACGATCAAGCGGAACGGGTGGCCGGGGTTCACATCCTCTGACGGATCGAGGTTGAGGGTATGGGAGCGCTCCCGTAACATACCCGACGCGGCCTGTTAACGCTCACAACCATGAGCCCCGTCAATGTGTTGGCCGCCATCCCGTCAGGAGGGTGTTATATGGTCAGATCCAGAGCTACCAATGTCGGCCTGATGTCGGCCGGCGTCGCTTTACTGGTGTCGACGACTGTTGCGGTAGCGCTGCCGGCTGGAGCCGCGGCCGCGGGCTGTTCGGTGAACTACGCCGTGTCGTCGCAGTGGCAGGGCGGGTTCGGTGCCAACGTGTCGGTCACGAACCTGGGCGATCCGTTGACCAGTTGGACGTTGACGTGGTCGTACGGCGCCGGGCAGACGGTGACGCAGGCATGGAACACGTCGTTGACGCAGAGCGGCTCAGCGGTGACCGCGAAGAACGTGAGTTACAACGGTTCGGTCCCGACCAACGGCACGGTGTCGTTCGGCTTCAACGGGGCGTGGACGGGCAGCAACCCGGCGCCGACGAGCTTCGCGCTGAACGGTGTGACGTGTACCGGCAGCACGACGCCGACGACCCCGCCGACGACCACGCCGCCTCCGACGACCCCGCCGCCGACCACGCCGCCTCCGACGACCCCGCCTCCGACGACGCCGCCGCCTGGTACGTGCAACCTTCCTTCGACGTACCGGTGGTCGTCGACGGGTTCGTTGGCGAACCCGAGGTCGGGGTGGGTGTCGTTGAAGGACTTCACCGTGGCTCCGTACAACGGTCGGCAGCTTGTCTACGCCACGACGCACGATTTCGGTTCGTCGTGGGGTTCGATGAACTTCGGTCTGTTCACGAACTATTCGGAGATGGCTTCGGCCAGTCAGAACGCGATGAACTCGGGCACGGTCGCGCCGTCGTTGTTCTACTTCGCGCCGCGCAGCATCTGGGTGCTC
Organism: Micromonospora sp. NPDC005413; assembly: GCF_040606435.1. Taxonomy (NCBI): domain Bacteria; kingdom Bacillati; phylum Actinomycetota; class Actinomycetes; order Micromonosporales; family Micromonosporaceae; genus Micromonospora; species Micromonospora sp. NPDC005413. The sequence continues at coordinate 74,563 of NZ_JBEXEV010000035.1, forward strand.
GCCTATCAGTGGGGTCCGACCGCGTTCTCCTACCGGACCTCCAGTGACCCGACGAACGCCAACGGTTGGTCATCGGCGCAGCCGCTGTTCACCGGCAGTATCTCCGGTTCCGGTACCGGGCCGATCGATCAGGCGGTCATCGGTGACGGCACGAACATGTACCTGTTCTTCGCCGGCGACAACGGCAAGATCTACCGGGCCAGCATGCCGATCGGGAACTTCCCGGGCAGCTTCGGCAGCAACTACACGACCATCATGAGTGACACGACGAACAACCTGTTCGAAGCCGTGCAGGTCTACAAGCTCCAGGGGCAGACCCGCTACCTCATGATCGTCGAGGCGATCGGGTCGCAGGGCCGCTACTTCCGCTCCTTCACCGCCACCAGCCTGGGTGGTTCGTGGACCCCGCAGGCCGCCAGTGAGAGCAACCCCTTCGCCGGTAAGGCCAACAGTGGCGCGACCTGGACCAACGACATCAGCCACGGCGAGTTGCTCCGCACCAACGCCGACCAGACCATGACCGTCGACCCGTGCAACCTGCAACTGCTCTACCAGGGCCGTGCCCCCAACTCCGGCGGCGACTACGGCCTCCTGCCCTACCGACCGGGTCTGCTGACCCTGCAACGCTAACGACGTACGTTCCTGATTCTCGCGGTCAGCGGCGTACACCAAATCGGGTGAACGTTGCCACGGCCCACGAGAAGGGCGGGCTCGGCGCAAAGCCGAGCCCGCCCCACAACCCCCCCAGTGCCCAAAGAAAACGAAAACAGAAAACAAA
>NZ_JBEXEV010000036.1:0-71829 GCF_040606435.1 Micromonospora sp. NPDC005413
GTGGCGCTGTTGCAGCAGGAAGAAGAGGACACCGGGCGCGTCCGGCGGACCGAGTTCCACCACGGGGTCGATCGCGGTGATGGCCTGCGCGGACGCCCCGGCGGCGGCGCGCTCGCCGAGCAGGGTGTCGACCGCCTCGCTCAGCCAGGTCTCGGCGATCGCCGAACGGCCACCGGCGTCCAGGGCCGCACTCACGTAGGCGGGGGCGTCGGGCTGCACGAGCAGGAACGGGCGCAGCGCGGTCAGCTCCGCCATCGCCTCGTCGTCCTGACCGCCGGCCCGGAACAGCGCCCGGGCCCGCAGAGCCCGGGCGAACCCGGCTCGGGGATCATCTCCGGACGGGTACGCCGCCAGAGCCTGCTCCGCGTACCGCAGAGCGGCATCTGGTCTTGCCCGGATCTCGGCGATCTCGGCGGCCAGGGTCAGGGCGTCCCCGGCGTCGTCCGGATCCTCCAGCCGGCCCTGCTCCGCCGCCTCGGCGAGATCGGCGGCGATACCGAGCGGGTTGGCCGTTCCGAGCGCCGAGCGGCGAAGTTCGGCGAGGTCAGCCTTGGTGAGTACGTCTTTCGTCGACACGACCTCACGGTACGTCGGCGGGCTCCCGGCATGCCGGCAGATCACGTGTTACGCCGCTCTCATGGCCGGCCGACCAGGACCGTTTCGGTGGTGCCTTGCCACTCGGTGCCCCAACCGGAGCGGCCTCTGGTTCGTCCAAGATGCTGAGGACAACACCGAGGGGACCCCTGTTGTGGCCGGTTGGGAGCGAGTGCTGACGGATCTCGTCAGCACCAGAGGCGTGGCGCTGAAACGCTATGCCTTCCTGCTGTGCGGCAATGACAGCGATGCCGAAGACCTGGTGCAGGACGCGTTGGTGCGGGCGTTCACCCGGCCGCGACGCGACGAGATTGACAACCCGGAGCAGTACGTTCGCAAGGCCGTACTCAACCTCTACCTCGACCGGGTCCGCCGGCGCGGCGTGTGGCGGCGGGTGATGCCGCTCGCGGCCGCACCGGACCGGACCGACGACGACTCACGTGCCGTCGACGCCCGCCACGACCTCCGGGCGGCGCTCCTGGCGCTCACCCCGCAACAACGGGCGTGTGTCGTCCTCTATTACCACGTCGATCTACCCATTCCAGAAATCGCCGCGCAACTCGGCTGCGGCGCCGGCACGGTGAAACGCCACCTGCACGACGGGAGACGCCGCCTGGCCGGGCTGCTGCACGACGACACCAGGGAGGACGACCGTGCCGTCCGATGATCGTCTTTGGCGGGAACGTCTGGCAACCCTGGCAGACCGGGCTGCTCCGCCGTCGTTCGCCACCGATCGCCTGCGCGCACGTGTCCGGCGACGGCGCAATCTCCTAGCGTCCGGAACCGGTGCGGCGTCGATCATGGTGGTCTTGCTGGTGACGGTCGCTGCGGCCGGGATCGTCGGCGGCGGTGATCCAAGCACCGGCACGGGTGCGACGCCGGGGCCGTCGGCTCCCACCGGGCCCACCGCCACCACCGGGAAAGAGCCTGAGGTGTACGTCTGCGGCGACCGCTACGACCACCCTGGTTCACCTCCGGGAGGCATCCTCACGGCGGAGGTGTCCTCGGTAGCCAAGGTGAATGGCGACTCCGGTCCCGCAGTAACGGTGACATTCGCTGCCACGCGGGCGGTCCATGTGGCCTCCAGTCCTCCATCGCTCCTTCAGGTCCTCTATCTGAAGGACGGCGTCATTGTCGGCGGAGGGCCGATGGTCAACAAGCCGGGCGACACCAGCGCCCAGGGTGTCGACGCGATCCGTGATGGGTTCGATCTCGCTCCCGGCAAACCTCACGAACAGCAGCTCGGTCCGCGCGAAATGTTGTGCCCGTCCCTGACCTGGTCCGCGATCTGGGCCAGGCCAGACCGCTACGAGGTCGCGTTGGTGCTCGGCCCGGTCGAAGACCGCAGGGAGGAGCTCGTTCTCGGTGTTCCGCTCCCGCCCACTGTCGCCTCGCTGGTGGTGACAGGGGCACTGCCGAGCTGAAACGACGCTCTCCCCGCGCAGCCCTGACCGCAGGGCCCCGCGGGGCCGGCGCCGGATGTGCCGGTGAGCGTCATGACTCACAGGCATATTGATACCTCAGAGTCATCACGCTCGTCACGGCGTCCGCTGCTCCGCATCTTCAGGCCGTGCTGCCAACAGAGCAGGTCGGGTTGGTCAGAACTCCTCGTACACCGCCGGGTCCTGGTCCGCGAGCCGCCCGTCGGGGCGGCCCAACGCCGTGATCGCTTCGACCTCGCCGTCGGTGAGCTTGATGCCGAAGACGTCCAGGTTCTCGATCTGCCGCTGCGGGGAGGCGGCCTTGGGCAGCGGGATCACCTGGCGGGCCACGTGCCAGGCGAGGAGGGTCTGCGCCGGGCTGACGCTATGCGCGGTCGCGATCTCCACCACGACGGGGTGCTCCTGCAGGTCGTTGCCACGGCCGAGCGGGCTCCAGCCCTGCACGAGGATCCCCTGCTCCCGGTGGTAGTCGATCGCCTCCTGCTGTGGGAAGTACGGATGCACCTCGATCTGGTTGACCACCGGAGCGACCCCGGTCTCGGCCACCAGCCGATCGATGTGCTCGGGCAGGAAGTTGGAGAGGCCGATGTGCGTGACCAGACCACGCTCGCGGGCCTCGATCAGCGCCCGCCACGCCTGCACGTACAGGTCGACCTTGGGGTTCGGCCAGTGGATCAGATACAGGTCGACCCGGTCGAGGCCGGTGCGGAACACGCTCTCCTCGATGGTGGTCAACGCCTCGTCGTAGCGGTGGTGCCGTCCCGGCAGCTTCGAGGTGACGACCAGCTCATCCCGTACGTCGCCGGCCGAACGGGCGGCCCGACCCACCGCGCCCTCGTTCTCGTAGTTCACCGCGGAGTCGATCAACCGGTAGCCCGCCCGGATCGCCTGACCGATCGCGTCGACACCCGCCGAGCCGCTCAGCCGGTACGTGCCGAGGCCGATCGCCGGCAAGGCGGTGCCGTCAGCGGCCGTCAGGTGGGGAATCGTCATGAATGGGACCCTACCCGTACGAGCTGCGCGCCGACGAAGGCTCGATACTGAACGCCCTGCGGTTACCGGGTGATCGCCCGCTCCGTCGAGGAGTCGCTGCCTAGCAGCGGGTCGGTACGCCGCTCGGTTTCGGGTAGATCCATCGCCGCGGCCAGGAGATTGGCGAGCCGGCGGGCGTCGTCCAACCCTTGCCCCTTACCAGCCCAGTCGTCGAAGGTGAGCCTGATGTTCTCGTCGGTGGTGATGACGTCCAGAACGGGGCCTCGCTTGTCCCTCTCGCGGAACCGCACGTAGCGAACGTCCGCGAGAGGGAATTCGCGCTCGATCGTGCCTTGTTTGCGAACTGAGCTTTGTGTCGAGATGAAGAGACGTGCGGGTGTCACTCCGAGGTAGGCGTCCTCGCCGACGAGGCGGTCAAGATTGACGTCGGCGATGGCCAGCAAGGGTTCCTCGCCAGGCACGACCCACCGGAGGATTCGCAGCACCTCATCTGGCACAGCCTCGGCGAATACTGTGAGAGGCGGATCCAGCGGAGCGGGTTGCGTGCGAACACGGTTGCGAAGGGCCGCCACCCGCTCGGCCAACGCCTCGGCCATGCCAACGGCGTCTCGGATATTCTGACGCTTGGTGGTGAACGGCAGACTGCGTTCGGCCGGGAGTTCGGCCATCAAACGGCACTGACGTTCAAGGCCGGCGAGGAGATCGCCCACGTCGTCCATGGCTCGACTGTGTTCGCGCTGAGTCTCGGCGACCAACTCGGCCAGCAGTCGTTCGTTCTCGGCAGCATTCGCCTCGTCGCGGTTGATGTGACCAGCGCGCAACACCTGATAGCGATACCAGGACCACTCCGCCATGAGCATGCCGTGAGCGTCGGCGACAACCTGCTCGACGTTCTGCTGAATGTAGGCGCGACGGCTCTGTCCGTCGGTATCGAGCGCTGTGATGTGCCCGCGGACGAGCGACGTGAAGAGGAGCCGCTGCTTGCGCAGATCAGCATCCCTGCTCGCAATGGAGGCGAAGACGTGGTCGTTGACGCTACCGACCGCCTGGGACTCACGCACAGCACGCATCGTCGTCTCGTGCAGGCCGAGCAGCGTCGCCCACTGATCCTCGTGCAGGGCCCGAAGAACGTCACGAGTTAGTTGGACGTTCTCGTCTATACGACGCGAGATCGACGCCAGCTGTACCTGCAGCGCCAGGAGCGCGGCGGCCGGCCCGAGAGCGGTGAGTATGGATGCGGTCTGCGCCCCAGTCACAGGTGCCCAGCGCACCAAGTTCGAGATCTTCCCGTTGCTCGTGACGAGCGCACCCAGGTTCCAGCCGCCCGACGTCATCGGTTGCGCCGTCTTGAGCGCCTGCAACGTCTCGGGCGCCAAACGCACCAGCCCCTGCACGGTGGTCGCACCCTGTGCGCCCTGCGCCGCGAGATTGCCGATGCCCGAGGCCATCGCGAGCTTGTCGGTCAGGCCTTGGCTTGCTTGAGCACTCATCATTTCGAAAGGGATCAAGTCGAAGCCGTCGGGCGGCTGGTCCGCGAAGAGCACGGCCACTCCCGGCTCGATCTCGACCAGGCTGATGGTCGGCTCATCGTCAGGGGGCACAGTGGCGTCGAGGGTGCCGTCGTCAACGGGTGTGGAGAGTTCGTTCTCGGATCCCTCGGCCTCAGGTGCCATCTCAAATCCTTCATGATCGACAGCGGGAGCATCACAGTAGGTGTCAACGTGATCACCCCGGCTCATCCGGAGCGGCACCTCATCGCGCGTATTGTCCAAACGCGAGTGGCTGAACAGATTGAGCGTGTGGTGCGAGCGGGTCGGGTCGCCACAGTGACGGGCGCCGGCCGCTGTACTCACGGGGTCGACGTCGGCGTCGGAGTTGCCGCGCCGATTACACCGCCGAAGAAGACCAGGACCGTGAGCGCGATCATCGGGCCGACGAAGACGTAGCCGAGGATCAGGCCCGTCACGGCCATGCCCCGCCCGGACTTCCGGCCGTCTCGAGTCTCGTGCAGGCCGATGTGGCCGAGGATGACCGCGAGGACGCAGGGCAGCCCGAACAGGCACCAGCCGCCGAGGAAGCCGAGGATGCCGAGGACCATCGACGCGGTGGCGAGGTCGGACGAGGGCGCGGCTTGTACGACCATCTGGGGCGGCAGCGGCTGGTACTGAATCGGCGGGTAGAGGCCGGCGGGCACGGCGGAAATCGGCGGCTGCGGGCGGGTCGGGTCGTATCCGGGCTGGTAGGACAAGGTGGTATCCCTCTTGGGTGGTTGAGTCATCTGTCGGGGGTCAGTTCGTGGTGCTGGCGGTCGGCTGGAGTCGTGCGAGCAGGGCGCTCACCTCGGTGTGCAGGCGTCGCAGTTCCGCCGCCGTGGGGGCCAGTTCGTAGCAGTGGTGGTGCGTGGCGGTGGAGAGCGTCGCCCAGGCGAACGCCACCCGGCGGGCGGTTTCGGTGCCCGGGCCGAGCCGGCCACGCAGCATCAACTGCTTCGCGCGACCCTGCCGGCACGCCGCCACGGTCGGCTTCACCCGCTGCCAGTAGCCGTCGATGCCACCTTCCAGGGCGAGCCGGATCAGGCAGGCGCAGGCCCGAGGCCACCAACCGCCGGTCACGGCGACGGCTCCCAGCAGACCGGCCCCGCGCAGCAGCTGATCGGCCGCCGCCAGGCAGCGCTGCGGCGTCGGCGCGGTCATCGCAGCGCCTCGGCCAGCAAGTGGGCGTCCGCGACCAGGCCCGGCAGGTCCGCCAGGTATGCACCGTGCACGCCTTCCCGGCACGCCTGGTACGCGTTCACCGCCCGTCGTCCGTGCCTGCGGCCGAGCCAACCGAGCACGTCACCGCCCTTCTCGGCGTCGTCGAACGCCGCCAGGGCGACGGTGGTGGCGACCCGCCGGGACGCGTCGTCGATCGCCTTCTCGATGTCGGCGTGCGGAACGCCGCGCGCCACCCGGTTCCGCCACACCGACCGGTGGCAGGCCGCCTCCACCGCAGAGCGGCACAGCTCAGCGACCACCGGCCCGCGCACCTCCGCGGGGATGTCCTCGTTGCGGGCCAGCGCGGACGCGTCGTCCAGGTAGCGGGTCACCGGATCGGAACCGGGCCGCAACGTCACCACCGACCTCTCCGCCCGGTGCGCCTCGATGATGCGGGCGTCGCCGAGGCCGAGCCGGGTGACCGCGTCGGGCAGGCGCGTGTCGTGGGTGAAGACGACCACCTGCCGCTGCTCGGCCAACTCGGCGAGGACCCGCGCGAGACCGTCCACCTTCGATGGATCCATGCTCTGCACCGGGTCGTCGACCACGATGAACCGGAACGGGCTCTCCGGGGCACAGCTGCGCGGCAGGAACGTCGCCAACCCGAGCGCCTGCATCTCACCCTGGCTCATCACCCCCAGCGCGGTGCCGTTGTCGGCGCCGTCCACGCTGACCGGGAAGACGACCCGTCGCCGGGTGTTCGCGCCTTCGAGCGTCATCGCCCCCAGCTCGACGTTGCTCTCCTGCCGCAGCTGAGCCCAGATCCGCTGCGAGTGCCCGGCGAACGGCGCGACCCGCTCGCTGCGGATCTCCGTACCGGCGTCCCTCAGCCAGCCGCGCGCGGCCTTCAACCGGGTCAGGGCCGCCTCCCGCGCCGGCATCCCGCCGGCGGCGGCCACCCACTCGCGCACGTCGGCCGCCGCCGCCCGCCAGCCGGTGTCGCGCTGCCGCAGAAACCCTTCGGCGTACGCGCGGGCCGCGTCCGCCGCCTCCACCACCGCCGGGTACCGCGCGGCCAGGTGGTCGGCCAGGTCGGCAGGCTTCCCGGGTACGCGTCGCAGCGCGGACACGGCGTCGCGCAGCACCCCGACCGGCGGCTCCGACCCGGGCCCCTCGGGCACCGCGAGGTCGTCGATCAGGTGGTGCGTCTGCCGCAGTAGAGCCGTCAGCCGGGTCCCCGCCGTCTGAGCGGCGACGCTGCGCTGCCGGAGGTCGGTCAGCGCCTCCGCGGCAGCGGTACGCCACCCACCGTCCAGAGTGCCGGTTGCGCAGACCGGGCAAGGCCCGTCGCCGTCGTCCTCGTGGTGTTCGAGGGCGAGGCGGAGCAGTTCGGCGCTGCGCAGCGCGGCCCGGGACCGGCCACCGTCGTACCGCAGAGCCTCGGCCGCCGCCTCCCGCAGCTGACCCGCCAGCCGGGTCACCTCGTCGACCGGCGGCGGCGCCAAAGCGGCGAGTTCCCGGCAGAGCAGCACCTCCCGGTCAGTGGTCGCCTCGTCCGGCTCATCGAGGATCGCGGTCACCGCGCCGAGGTTGACCCCGCCTCGCCCGCTCAGCAGTGCGGCGGTCCGCCGGGCCCGGTCGTCGGCGATCTCCCCAAGCGCGTTGGCCAGGGCGGTGCGCTGTGCGCGTACCTCCTTGATGGTCGTGTCGTGCGGCCGGGCGGCGCGCAGCAGACGCTGGTCGGCGTCGGTGAGCGCGTCCAGCCCGAGGATCGCGAAGAGCGCGTCGAAGAGCTGGCTCTGCGTGCCGGCGGCGAGCTTGCCCAGCTCGGCGGCGGTGAGGAACGGCCGGTACAGCTCCAGCGGGCGGGCCAGACCCAGCTCAGAGAGGCCACTGTGCCGGTCCCGGGCGCTGCTGACGGTCACCTCCGCGTCGGCCAGCTCGGCCCCGACCGGCCAGGCCCGGGTCACCCGGGTCGGCGTGCTCACCCCGTCGACGCGCAGCTCCACGCCGACCCAGCACGGATCCTGGGTGTGCAGGTTGCGCCACCCCGTACGCCAGACACTGGTCTTGTCGGCCCACCGGGCGCTGTCACCGGTGAGGGCGAGCTCGACGGCCTCGGCGAAGCTGGACTTGCCGGAGCCGTTGCGGCCGACGACCAGGGTCAGGCCCGGACCGGGGTCGACCTGGAGGGTCCGCTCCGGGCCGACGCCGCGGAACCCGGCGACGGTCACCGACTTCAACCAGATCTGCTCCGGTGGACCGTCGCCGGTCGGGGAGCGGGGGTCGAGCCGGGTGGGGGTGCCGGCGAGCGCGGCGGTCAGATCGTCCTCGCTGGTCAGGGCGGCGAGGACGAGCTCGGCGGTCTCGGTCGGGACGTCGTTGTCGGCGGCCAGCCGGTCGAAGATCAGCTCGATCAGGGGCGTGGTGGGCTGCGGAGGCTGGGTCATGGTCGTCTCCAGGCGTGTGGTGTCCGCGGGCCGACGGGTCGTCGGCCCGCCCGGGATGAGCGGTGGAAGTGGGGAGGCCGCTGACGGCCGGGCTGGGGCAAGCAGCGGAGTCGGGAGGGTGGTGGCCGTCGGACGCTGTAGAGCTGATGTCGCAAACGAATCAGTGGCTCAACGTCGGCTGCCTTAGCTATGGGCGCCCCGGCGAGCGGTCAGTGCGTGGCGTTCGCGTGCCAGTCGTGCAGGAACGCGTCGACCAGGGCGTGCGCCCGAGGACGCAGGTCGAAGGACTCCTCTCGCCGCCGGCGGGCCATGCGCGACAGGCCGTCGGCGGCCTCGTTGAGGGCGTGGCCGCTGTGCCCCTTGACGTGCGCGAACGTCAGGTCGGGACGGCGAGCCACCTGCTCGGCGAGCCGGACCAGGGTGGGCTGGTTAGACCAGCGGCGCTCCCTCAGGCTGTAGCCGGCCGGCATCGCACCGGTCTCGCCGGCTTGCCAGCGGTGTAGGTACCGCACGGCCGTCAGGCTGTCGAGCAGCACGGTCACGCCCGCTGGCACCTCGTCGTACCCGGTGAGCAGGTAGTCGACCGCGCGCAGCTCGTTGATCAGCACCCGGGAGACGCCGGTCGGGTCGAGCCGGCCAGTGCCCCGGCCAAGCAGGCCGTAGTGGCCGTCGCTGACGACGTACCCGATGCCGCCGACGCGGCCCTTCCAGCTGGCGTCGGTCGCGGCGACCAGCGGCGCGGACGTGGTCGCCCAGCGGACCACCCGGCCGCGACCGCGCTGCTGGTCGTCGCCGGACCGGCGGTGGATGCCGTGGTCGGCGGCCAGCCGCTCGGCGGTGTCGAGCAGCTCGCCGGCGGAGGTCAGCTCGTCGTAGTGGGTGGCGGTGAGGGCCAAGCGAACGGCGTCGCCGATGCGCTGGCAGTCGTCGCAGCGGGTGGGATGGGTGAAGGCGCGCAGGTTGAGGGCGCGGTCGTGCAACGGAGGGGGAAGCAGGGCCAGGGTGCGGAGGAACTCATCGGGACGCACGACGCCTCCTGACGTCTTGTGATGGGGACACGCTCACGGAGTTCTCACAGCTCCGACACGTCGGTTACGACGGCGGTCAGCTTGTCGCCGGAACGCTTCGTGCTGGCCGTCTCCTCCTGCTGGACCGAGGCGGAGTCACCGGTCACCTCGAAGGTGTTGATGACCGGGTCCTCGGCGCCCTTGACCTCGTACGTCACCTCGTACGTGCGGGACGGGTCGAGGCCATCACCGGTGTAGGTCACGTCGATCCGGTAGGTGATGTTGCAACCGGCGCTGCCGAAGCACTGCTTCCGCAGGGTCTTGACCTTGAGCTTGAAGTCGCCCTTCGCCGGGGTGTCGTAGGCCGGAGCAGCAGGTGCCGTCGTCGCTGCCGCAGTGGGCGGCGCTGCGGCACTGGTGGGGGTGGACGCGCTGGGGCCGGACGTGGTGGGCGCGGCCTTGCCCTGCTCGGGCTGCTGCCCGCCGTTCGTCGTGGCCAGCAGCACGCCGCAGCCGCCGAAGCAGAGCAGCACCACCAGGACGGTGCCGGCGACGATCCACCGGAGTGGGAACCTCGTTCGGGTGACGGGCTGCGGGCTGGTGATGCCCAGGATCTGGGGTTGAGCCGGCGGCTCGGTCTGCTGGTCCGGCTCGTGCTGGGGCTCGGTCACGGTGTACTCCTCTTCGAGCGGCGGTGGGACAGCTGGTCCGGGGATGCTGTGGAGCTGATGTCGTGAACGGATCAAGCCGACGGGATGCCGACGACCTCGACCTCGATGCCCTCGTTGCGCAGGGACTTCATCGCCCGGTAGAGCGCGACCTGGGCGAAGGTGAAGAGCGAGTCCACGGTGAGCGGCTTGCCGGAGCCGAGGGCGATCGCGTAGATGACCTTGCGGGGCTGGAAGTTCAGGTCGACGACTCGCCCCGACGGCTGCCGCTTGACCATCTCGACGAGCGCGTTGCGGGCGTCAGCCTCGTACCGCAGTGCGTCCACCGACACCGCGCCCTGCGCGAAGAGGTGGCTCAAGGCGGCGCTGCCCTTGGCCCGTTTGACGTGAATCAGCTCGTTGTCGGGTCCGAGTAGGTCGCAGGCCTCGATACGGCGCGGGTGCTGGTTCGTCTGCAGCAGCTTCCGGTCCAGCAGGGTCAGACCGCAGACCTCCGCGGCGTGGACGTTGTACTTCGCCTCGTCCGTCAGGTCGGCGGTCCAGGCCGGGAGTGCGAAGCTGGCCGGGCCGGCCAGGATCTGCTCGATCTCGTCGCGGAGGAACCTCCGGTGCTGGTCGCCGATCTCGTACCAGCCGCCCTCGTGCAGCAGGAGCTGACTCTCGCCGTGCGCGAGTTGCGCGGTGACCCACCGCGACGCGGCCGTGGAGCCGACCTCCTCGTAGCCCGCCGCGTCCGCGTAGAGGGTGACGCGCCCGGTGCAGAGCGACGTCCACCGCTCGCCATCGGGGACGGCCTTGGTCTGCATGAGCACGTCCGCCAACGTGAGCTCCGGCAGGCGTGCCGGAGGCAGGCTGGACTTCGGCACCCGAAGCTTGTACGCCTGGATCCGCTCGATCTCGCCGAGGAGCCGGCCCGGCACGGCTAGCCCGACCTCCGCCGGATCCGGTGACGCGAGGAGGCGGTCCAGCTGCTCCTCCACCTTCGACAGGCGGGGGTCGCGGGCCGGCACCGGGCGGATCTGGGTGATGAACTCCAGGTCGGCGAAGGGTGCTTCCTGCTTGCAGACCCGGTTGATCTCCCGCAGGTCAGCGAGCAGGCTCGCGGGTTCGACGCCGAGATGGATACGCAGGGTGTCGCTGCCCTCGACCGGGGTGGCCTTACCCGTGGACCGGCAGACGGTCAGGGTCGGGTTGAAGGTTCGCCCGCAGACCTGCCCGACGATCTCGCCCCACTTGTCGATGCCGTACATCCGGATGTGCTGACCGCCTGGGACCATGTTGCGGTCGACCCGGCCGGTAGTGCCGAACACCCGCCGACGTACCTGCTTGATCTCGTCGGGGGCGAGCGAGCGCACCGCGAAGCCGATCCCGAAGCCCGAGTTGGCAAGGTCCAGATCGACCATGTGGCGGCCGACGGTGCCGTAGGCGAGCGCGTAGACGTGGTCGTCGACCGCGACGAGCAGCGCCGCGCCGCCGCTGCTGAACCCCAGATCGATCGTCTCCCCGGTCACCGAGGCCAGCACATCGCACCAGTCGGCGCGCGAACGCGGCACCGTCCCGTGCACCAGCAGCGCCGGCGAGCCGGCCACCATGCGCTCGTCGACCATGAAGTCGTGCTGTCGCACGTACCGGTGGTTGACCGCGTCGTGCAGACCGTCGGCGGTCGGCGCCACCCGTTCGAGCTGGTAGACCGACGTCAGGTAGGTGCCCTCCGGGCGCTCGGGCAGGTCGAGGTCGAAGAGGGTAGGTGCGTCATACGGCGGACGGGTGACGTCCTTGTGGACGACACGGCGGTTGGTTGGTCTGGTCGTGGTCGGCTGGCTCGCACGGCGCACGTCGATCTCCTCGCGTTGAGAATCGGGGTGGCGGTGGTGCGGGGGAGGGGTACGCCGAGGGCGAGCTTCGCGGGACCCGCCCTCGGCGCGAGCGGTCAGCTCAGCGCGACGGTGACGCCGCCGGAGAACATCGAGTCGTGCAGCTCAAGCTTGGTGAGCTTGACGTTCTTCGGGATGTCGAAGACGACGACGCCGTTGACCTGGTTGCCGGGGTTGATGTCGTTGAGGAACGTCTCGGCGTTCTTGTTCGCGTAGATGGCGGCGCCGGTGTCGGCGGAGTACTCGGTGCCGTCGGCCGCGTACGCCTTCTGGCTGCTGCCGTCGAACATCTGCGCTTCCTTACCGATGTTCTTCACGTTGAGCGTGACTAGGCAGAACTGGCCCTGCGCCTTCTGGTCGAGCGGGGCGCTGCCGACCTTGGCGACGCCGCACTTGGACGACTTCACCGTGAACTCGAACTTGCCGTCCCGGGCCGGCTGGCCGATCTTGGCGGTCTTCGGCTTGTCCTCACCCTTGGCGGCGCCCTCGCTGCCGCCGGAGCTGCTGGCGTTGTCGCTGGCACCGGAGCCGCAGCCCAGCGCGACGAGGGCGGTGGCGATCAGGGCGAGGGTGGTGGTCTTGCGCATTCTGTTCTCCTTGACGTGTCTGATGGCGTCGGCTGGGGCTGGGGCTGGCGCTGGTGGCCGCCCCGGTGCCGCATCTCATAAGAGCGGCAGGCCCGCAGACACGCGACAACATGTCGTGAGAAGCCCAGCTATCAGCGCTTCTGCAGCGAGGTCAGATAACCCCCCTTATCACCGAGCGGGGCTTGCTCAAGTTCGTCCTTCGTCGGTAGTGTCGCGGCGCGGACAACCGGACGGGTGGGAGGAGGTGGGGACAAATGTCGTCGACGGTCACGCTGGGGCAGATCGCCAGGTTTGCCCAGGTGCGCCGCCCGAGCGTCAGCAACTGGAGGCGCCGACATCCTGACTTTCCTGACCCGATAGGCGGTCCGTCTGGGCAGCCACTCTTTGACTCGGATGAAGTAGCCCGGTGGCTGGACCATCGGCCGGTGCCGGCTCCGCGTGAGGGTGGCTCAGCGGCTATCACCTACGGAGACAGATTCCGGGCAAGCATGGACCGTGGTGGCAGTCTCGATCAGACCCAGCTCGATCCCGACACATTTGCCGACGTCGCGCTCGAGCTGATCGCGCTGCGAGTGGCCCATCAACGCCCACTGCCCGCCGACCTCGCCGCTCTCGCGGAGCTGTGCGTCAAAGCCGAGGCTGAGCACCCCGATCTCGTCGGCCTGCTTAGCCATGTCGGCGCTCGAGGCCAAAGCGCGTTGTCGATACTTGATGATGTCGAGCGTCTGGTGTCAGAGCTTGGCGCGGCGAACGCGGCCGAGGAGGTGCTTTCCGCAGCTGGTCGTCGTGGCTGGTCCGGTGGCCCGGTTGAGACACCCGCCGAGATCTGCGACCTGATCCTGCACTTGGCGAAGGAAATGCTGGGAGATCTCACCGAGCTTGCCGTAGCTGATCTCGCGGCCGGCCCAGGGAAGATGCTCACCGCCATGATGGCCGCCGGTCGCCCACGCAAGATCCGGTGCGCCGAGGCAGACCCGGTGACGGCAAGGTGGCTGCGTCTGAGGCTCTTCTGCCACGGCCACCACACGGTCACGGTCCTCACAGACGGCCAGGAGACGGGCAGCCTCTCGGGTTCGGACCTTGTCTTTGTCGACCCGCCATTCCAGCCCGGCGAGCAAGAACACCATGAGGAACACCCGCTGTCCTGGGCCTCTCGAGTCGCGGAGTGCCTCAGCGACGAGGGCATTGGGTTCGCCGTCGTGCCGGAATGGACGCTGACGCGCACGGGGACGTCGCGTCGACTTCCGGTGACGTGGGTACGCGAGCAACTCGTGCGTCGAGGCTGCGTCCGCGCGATCATCCAACTGCCCCGCCACATTCACCGCTTCATCGGCGGCACGGACCTTGTGCTGCTGGTGCTGGCACCCGACGAGGGCGACACGACGCGAGACGTCGTTGTCTGCGACGCCGATCAGGTCCGGTTCCGGTACGGCAGGTCATGGATCGAACAGACAACGCGGCTCGTGTGCGGGTCGCGAGAGTCGCGCGAAGCTGAGCCATTCGCGGCGATTCCCGTGTCCGAGCTAATGGGCAGGCGGTCGCTCCTGCCGTCACATCTGTTGGCACCCAACGCGGCACCTGAGGACCTCGTAGTGGAGGCGGTGCGGGCACGTGAGTCCGCGGCGGCAACCTTCAAGATGGGCGCGGATGACGCGATCACCACGCTGGAACGGATCGGGGTGACCACCCGCGCACAGGGCATGGCATACCGCACGGTCGGCGAACTGCTACGCGGCCGGCAGCTCATCCGTCTGTCGGGCCATCGCATACCCGATGCTGATCTGGGTCGCAGCGGACAACGGATTCTGGGTCGCGAAGAGCTGCTCGGGGAGGTGCGCGTCGGCGAGCGTCGCATCGACGTTCTGACACTCGGACAGTACGCCGCAGCCGCGATCACCGAACCGGGCGATGTGGTTGTCATGGCCGGCGACCAGCTTCGCGTCATGGTCGACGCTATCGGCGGCAGTGTCCTGCTCACCCCCGTACAGGGCTTGCGCATCCCTGGCTACGTCAAACACTCGTCGCTCTACCGTGACGAGCCCCAGCAGGCATGGATTGGGCCACACGCGCTGGCGGCCCTGCTCGGCGCGGCGCGCAACGCCGCACGCACCGGTCCACGCGTGCGCAGCGTGACCCTGCACCAGCTGGAGATCCCCGTGCTGACCGCCGTCGATTACGGCCACCTCGATCAGGCGTCCATGATGCTCAACGACCTGGCAGAGCAAGCCCGCAACCAGGCTGGGGCGTTGGATCTGGTCCGTCAGCGTATCGCCGCCGGCGTCGCCGACGGGGCGATGAACCTGCGCTTCAAGCCCAAGACGTCGAACACGAATATCTGAGGAGACGAGATAGTGCCCCCACGCGCGCGCAAGCCGGTAGAGCCGCAATCGGCCGACCTGAAAGGCACCCTGTGGAAGTCGGCCGACAAGCTGCGCGGCAGCATGGACGCCGCCGAGTACAAGCACTTCGTGCTCGGTCTCATCTTCCTCAAGTACACCTCGGACGCGTTCGACGAGCGGCGGGCGCAGATCGAAGCTGAGCTGGAGGCAGAGGGCATTCCCGAGGCGAACCGGCCCGCGCTGCTGGAGGACCAGGACGAGTACGCCGGCCGCGGCGTCTTCTGGGTGCCGCAAGCCGCGCGCTGGGAGTCTCTCGCGCATCGCGCCAAGACCGCCGCCGGTCAGACCAGCATCGGCCAACTCCTCGACGGCGCGATGAAGGCCGTCGGCGACGCCAACCCGGACCTCAAAGGTGCCCTGCCGCAGGGCCTCTACAACGGCCGAGGTGTCGATGAGCGGCGCCTCGGCGAACTCGTCGACCTGATCCACAAGCTCCGTTTCCGCGACCAGTTCGACGCTGACGGCAAGCGCCGCAGCGCCCGCGATGTTCTCGGCGAGGTCTACGAATACTGTCTGGAGAAGTTCGCGCTGGCCGAGGGCCGGCGCGGTGGCGAGTACTTCACGCCGAAGAGCATCGTCAAGCTCATCGTCGAGATCCTCGAACCGCAACCAGGCGAGCGGGTCTACGACCCGGCCTGCGGCTCCGGCGGCATGTTCGTCCAAGCCGAGAAGTTCATCGAGACCCACGGTGGCAAGGCGTTTGATATCTCGGTCTTCGGCCAGGAGCTCAACCAGAACACCTGGCGGCTGGCGAAGATGAACCTCGCCATCCACGGCATCGAAACCAACCTCAGCACGAGGTGGGCCGACAGCTTCCACGAGGATCAGCACCCCGACCTGCGCGCCGACGTCGTGATGGCCAACCCCCCGTTCAACATTTCCGACTGGGGAGGCGACAGACTCGTCATGGACCCCCGCTGGGAGTACGGCATCCCGCCGGTCGGCAACGCCAACTACGCCTGGCTGCAGCACATGGCCCACAAGCTCTCCCCGAAGGGGCGCGCCGGCATCGTCCTCGCCAACGGCTCCATGTCTAGCAAGCAGTCCGGCGAGGGCGACATCCGTCGCGCCATGGTGGAAGGCGACCTCGTCGCGTGCATGGTCGCGCTCCCCGGTCAGCTCTTCCGCTCGACCCAGATCCCGGCCTGTCTATGGTTCCTCGCCCGAGACAAGAGCCCACAGGGATCGAAGCGGCTCGCCAACCGCACCAACCAGGTTCTCTTTATCGATGCCCGCAATATGGGCGTGATGGTGAACCGCACCGAGCGCGAACTCACCGGCGACGACCTTCGCCGCATCGCGGTTATCTACCACGCCTGGCGCGGGACCGACAAAACAGTCGAGTACGCCGACGTACCAGGCTTATGTAAGTCAGCCACTGTGGACGAGATCCGCGAACACGACTTCATCCTCACGCCTGGCCGCTACGTCGGCGCAGCCGAAGTCGACACCACTGGCGACGAGCCGACCGAGGAGAGGATTGCTTGCCTGGCGAAAGAACTCCTCGCGCACTTCGACGAGTCGGCCCGTCTCGAGGCAATTGTCCGTCAACAGCTCGGGCGGCTCTGATGCATCTCATCCGCAGTCTGCCAGAGTGGCCTGCTGTCCCGATTCGAGACCTTTGTTCAAAGGTCACGAGCGGCGGAACCCCGAGCCGCAAGGAACCGTTCTTCTATTCGACCTCCGGCGTCCCATGGCTTAAGACTCAGGAGATCCGCGACGAGATCATCTGGGATGCCGAAGAACACATCACCGAGGCTGGATTGGCCCGATCCTCGGCCAAGCTCCTCCCGGCCAACACAGTGCTTGTCGCCATGTATGGGGCGACGGCGGGCAAGCTCGCAATTCTTGGCTCGCCAATGGCATGTAATCAGGCGTGTTGCGCACTGATCGTTGATCCGAGTCGGGCAGACTATCGATTCCTGTACTATAGTCTCCTAGCTGGCCGCGATGCTCTGATCTCGCTCGCTAATGGTGCTGCACAGCAGAATCTAAGCGTGGGTGTCATCGCGAATGCATCTATTCCTGTGCCCTCGCTGGTCGAGCAAAAAGCGATCACGGCGTTGCTTGGTGGGCTCGACGACAAGATCGCGGTCAACGGGCGGGTCGCAAGAACAGCAGAGCAGATTCTGCGTATGAATTTCGCAGCTGTTTCCTCGGCAGCGCCAGACACCATTCGGATTGACGAGTTAGGCGTGCAAGTGCGTGATGGGGTCAACCCATCGGCTATCAACGGAACAGAACCGTACGTAGGCCTTGAGCATGTGCCGCGCAAAAGTATCTGGCTGGACTCCTGGGGCAATGCGAGCGAAGTTAGCAGTGTCAAGACGTCATTCCGCGCGGGCGATTTCCTTTTCGGAAAGCTTCGGCCGTACTTCCACAAGGTTGTTTTGGCGCCAGTCGATGGGGTCTGCTCGACCGACATTATCGTGGTGCGCGCGGTTAAAGAAACCGTGGGAACCTGGGTGTTGATGTCTTTGTCTAGTGATGAGGTCGTGGCCCATGCAACGGCTCGCAGCGATGGTACCCGCATGCCGCGCACCAAATGGGCAGACCTGGCTGAATATGAGATTTCGTGGCCCGGCGAAAAGGCGGCAGAGGAATTTCACGGCGTGGCTCAACCTCTGGTCAACAGGGTCCAGGCGGCATCGAGCGAGAGTCGCCGTTTGGCAGAGCTTCGAGACATGCTGCTGCCAAAGCTGATTTCTGGAGAGCTGCGGATCAAGGATGCGGAGCAGTTGGTCTCCGACGCGGTCTGACACATTCGCCCAGCACTGAACGACCTTTCCGCCGCGCGCCACCCGCTCTTTTGAGGAGCCATGATCTTGTCAGACAATCCGACCTACCCACACGACGAGTCCGAGGCCGAGTGGGAGCACCACGTCAAGGATCAACTTGGCGAGTGGTGGCAGCCCATGACCGGGGCTGAACTGGCGCCGTCGCGCAAGGGTGATGGCACGCGGAAGTCCTGGGGTGACCTGGTTCTGTACGGCCACCTGCGCGAGGCGGTCGCGCGGATCAATCCGCAGTTGCCGCCGGACGCCGTGGACGAGGTGGCTGCCGAGTTCGAGAAGCGGACGTCGGCCGACGCGTTCACGGAGCGGTATCGCCTTCACTCACTGCTCACGCGTGGGGTAAAGGTCCGCTACGTCGATCCGGCGTCGGGGGAGATTCGCACCGACACGGCCTGGGTGATCGACTTTCTCGACCCGTACGGCAATGATCTGATCGCGGCCAACCAGGTCACAATCAAGGACTCCCGGCGCAAGCGCCGGCTGGATGTGGTGGCCTATGTGAACGGTCTGCCGTTGGCGGTGTTCGAGCTCAAGAAGGCCGGCGCGACCGACGGCACCCGCGAGGCGTACGACCAGCTCATGACCTATCGGCGTGAGTTCGGGGCGACGGCCCTCGCGGTGCCGGTCTTCGCGGTCGCCAGTGATGGCATCACCGCTAGGATCGGCACGTTGTTCACCGCATGGGAACACATGGCTCCATGGGACATCGACGAGCGCGGCGAGCCGGTTGACGTCACTGACGGCCGCGCGCTGGAGACTCTGGTCGGTGGGGCGTTCGACCCAAAGCTCTTCTTGGACCTGCTGGTCAACTTCACCGCCTTCTCGCGAGAGCGGGGTGGCGCGATCGACACGGTGCGGCTGGCGAAAGCCCACCAGATGTTCGCGGTCAACACCGCGGTCGACAAGACGATCACCGCGGTGGGCGGCGACGGCAAGATCGGCGTCGTCTGGCACACCCAGGGCTCAGGCAAGAGCATGGAGATGGCGTACTACACGGCGAAGGTGATGAAGGAGCCTGCGCTGCGTAACCCCACAGTCGTGGTGCTCACCGACCGGATCGATCTGGACAGTCAGCTCTTCCTCACCTTTGCGGCCAGCGAGTTGCTCCCGGAGACGCCTGTGCAGGCGGACACGAAGGAGCAGTTGATGCGCCTGCTGGATCGGCCGTCCGGCGGGATCATCTTCACCACCCTACAGAAGTTCAACCGCTCGAAGGCGGACAAGGAAGCGAACATCGACTTCCCGCTGCTGTCGAAGCGGCGCAACGTGGTCGTGGTCGTGGACGAGGCGCACCGCAGCCACTACGACTTCCTCGACGGCTACGCCAAGAACCTGCACGACGCGTTGCCCAACGCGGCGTTCATCGCCTTTACCGGCACGCCGATCTCACGGGCCGAGGCAAATACCCGGGCTGTCTTCGGCGACTACATCGACGTATACGACCTGACTCGGGCGGTCCGCGACGGTGCCACGGTGAGGGTCTACTACGAGAACAGACACATTCCGGTGCACCTCCCCGAGGGCGTCAACCCGGTGGAGTTGGACGAGGAGGCCGAGGACCTGACGGTCGACCTCGACGAGGAGGAGATCAAGCGCGTCCGGCGGGCATTCGCGCAGTATGAGGATGTCGTGGGCCACGCCGACCGAGTAGGGACGCTCGCCACGGACATCGTCGAGCACTGGGAACGGCGCCGGACCGAGATGGTCAAGCTGACCGGTAAACCCGGCAAGGGCATAATCGTCTGCTACTCCCGCAAAGTCGCAGCTGATCTTTATAAGGAGATCATCGAGCTCCGCTCGGAGTGGCACGACGAAGAGGACGACGAAGGCCTGATCAAGGTCGTTTACACCGGCAGCGCCAAGGATCAGGAGCCGATCGCCACCCACGTCCGATCGACCAGCGCGCTGAAGAAGATTCAGCGACGAGCCACGGATGCTGACGACCCGCTGGAGTTGGTGATCGTCCAGTCGCTGTGGCTAACCGGGTTCGACTCGCCGCCGCTGCACACCATGTACCTGGACAAGCCGATGCGTGGGGCAGCGTTGATGCAGGCACTCGCCCGAGTCAACCGTCGATGGGGCGAGAAGCCCAGCGGTCTGGTGGTGGACTTCCTTGGCATCGCCGACGACCTCACCAAGGCGCTCGCCGAGTACACCCGGACCGACATCGATGAGAAGCCGATCGGAAAGGACATCAGTGCGGCCGTCGACATGGTGGTTGAGCTGCACGGCGTGATTGGCAGCCAGCTTCACGGCATCAACTGGAAGGCCAAGCGCGACTCGGGCAGACCGCGTGCCTTCTACCATGCCGCGCTCGACGTCGTGGATTACCTCCGCAGCCCTGAACCAGACCTGGAAGTGGGCAAGCCGACCCTCGCCGATCGCTACGCCGACACCGCCCGCAAGATCGCTCGCGCCTACAGCAACTGCCCGCGTGAGGACAAGCTTCGGCCACTACGGACGGATTTGGAATTCTTCGAAGCCGTGCGCCTCTATCTGGCCAAGCTGAGGGCCGAGGAGCGGGCGGAGCGAGGGCTCGCGACGGCGGCGGACGTGGAGTTGGCGATCCGACAGCTTACGGCGAGCGCGATCGCGGTGGATGAGGTGGTCGACATCTATGAGGCGGCTGGTATCCAGCGCCCCGATCTGTCGCACTTGGACGAAGACTTTATGCGTCGAATGCGCGAGAGCCAGCGCCCTAACCTGGCCATCGAGGCGCTGCGTCGAGCGATCGAGCGCGAGGTCAGGTTGGCGCACCCCCACAACGTCGTCGCCCAGGAAGGGTTCACCGCGAAACTGCTCAAGACGATGCAGCGCTACACCTCGGGCGGGCTGACAGCCGCCGAGATCATCGCGGAGCTGGTCGCGCTGGCCAAGGAGGTTTCGGCCGATCGCGGTAAGGCTGCCGAGATGGGCCTGACCGAGGACGAGTACGCCTTCTACACCGCTGTCGCGCAGAATGAGTCGGCGAAGGAATTGCTTGGCGACGGAGTGCTGGGGCAGATCGCCAGGGACCTCGTTAAGGAGCTTCAGGACCTGCCGGTCGACTGGTGGATCCGGGAGCAGGCCCAGGCTCTGGTTCGCAGCAAGGTCAAGCGACTGCTGGCCCGGTACGGCTACCCGCCCGACGCCCGGGTGGAGGCTGTCGATCTGGTGCTCAAGCAGACCCGCACCTACGCGGAAGACCAAGCGTAGTGCCGCGACGTCTGCAGGCATCCGGCGGCGCACGTCTGAGGGGCCTCAGCTTATTGTCCACAAACGGTGCTTGAACAGATCTTCAATTGGACCACGCGATGTGGTCTTCTCGTCTTGTGCCAGTGGCGGAGAGGTTGCTGCCCGGCGGGCTGGCGCGGTCTCGCCCTCGCCGGCACGATGACCTGGCGGACGGTCAGCTGAAGTGGGGCGTTGGTGAGCAGGGTGAACGGGTGATTGAACTACATGACGCGGTCAAGCAGTGCGCCGACCTGTTGGAGCGCCACCGGCGGCGCGCGCAGCGGATCGGTGAGCAGAACACCAAGGCAGGCTTGATCGAGCCCGTCATCGGCGCCTTGGGATGGGACTTGTTCGACCCCGATGAGGTGCACCGTGAGTACCGACGTCGTGGCACCGACAACCCGGTCGACTACGCCCTTCTACTACTACGCACGCCGCGGCTGTTCATCGAGGCGAAAGGGCTTGGCGAGAACCTTGACGATCCGCGGTGGGCAAACCAGACGATCGCCTACGCCGCCGTTGCTGGCGTCGAGTGGGTGGCGCTCACGGACGGATCGGAGTGGCGGGTCTACAACGCGCACGCGCCAGTGCCGGTTGAACAGAAGCTCTTCCGCGCAGTCCGACTTGAGGACGACGTAGAAGCGGTAGTCGAGCTGTTGAGCCTGCTCAGTAAGGACAACATGCGGGACAACCGGATTGAGGAGCTGTGGAAGGGCTTCTTCGTCGACCGACAGGTACACGCCGAGCTCGTGGAGCTGTTCGCCGGCGGGGAGCCTGCCGTCGACCTTGTGGCGCTGCTCGACCGTCGGCTGTCCAAGCTCACCCGGGAGGACATCCGCTCCAGTCTCGTGCGAGCGCGCGCGACCTTCGACTTCCCCGCGGCGGCCACGCCGCTGGCCTCCCGACCAGCTCCAGCGGCCTCCGTGCCGCTGAAAGCTCAGAG
Source organism: Micromonospora sp. NPDC005413 (assembly GCF_040606435.1). Taxonomy (NCBI): domain Bacteria; kingdom Bacillati; phylum Actinomycetota; class Actinomycetes; order Micromonosporales; family Micromonosporaceae; genus Micromonospora; species Micromonospora sp. NPDC005413. Next base: position 21,659 of record NZ_JBEXEV010000036.1, read on the forward strand.
GCAAGAGAGCAGCATTGAAGCTCCGCGAGTCGTCCCGGTCGCGGAGGTTCAATCAAGGTTGAGCTCCAGCGCTGGCAATCGCCGACCCGGTAAGCCTCGGGTCAGCCCAGAAGAGCGCAGGCTTCATCTTCCCGACATGATCGACGTAGGCCGGCTGCGGCCGGGCTGCACGCTTGTTGCCAGCTACTTCGGCAAGCAGCACCAAGCCGAACTCTTGGCCGACGGCACCATCCGATATCGCGGACAGGTTTACAACTCGCCGTCCGGGGCGGGGGAGGCGGTGAAGATCGTCGTGCATGGTCCGAGTGTTTCGGCCACCACGAAGGCGACCGATGGCCTGGACTTCTGGCACGCCGAGGACGCACGCACCGGGAAAATGGTGTCCCTCAAGGAAATCCGCCGCCGGGCTCTGGCGGATCTGTCCGCTTGACACCTACTGCGCCCCGGACGGCATCTGCGTAGACGCCATAGACCAGCGAGAGGTTGATGATGAGCTGCCGAGGCCTGAATCTTGCAGTACTGCTCCGAGTTCTGGCAGATCCGCGGTCCGTGGCAGACCTACGGCGATACTTTGGCGTTGGACTGCCGAATGGCTTGCCAGCCTTCACCGGAGGCCGGTTTGAGCAGCTTGGAGGCGGCGGTGATCACCCTGCTGTAAGAGACAGGGTTACCTCGGACGACTTGATCGCGGTCGAGTTGCTCAGCGTGCATGTGCCTGCGCGCGTCGCCCTTGATCTGCTCGAAGGTGCTCTCGGACGAGAGGTCGCGACGGAATTACGGTGCATCCCGACGGACGTCTCCCTTGCTGACAATGAGGCCCCGCAGTACATCACGGATGGTGGTCCCGCCGACCGAGCCTGGCGTTTGCTGAAGAACAACGGCGGCGTTGGCTGGGTAACTGCAGGGAAGCTGCTTGCACGAAAGCGACCCCGCCTCGTGCCCGTGTATGACGAGGTCGTGCGCTGCGCCTATCGCACCGGCGGCGGCTTCTGGAGTTGTCTGCATGAGCGCCTCCATGAGGACGGGGGTGTTCTCGTGGACCGCCTCACTCGGCTGCAGGCGGAGGCGGAGTTACCGCCGGAGATCACCACGTTGCGAGTGCTCGACGTGGTGTTTTGGATGCGGCACCGCGACGGCCACACCGGATATCGGTGCCGTGGCCTGGATGGATAGCGGGCAGGAGACTCCGAGCCCGGTGGGCAACGTTTCCACCGCACCTGAAATCGCCTCCGCTCGGGTCGGTTAGTACAGGCGCTCGTCGACCTGTTCGCCCGGCCTGACCTGCCCCGTGGCCCGACTGACCGGACTCTCGGCCCATACCGCCGCACACTCGGTCCATCGTTCTGACCGTCGAGGGCGGTGCGCCGAAGGACGTCCCGGTAGCCTGACCGCACCGTCAACCGATCGTTCCGGGGAGCATCGTGGGGTTCCAGACGCCGCAGTACAAGTTGTCCAAGCTTCTGGAACAGGCCAGCAGTGGCAGGATCCAGCTGCCGGACTTCCAGCGCGGCTACAAGTGGGACGAGGAGCGCATCAGGTCTCTGCTCGTCACGGTGACTCTGGGCCACCCGCTCGGCGTGCTTATGCTGCTCCAAACCGGCAACGACCAGGTGCGGTTCAAGCCGAAGGCAATCGAGGGAACGCCCCCGGAGTCCGGCAAGGCAGAGCCGGACCTGCTCCTGCTCGACGGGCAGCAGCGCCTGACGTCGCTATACCAGTCACTGACCAGCTCGGGGGTGGTCGACACCGAGGACGCTCGGAAGAAGCAGGTTCAGCGGCGCTTCTACATCGACATCGCCCGAGCCCTCGAGGACCCGGCCCGCCGGGACGAGGCGGTGGTGGTACTGCCGGGCGACGGGGTCGAGCGGACCAACTTCGGCAAGGACATCCGCCTCGACGTGTCCACTCCAGAGAAGGAGCGCGAACACGGCTACTTTCCGTTTCGGTTGATCTACGACTCGCCCGGTCAGCTCGACTGGTTGTGGAACTTCCCAGATGAGACGGGGGACGCGACCGCGCGGAGAGCGCTCATCCAACGCTTTCAGGGCGAGATCCTCACGCCGATGCAGAGCTACGAGATTCCAGCCATTGAGCTGGATAAGTCTACTACCAAGGGCGCGGTCGCCACGGTCTTCGAGAAGGTCAACACCGGCGGACTTCCCCTCAACGTCTTCGAGTTGTTGACCGCTACCTTCGCTGGTGATGCCGCCTATTTCGACCAGCACGGCGACGACTTCCGCCTGAAGGACGACTGGCAACTCACCGAGCAGATCATTTCCGCTCATCCCGTCCTGCGGGGCATCCGTAATACGGACTTCCTCCAAGCGGTCAGCCTGCTCGTGACCGCTCACGGGCCGTCGTTCACTTCGGCCCGGAAGGAGGACGTGCTGCGGCTCGAACTCAGTCAGTACCTGGCATGGGCTGAGAAGGTGAGGGAGGCGCTGGTGTGGGTGGCGCAGTTTCTCCGGGACGAACACATCCACCGGGCGCGCGACATCCCGTACCCGACGCAACTGGTGCCTTTGGCGGTGATCCGCGTGATCCTCGGCGAGGCTGCGACCATCTATGGGGTTCGAAATCGCCTTCGTCAGTGGTTCTGGTGCGGCATCCTCGGCGAACTCTACGGCGGGCTACGGAAACCCGCTTTGCGCGCGACGTCGACCAGGTCCCGGCCTGGGCGCGCGCCGTAACGTCCCCGGACAACACGATCCAGCTCCCGGGCACCGTGTCGGGAGCGACGTTCGCTGAGTCCCGGCTGCTGTCGCTGCGAACCCGGCAGTCCGCCGCGTACAAGGGCCTGCACGCACTCCTGATGGCGGAGGGTGCCAAGGACTGGAGATTCCACCAGACCTTCGACCACACGCAGTACGTCGCTCTCGATGTCGACATCCACCACGTCTTTCCGAAGAAATGGTGCGACGACAACAAGATTCCGCGCAATCTCCGCGAGAGCATCATCAACAAGACGCCGTTGGCCGCGAAGACCAACCGTTTGATCGGTGGAGCTTCTCCTGCAGCGTACGTGCCGAAGCTCGAAGGTGCCGCCGCCATCAGCTCCGATGAGCTTGACGCCATCATCGGTGCTCACCTGATCGACACCAAGGCGCTGCGGGCGGCGGACTTCGACGCGTTCTTCCTCGCTCGCCGGCGGGCGCTGCTGGAGTTGGTGGAGAAGGCCATGGGCAAGCAGGCGCAGCGAGACGTTGATGCGGGAGAGTTGACCGGGGGTGAGGAGGCGCCCGAAGCGTTTGCAGAGGAATACGACGATCCACAGGACCCCGACGACGTCACGAACGAGGACGAAAGCTAACCATCGTCCGCTGGGTGTCCCTGGATGGCGGCGAGGCCTTTTCTACTTAATCCGCCGCCCACTCCGGATGTGCGGATCGGTTCGCCGGTTGCGGCTCAACTCTCGGTCGGGCGCATTAGCTCGACCTGATCGCCGGGTTTGACCTCCACCTCGCCCTTGCCGTGGCGGATCTCCAGCACCGGGACGCCCTCGTCCAGGTGCAGCTCGTTCCGTTCTCGGCCGGTCGGCATTCGAGCGACGACCGACGCGCCGGCCGGCAGTTCTACCTGTTGCCGCTCGGGCGTGCTTCGCACCCGTGTTCCGTGACCGCGAACGGTGCTGACCAGCCCCTCGGACCGCAGTATCGACATCGCCATCCGGACGGCCTCACGGCCGATGCCGTACTCCTGGGTCAGCCGGGCTTCGCTCGGCAGCGATACCCCGGGCGCCAGCTCACCGGATTCGATCCGCCGCCGCAGTATGTCGGCTACCTGCAGGTAGACGGGTGTGTGTGAGCGCGGATCGACGGTCATACCTAACAAGCCTTGTCCCCCCGTGGGCCACACTGGTTGTGCCGCTGTGCCCCTGTCTGTATATTTACAGAGGCGGCGATGCCCCAGGGCGGGAGCTGGATCTATAGCCCGGTCGAGTGACGCCATATACCAGTCCTGGTGCCGTTCCCCTGATCGAAGCTGCGGCGTCGGGGTGGGACGGGACTGCGCGAACGGTATGAGCGGGGCCGCACCCCTTTCACCAAAGAGAGGCAGGTCGAGCAAGATGAGCGTCCGCAACAAACGACCGGCACGGGAAAGCGGGGCGACGTATCGTTCCTCGACGTACACCAGTCTGCTGCCCTGGCAGGTGAGCGAGCGTCGGTTCGCGCCGACCGGGCTGGGACGTCGCGGCCTGAATCCCGACGACGTGTACGACTTCCTCGACCGGGTCGCCGTCGACATGGCCACCCTCCACGCCGCCTTAGCTGAGAGCCGCCGGGAGATCGCACGGATCAAGCTCGCGCTGCGCACCTGGCAGTCCGACCACGCTGGCACCGACCGGGACCGGGCCCGATGAGCCAGCGGTACGTCATCCACCTGCCCGTGGTCGCCACCGACCTGCCCGCCGCGCAACGCCTGGCACGGGTCATCGGCCGCTGGATGCTGGTGCTGCCGATGGCTGACCCGGGGGAGACCACCGTCTCCGAAGAGGACCAGCAGTTCCTCCGCCACCGGGTCTTCTGCGACCTGCGGCTGCCCGGTGGCCGCCGCTGCCTCCTCCGCGACGGCCACGACGGCCCCTGCGCCCGCCGGCTGCGCAAGGATCTGCCGGCCCTCTAGGGCGGGGCGAGTGTTCGCCACGCCTGCATCGCTGACACAACCAGATGATGCGTCATCTGAACTGCCCGTTGGGCCGAGTGCAGTCTTGATCAAAACGCCGCTAACGTGCGCAGCACGGGAGGTGGCGGGGATGGTTGCTCGACGTTGGGACGCCTGGTTCGAGGAGGAGCACCTTGTCCTCCGGCATTGGCGGTTGCTGCCGTGGCCGAAGTCCTACGTCAGGCGGATACCGCTGGCCGCGATCCTCGGTATCGGGTCACTCACCGCAGCCGGCCATGCGAAGCGACGCGCGCAACTCACAGTTCAGGACCTGTCGGCACCACACCTGACCGAGGTCATCCCGGTCAGGTTCACACCGGAGCAGTGGCAATTTGCCGGCTGGTTCGTGGGGGAACGGCGAGCGGGCCCGACCGAGCCGCCGCAACCCGGCGCGGGAACGTCGTCGGGAGGGACGGCCTCGCCCCGCCCGACTGTCGACGTCCCGGCACAGTCGCGGCGACGAGTGCAGCGGCCGGACGCTCTGCAAGCCCACCTCTCGGCGAAGCCGGCCTCGTCCACGCCGTCGTCCGGACCAGCTACCCCGTCCACAACTGCTGTGATGCGGGCCGGCGATGGCAAGCGGCCGGTGTGGTTGTGGCCCCAGAACGGGAAGATCCACGCCTCCCTCGTGCCGGTAGCGAACGCCTCGCAACACCGGCTGAGCCCCGCCGACGCCGCTCATCTCCTGCTCGCAGACGCGACCAGGGCTATGCCGGCCATCCGTGCGTTGACCGGCATCGCCGACAGCCAGCAAGCTCTGGCTCGCCTACGGAGCTGGCAGCGGTCAGACCGGGTCGTCGTCGATCTGAGTGCCTCCGACCTGGCCGGGAGGCGGGTGACAGAGGCCCAACAAAAGCCGGGCCGGAGCAACCCGGACGGCAGCGTGCGGACCGTGTCCGGTGGCCTTCCGAGTCTCAACAAGCGCCGCCGGTAGTAACGAGCCAGGAGGATGCGGCTCGCGCCCGGCGGGCGATCTCCGCCGATCCTCGGGCGTGAGGACGTCTCAGCTGGCTAGCGAGCCCAGGCTAAAGCCGTCGAGCAGGTTGATGAGCTCGTCGTCGCGGGTCACCTCGTAGCCGCGCCCGCGCAGCTCCGCCACCAGCTCGGTCTCGCAGGCGAGTGGAACCTCGAGGTACTTACCGGTGTGAACCGTGAGCACGAGTTTGCCGTACCGGTTCCGCAGGTCCTGCGGCAGCACGTCGAGCGCGCGCGTCGTGACCATCGGGGGCCAGTACCCTTCCACGACCGCGCCCACCTCAGTGATGTCGAAGGGCTCGTCGTCGCCGTACCCGTCCTCCGGCTCGTAGCAGTCGGGGCCGGCGGGGTGCGACAGGTGGGTCATCTGGACCTGTCGGGCCTCGCCCCAGGTCCGCGCGGTGGCGAGTGCCCTGATCTCCGCGGCCTCCCCGGCGGCAATGCGGGCGTCGATGAAGGCGAGGCAGTCGTGATTGGTGACGTGGCCGTAGACCAGGTGCTGGCGGTGCGTTGTCATGGCGCACATCCTGCCCCAGGGGACGCCAACCAAGATCAGCCTAGTGCCCGGGGAGGGCTCCGGTACGGGCTGCACGTGGCCGTGACGAGCGGTGGGCTCCGCTTCGACTCGGCCACCCAGTACTGCATCAGTGGTATCCGAGGATCCGACTCGCTTCCTCGCCGGCCAGCCGGAGCTGATCTCCTCGGAGATCGGGCACCCGGTAGTCATTGCCGCGCACTGTCTCCAGGAATTCCGTGGGCAGGCGCACGTGGTAGGTGGCGAGGTAGAAGCGCAGGTCGTCGCGCCACAACCATTCGCCGTCTGTCAGGACCGATGCGCCCCCGACGAGATGCCGGCCGCTACCGAGGACGTCGATCTCCGCGCCCATGACGTCGATGAGGCCATGCCCGTGGCGTAGATAGTCTCCGACCCGGAGAGCGTCGGGGAGCGGCTCCGCGTTGACGTGCGCGTGGATGCTCTCCACGTAGACCTCGGTCTGGTTGGGTCCTAGTTCTCGAAAGAACCCGACGGTGTTCATCAGTGCCCCCTCGCTCGCGGTACGAAGACCTCCCAGGAGCCGCCGCCCTCGACGACTGGCGGCTGGGGTTCTGCGGCCCATCGCTGAGTCCCCACCCGGGCCGTCGGCGCGACCACGCTGACCCCGAGTTCGTCGGCGACCTGTTGACCGAGGGGTACCGCGTCAAGGTCGGACTTGACGGTGCCGGCATAACAGGAGACCAAACGAAGGGGTTCGCCGTTGTAGGCGGGATTCTCCCGAACCGCGGCGGCGATCTGCGCCGCGTTGGTGGCATTCCCGTCCATGTGCGCTCCGTTTGCTGAAACCTTGCCCGGGACGAAGTATCCCTCGTCGGTGCCGTGCACGATGACGTCATGGTGCCCCTCCAGCGGTCGCATCTTGTCGAGGTTCCGCATCGTCAAATCGTCGTAACCGATGCCCGTCGAACGATCAGAGTGGTAGACGGGGTCTCCAGCGGATAGATAGGAGTCGGGGGCCCGGCCCGGAGGCACCGGCCGATCCCTCGGATCAGCCCAGTCACGTCGTTGTCCCATCCGGTCGGCAGGCCCGAGCCGCCCCAACGCCTGCTTGAGCTTCTCGATGAGGTCGCCGAGCCGGCGGATCTCCGGGATCAGCCGTCGCAGGCTGGCCAGCAGTCCGCGCAGCAGCCGCGCGATCCGCGCTCCCCACGACGCGACCGTCGTCGTCACCTGTTCCACGACCAGCGGTGCGGCCAGCCCGCCGGTGACGAGGAGTTCGCCCGCGTACACGATGAGGCGGGAGACGCAGGTGGCGATGGCGTCGCGGACCAGGAGCCGGACGGCGGCCACCAGACCGGCGGCGCCTTCGGTGATCGCGGCCATGGTGTCGGCGCCCTTGGCGAGGCCGGTGATGGCCTGTTGCTGTTCGGCGGTCCAGGCGCGGTAGGCGGGGCCGGCGCTGCCGCCCCAGGTGGCGACATCGGTGCGGACGGCGCGCGCCAGCGTGGCGGCCTCGTCGCGTAGCGACCCGGCCACATTGCGCCAGGTCTGTGCGTGTGCGGTGATCTGCGCCGGGTCGCCGGCGAGCCAGTCGAGGGCTTCACTGAGTGGCTTGACGTGTTCGATGAGCCAGGCGATGCCGTACTGGAGCAGGGCGCTGACCGGGTCGGAGACGAAGGCGAGGGCGTCCAGGCCGGCGCTGACGACGCCGAGGCTCCCGTCGATCCAGCTGCCCGTGCGTACGCCCTGCGCGATGAGCTCGATGTCCTCGCAGATCCACACGCCCGCCCAGGCGCTGGGCGGGGTGTCCGCTGCGGTGGCGACGAGTGGGTTGGAGGTCACCGGCGCTGCCGCACCCCGTCGAGCAGTTGCTTGGCGTGGGCGTCGGAGGTTCGGTAGCGGTCTGCGCCGGTTCGCAGCTTCCCGGCGGTGTCGCGCACCGATCCGGCGGCCGTGCCGATGCCGTCGACCAGGGCCCGTTGCAGGCCGTCGAGCAGCGTCGGCATCATCGCGCAGAGCTGACCGTAGGCGTCGGTGCCCAACCGGACGTGCTGGCCTGCCTGCTGGGCGGTGTCGAGGTTGCCGGCGCAGCGGTCGAGGCGTGCGGCGTGGGTGGTCAGGTCGGCCGGGTCGACCTGGATGCCGTCATCGGCGGGCATCGCTTGGCCCCTGGTCCCGGAACAGCCGGCTGCGGTACGAGTCGATGATGGCCTGGGCGCTCGCGTCGTCGCCGAGGGACTCCGTGGTGACCTCGCTGAGCTGCGTCAGCAGGTGGGCGTGGGCGGCCCGGGTGGTCGCCAGGATCTGCCGGGCGGTGCTCGCAGCCGGATGGTGCCGGACGCGCTCGTCGAGCCACAGGTCGATCAGCAGGCCAGCTGAGTCGACGGTGACCTCGACTGTCCGGTCAGGGCTGCGGGCGGTGCCGGTCAGAGCCTGCACCCTCGCCGACAGCGTCTTCGCCCGCTCCGCGCGTTCGGCGAGCGACGACTCCCACTCGTCGAGCCGGCGTCCCGCCGCGTCGAGCGCCGCGTCGTCCGCCCACATGCCGACCCTCCCCAGGGGACCACTGCCGGCGGTGGCCGGCGAGATCACCGGTACGCTACCAACCGGTGGCGCTGTGTGCATGCCCCGATGGCTGCGCAGACCAGGCGGGATGCGGCACCCCGGTCGCTGTGTGCGCGAATCCGAACCCGGTGGCGATCAGGTCGGGGAGGATTGTCCCCGTGACGAGCAGCAATCCACGCCGGGGATGGTCCGCCCGGACCGCCTGGGAGGGCCGGGTCAACGCTCCGCTGCGCGCGTTCCTGCGTACCGAGACCGGCGGCGCACGGGTGGTGCTGGTCGCTGCGGTGGCGGCGCTCCTGTGGGCCAACCTGCACCTGTCGTCGTACGAGTCGCTCTGGAGCACGCCCTTCTCCGTCCAGTTCGGCGACTGGCGCGTGTCACACGACCTGCGGTTCTGGATCAACAGCGGCCTCATGACGTTCTTCTTTCTGGTCGCCGGGCTGGAGTTGCGCCGCGAATTCGACATCGGTGAGCTGCGGGAACGACGGCGCCTGGCGTTGCCGATGTTGGCCGGGCTCGGCGGCATGCTCCTGCCGATCGGGATCTATCTCGCGATCAACGCCGGGCACCCCACCGTCGCGGGCTGGGGAGCGGTGATGGCCACGGACACGGCGCTCGCGCTCGGCGCGCTGGCCGTTTTCGGACCACGCTTCTCGGATCGGTTGCGGGGTTTCCTGCTGACGGTCTCCGTCATCGACGACCTGGTCGCGATCGCGGTGCTGGCGATCGCCTACCCGGAACATCCCTCGTCGACGGCGCTGTTCGTCGCGGCGGGAATCTTCGGCGTCGTCCTGCTCGTCCGGGCGTGGGGCGTGCGGTTCGGGCCGGTCTTTGCGCTGCTGGGGGTGGCGGCCTGGGTCGCGGTTTCGGAGTCCGGTGTCGACCCGGTCCTGGTGGGCCTGGTGATGGGGTTGCTGACCTACGCCTACGCCCCCGGCCGCAACGAACTGCAGCGGGCGAGCGACCAGTTCCGGCTCTTCCGGGAACAGCCCACCCCGCAGCTCGCCCGTATGGCCCAGGCCGGGCTCACCTCGGCATTGTCGCCCAACGAGCGTTTGCAGACCCTCTACCATCCGTTGGCGAGCTACGTGGTGGTGCCGCTCTTCGCGCTGGCGAACGTCGGGATCGTGATCGACGGCGAGCTCCTGGCCAGGGCCGTGACCTCCCCGGTCACGCTTGGCGTCGTGGCGGCGTACGTCATCGGCAAGCCGGCCGGAATCGTTGCCACCTCGTGGCTGGTCGCGCGTCTGAGCGGCAACCGATTCCGGCCGCCGGTCGGCTGGGTCGCCGTCGCCGGGGTGGGCACGGTCTCCGGCATCGGGTTCACCGTCGCCCTGCTCATCGCCACCCATGCCCTGAGCGGTTCGGCCCTGGACGAGGCGAAGCTCGGCATCCTCGTCGCGACGGTTGGTGCGTCCGTCATCACCTGGCTGGTTTTCCGCGCTGCCGCGCGGCTCCCGCCGGCGCGGCGTGCGCGGGCGCTGCTGGGCGTCGCCGAGGGGATCGTCGACCTGATGCTTCCGGTCGATCCGGAGCGCGACCACCTGCGCGGGCCGAGCGAGGCGCCGGTGACGGTCGTCGAGTACGGGGATTTCGAGTGTCCCTACTGCGGGCAGGCCGAGCCGGCGGTTCGGGAGTTGTTGGCCGACTTCGCGAACGTCCGGTACGTCTGGCGGCACCTGCCGCTCACCGATGTCCATCCGCAGGCCCAGCTCGCCGCCGAGGCTGCGGAGGCGGCGAGTGAGCAGGGCGCGTTCTGGGAGATGCACGACCTGCTTCTCACACACCAGGTCGCGCTCAATCCCACGGATGTGCTCGGTTACGCCGAACAGCTCGGCCTGGAGCTGGACCGGTTCCGGGAGCACATGGTCGAGCGGATGGGCGTCGACCGGATCGCCGAGGACGTCGACTCCGCCGACCTCAGCGGCGTCACCGGCACCCCGACCTTCTTCATCAACGGCCGGCGACATCACGGCGCGTACGACATCACCGCGCTCTCGGCAGCGGTGAAGGCGGCCTTCGCGAGCGCGAAGCTTCGCCCCGAGTATCACCGTCGGGATTCCGGGGGCCCGGAAGGCGGACCGGCGAGCTGACCGCGGGGCGTGTAGTTGTCTCGACGATCCCCGGCGCGCGGACCGAGCCCTACCGCGCGACCTGCTGACACGGCGCCGGCAGCGCTGCGGACGCGTTTGTGCACGGCCGGCGCTGTGTCTGGCCTGACTGATTCGCTTCAAGGTCGCGCCGGTGGGGATGTGCTGGTGGGTGCCTTTGGAGCTGAATCGTTTGTGACATCACCGCGTGCCGATGCCGATGCTGTCGCCGGGTGCCGGGTGCCGGGTGCCGGGTTCTGAACTGCGGGCTCCGGACGGGAGGCGCCAGCCAGCAGGTCTGAATCGTTTACGACATCAGCTCCAAAGGCAGCGTGCCCAACCCCCGCCGGCCGCCCGCGGGCGCTGGTGGTTTTCGTGGCCTTCGCCGGTGCCGCGTTCGGTCAGCTGCTGACCCGCGTCCTGTCCTCGCGTGCGGCGCTGGCCAGCGCCTGCGTCGGCCTGATCGTGGGGGCCGGCCTGCTCGCGTTCAGCATGTGGATGGCCGTGCTGGGGACGCTGATCGCCAACGCGACGATCGTCGGGGTCGCGTCCGGGGTGGCGACGGCATCGCAACGATCACGATGAAGACCGCGCTGCGGCAGCAGGCCGAGGTGGGGTCGACCTTCTTCGCCATCCTGTTCGCCATGCTGGGCGTGCCGGCGGTGCTCGCTCTGGTCGTCCTGGTCAGCCTTTTCCGGGGTGGCCGGGCCGGGCCTGTCGGCTGATCCCGGGCTGGATTTGTCCAAGGTGCTCAGGCATGCGCGGGGTGCCCGAGAGTCATCCACGGAGGTCTTGCGGCGGTCATCGTATACAACATACGCTCCCCGAATCGTCCACTCGAGGAGCTCTCCATGACGAACCTCTCCGTCAGCGAAACGAGCCTGCCCCGCCGCCGTGTGCTCCGGGCCGCGGTGGCGGCGGCCGCTGTCGTCTGCACGGTTGTTGCCTGCTCACCGGTCTCGAACAGCGGGAGCGGCGACCAGTCCGGCGACAACCCGTCGGCCGGCCAGGATTCCTTCGGTACGCCGGCGGACCCCGCCGCCGTCAAGCAGGGCGGCAAGCTGGTCATCGCCCTCTCCGCAGAACCCGACGCGCTGGATCCGACGCTGTCGAGAAGCCTCTACTCCCGCTATGTCTTCCAGGCGATGTGCCAGAAGCTCTACGACGTCAACGAGCAGGCGCAGGTCGTACCGCAGCTCGCGACCGCCCTGCCCACCACGAGCAGCGACGGCCGGACGGTGACGATTGCGCTGCGTCAGGGCGTGCGCTTCGCGGACGGGACGCCGTTCGACTCCGCCGCGGTGAAGGCCACCCTGCAGCGCCACCTCACCAACGCTCGGTCGGCGCGCAAGAGCGAGCTCGGTCCCATCGACGGCGTCGACACCCCTGACGCCCAGACCGTCGTCCTCCGGCTGAAGCAGCCGTTCGCGCCCCTGCTCGGCGCCCTCGCCGACCGGGCCGGCATGGTCATGAGCGCCAAGGCGCTGCAGAGCCTGGGCGACGACTTCGCCTCGGCGCCGGTCTGCGTCGGCCCCTTCAAGTTCGCCAAACGGGTGCCGCAGAACTCGATCGAAGTCGTGAAGGACCCGAACTACTACGAGGCTGACAAGGTCCACCTCGACGCCATCTCGTGGCGCATCCTCAGCGACGCGAGCATCCGCGCCGCCAACCTGCGCTCCGGCGACGCCCAGGTCGCCGACAGCGTCTCCACCCAGGACGTCGCCTCCCTGCGGCAGGAGTCCTCCGTCTCCGTCCTCCAGTCGCAGTCGCTCGGCTACCAGGGCCTCACCATCAACATCGGCAACGTCGACGGTGTCGGCACCGCACCCAAGCCCATCAACCGCCCCCTCGCACAGAACGCCAAGGTGCGGCAGGCCTTCGAGCACGCCATCGACCGGAAGGCGCTCGTCGACGCCGTCTTCAACGGCATCCACGCCGCCGCGTGCTCACCCATCTCGCCCGCGAGCACGTTCTCGTCACCGGAAGCGCAGACCTGCCCGGCGCACGACCCCGCCAAGGCCAAGCAACTGCTCACCGAGGCGGGCGTGCAGACGCCGTACACGGTGACGATGCTCGCGTCGAACACGCCCGACACGCTGCGCCTCGCGCAGGCGTTGCAGTCCATGGTCAAGGACGGCGGGTTCGACCTGAAAATCAACCCGGTGGAATACTCGTCGCTCCTCGACGAGCAGGACCGCGGCAACTTCGAGCTGTTGCAGCTCGGCTGGAGCGGGCGGATCGACCCGGACGCCAACATCACGAACTTCGTCGGCACCGGCGCGAGCCAGAACGTCTCCGGCTACAGCAACCCCCAGCTCGACGCACTGCTGACCCAGGCCCGCCAGTCCGGCGACATCGAGGAGCGCAAGAAGCTGTACGGGCAGGCCGTGACCCTGCTGCAGCAGGACGACGCGCTGATCTACCTCTACCGGCAGCGGAACCTCACCGCCGTCAGCAAGCAGATCCAGGGCCTGCAGGTGTTCCCGGACGGCGTGATCCGCGCGGCCTTCGCCGGCTTCACCAAGTAGGTCGCCGTGGCCCGATATCTCCTCACCCGCGCCTGGCAGTCGGCGCTGACCCTGCTGTTGTCGACGGTCGTGGTCTTCGTCGGTGTGCGGGCGCTCCCCGGTGACCCGGCCCTCGCGCTGGCCGGCGAGGACCGGTCGCCGGAGGCACTGGAGGCCATCCGTCGGCACTACGGGCTGGACCAGCCGCTGCCAGTCCAGTTCGCGCAGTACCTGGAGCGCATGGCGCAGGGCGACTTCGGGGTGTCGATCCGCACCGGTACGCCGGTCTCGTCGATGCTCACGACCGCCCTGCCGGTCACCGTCGAGCTGTCCGTCCTGGCGATCCTCATCGCCACGGCGCTCGGCGTCGGCGCCGGGGTGCTCGCGGCCGTACGCCGCGGGCGCCCGGCGGAGTGGCTCGCCAACGGCCTGGCCCTGATCGGTCTGTCGGTGCCGCATTTCTGGCTCGGGCTGCTCGCGATCCTCTACCTGTCCGTGGCCACCGGGCTGTTCCCCGCCTCCGGGTTCGTGCCGTTCCTGGAGGATCCCGTGGACAACCTGCACCACATCGTCCTGCCGGCCGTGATCCTCGGGACCGGCCTCGCCGCCATCATCATGCGGCAGACCCGGTCGGCGATGCTGGACTCGCTCTCCTCCGACTACGTACGGACGGCGAAGGCGAAGGGCCTCCGGCCGCGAGCCGTCATCACCCAGCACGCCCTGCGGAACAGCCTCATCGTGGTGGTGACCGTCGTGGGTCTTCAACTCGGCGGACTGATCTCGGGCGCGGTCGTCACCGAGCAGATCTTCGGGCTGCCGGGCTTCGGCAAGATGACCATCGACGCGGTGTTCCAACGGGACTACCCGGTGATCCAGGCCGTCGTCCTGCTCACCGCGGCGGCCTACATCGTGATCAACCTTCTCGTGGATCTGCTCTACTCGGTGATCGACCCACGGATTCGGGTGACGGGAGATCCGGCATGACCGTCCTCACCGTACCGATGGCGGAGACCGGCGGCGCCAGCATCACCCGGCGTACGCGCGTGCTGCGGCGGTTGCGTCGCAACCCGCTCGCTGTCGTGAGCTTCGTCGTGCTCGCGCTCGCGGCTGTCATCGCGCTGCTCTCGCCGTGGATCGCGCCCTACTCCGTCGACCAGACCGACTTCGCCCGTACGTTCGCACCTCCCGGCAGCCCCGGGCACGTGCTCGGCACCGACGACCTCGGTCGGGATGTCCTGTCCCGCATCATGCTCGGTGCGCGAGCATCGCTGCAGGTGGGGCTCCTGGCGGTGGCCACCTCCCTGGTCATCGGGGTGCCGCTCGGGCTCGCGGCCGGTTACTTCCGGGCCTGGGACGCGGTGATCTCGCGCTTCACCGACCTGCTGCTCGCATTTCCGTTCCTGATCATGGCGGTGGGGCTGGCGGCCATCCGGGGTGCCAGCCTCGGCAACGCCGCCGTGGCCATCGGCATCGCCCAGATCCCCGGGGTGATCCGGGTCGTCCGCTCGGACACGCTGCGCCTCAAGTCGCTGGACTTCGTCGCGGCAGCCGTCGTGGACGGGGCGAGTGACCTGTGGGTGCTGGCCCGGCACATCCTGCCGAACGCGACGTCGGTGATCCTGGTGCAGGCCACGGTCGCGATCCCGGCCGCGATCCTCGGCGAGGCGGTGCTGTCGTTCCTCGGCCTCGGCATCCAACCCCCGGCACCCAGCCTGGGCACGATGCTGGCCACCGCCCAGCAGTTCGCCGCCCGAGCACCGTGGGCCGCAGTCCTCCCCGGTGTTGTGATCATGGGTCTCGCGCTGGCGTTCAACGTCTTCGGCGATGCCCTGCGCGACGCCCTCGACCCGAAGGGAGACCGCCGATGACCACTGTCGAACGGGCCGTCGCGCCCGTCCTGGAGATACGCGAACTCTCGGTGTCGTTTCCGACCGAGACCGGCACCGTCTCGGCGGTCGACGGTGTCAGTCTGGATCTCGCACCCGGCGAGATCGTCGGGATGGTGGGGGAGTCGGGGTGCGGAAAGAGCGTCACCGCGATGAGCATCGCCGGCCTGCTGCCCGGCAGCGCCCGGATCACCGGCTCCGTACGCCTCAACGGCACCGAGCTGGTCGGCGCCCGCGAGTCGGCGCTGCGCCGCGTACGCGGCCAGGAGATCGCCTACATCTTCCAGGAGCCGATGACCTCCTTGAACCCGGTGCTCACCGTCGGGCGTCAGATCGGGGAGGTGCTCCAGGTCCACGAGCGGATGTCCCGACGGGCGGCACGGGCTCGCGCCGTCGAGCTGCTGACGCTCGTCGGGATCCCGTCCGCGGCCCAACGGGTCGACACCTACCCGCACCAGCTCTCCGGCGGGATGCGCCAGCGCGTGATGATCGCGATGGCGGTGGCGTGTGGCCCGAAGGTGCTGGTGGCCGACGAGCCGACCACGGCGCTGGACGTCACCGTCCAGGCCGGCATCCTCCAGGTGCTGCGGGACCTGCGGGACCGGCTCGGCACGAGCGTCCTCATCATCACGCACGATCTCGGCGTGATCGCCGACATCGCGGACCGCGTCGTCGTCATGTACGCGGGGCGGGTGGTCGAGCGGGCACCGGTCCTCGACCTGTTCGCGTACCCGCGGCACCGTTACACGGCCGGGCTCCTGTCGGCGTCACCGCAGCCGGGCCGGCACGCCGGCACGGATCGGTTGACGGAGATCCCCGGGCTGGTGCCCGTCCTGTCGATCCAACCCGACCTGTGCACCTTCGCGGACCGCTGCCCGGCCGCCGACGCGCAGTGCCGCGACGCCGCACCGCCCCTGGAGGGGGTCGGTGGCACGGACCACCTCGCGGCCTGTTGGCACCCCTGCTCCATGGCACCCCAGGAGGCGAACCGATGACGCCGCAGCCGAACGCCCTGGAGATCGAGGATCTGGTCATGCACTTCGGCCCGGTCCGCGCCGTGGACGGGGTGTCCCTCACCATTCCGAGAGGCCGGGTCACGGCCCTGGTGGGGGAGAGCGGTTCCGGCAAGTCGACAGTGGGTCGATGCGTGGTGCGGCTCGTCGAGCCGACCGCCGGGACGGTCCGGATCGCCGGGACGGACGTCACCCATCTGTCCCGACGGCGGCTGCGCCCACACCGTGGCGCGGTGTCGATCGTGTTCCAGGACCCAGCCGCGTCACTGGACCCACGCATGCTGGTGGGCGAGATCGTGGCCGAGCCCCTGCGGCTGGCCGGCACACGGATCTCCCGGCGCGACCGGGACGCCCGCGTCGCTCCGCAACTGGAGCGGGTGGGCCTGCGCGCCGAGGTGGCGCGTCGCTATCCCCACGAGCTGTCCGGTGGGCAACGCCAACGGGTCAGCATCGCCCGGGCACTGATCTCCGAACCCATGCTGCTCATCGCGGACGAACCCACCAGCGCACTCGACGTGTCCGTCCAGGCGTCGGTGCTCAACCTCCTCGCCGACCTGCAACGCGACATCGGGTTCGCCTGCCTCTTCATCACCCATGACCTGTCCGCCGTCGAGTATCTGGCCGACGACATCGCCGTCATGTACCTGGGCCAACTCGTCGAGAAGGGCACCCGCGAGCGGATCTTCGCCCGGCCCGCCCACCCGTACACGCAGGCACTGCTGTCCGCCGCGCCGGTGGCGGACCCGGTGCGCCAACGGCAGCGTCAGCCGGTGCTGCTCGGCGATGACCTGCCGTCCGCGTTCGATCCGCCGTCCGGCTGCCGGTTCCGTACCCGGTGCCCGCTCGCGTTCGACAGGTGCGCGACGGAGGTGCCGGCGCAGACGGCGATCGGCGACGGCATGGCCGCGTGCCACCTGGTCCAGCCCGACGGCACCGGTCCCGACGTTCGCACCGTAGATCCGAGTGAGGTTTCGTCATGACGTTCACCACCCGACCGACGCTGCAGGGCACCTTCGGCATGGTGTCCTCGACGCACTGGCTCGCCAGTCAGGCGGCGATGGGAATCCTCGAACGCGGGGGCAACGCCTTCGACGCCGCGGTCACCGCCGGTTTCGTCCTGCACGTGGTCGAACCGCACCTGAACGGTCCGGGCGGCGAGGTGCCGGCGATCGTGGCCACCGCGCAGGACCCGAGGCCGAAGGTGCTGTGCGGGCAGGGGCCCGCCCCGGCCGGTGCCACCATCGCCCATTTCCGGTCGCTCGGGATGGACCTCATCCCGGGAGCCGGACCGCTCGCGGCCGCCGTGCCCGGCGCCGTGGACGCCTGGCTCCTGCTGCTGCGCGAGCACGGCACGCTCACCCTCGCCGAGGTGCTGGAGCCGGCGATCGGCTATGCCGGTGCCGGCCACCCACTGATCGGCCGGGTCGGTGACACCGTGGCAGCCGTGCGGTCGTTGTTCGAGGAACACTGGCCCACCTCCGCCCAGCTCTGGCTGCGCGGAGGCCGACCACCGGCCGCGGGGGAGATGTTCGCCAACCCGGCGTACGCGGGCACCCTGCGCAGGCTGGTCGAGGCGGGGCAGGCGGCCGGCGCCGACCGGGAGGCGCAGATCGAGGCCGCCCGCCGAGCCTGGAGTACGGGTTTCGTCGCCGAGGCGATCGATCGGTTCAGCAGGCAGCCGTTCCAGGACTCCAGTGGTCGACCGAATGCCGGGCTCGTCACCGGCGACGACCTGGCCGCGTACTCGGCGACCTGGGAGGCGCCCGCCACCCTCGACTGGCACGGCTACTCGGTGTCGAAGACCGGTTTCTGGGGCCAGGGGCCGGTGCTGCTGGAGGCGCTGTCCGTCCTCGACGCGCTCGACGACCCCGGCGCGTACGACTCGGGGACCGCGACCGGCGTCCACGCTCAGGTCGAGGCGCTCAAGCTCGCCTTCGCCGACCGGGAGGCCTGGTACGGCGACGACGCCGATGTGCCCGCCAAGGCGCTGCTCTCCCGGGAGTACGCGCGGGAGCGCGCCGCCCTGATCGGCGATCGCGCGTCGGCGGAGTTGCGGCCGGGGCGTCCCGACGGGGCACAGCCGCGCCTGCCGGCCCACGTCCGGCCCGGTGCCGTGCGGCGTGCCGACCCTACGGATCCCACGACGGGGGAGCCGACGGTGCAGGCCGACGGGGTGACCCGTGGCGACACCTGTCACGTGGACGTCGTCGACCGCTGGGGCAACATGATCTCGGCGACCCCGAGTGGTGGCTGGTTGCAGAGTTCTCCCACCATTCCGGAACTCGGCTTTCCGCTGGGCAGCAGGCTGCAGATGTTCTGGCTGGAGGAGGGTCTCGCCTCGTCGTTGGCGCCGGGTCGTCGCCCGCGTACGACCTTGAGCCCGACGATGGTGCACCGCGACGGGGAGCCGGTGCTGGCGTGCGGCACACCCGGTGGCGATCAGCAGGACCAGTGGCAGCTGCCGTTCCTGCTGCGGCATCTCGTCGGCGGCCAGTCCCTGCAGGAGGCCATCGACGCGCCCGCGTGGCACACGGTCAGCCTGCCGGGGTCGTTCTATCCACGCGACATGGAGCCCGGCGTCCTGGTGGTGGAGGACCGGCTCGACGAGGGTGTGCTGGCGGCCCTGCGGGCGTACGGGCACGAGGTGCGGGTCACCGACGGGTGGAGCCTCGGGCGGCTCTGCGCCGTGACCCGCGACCCGGCGACGGGCGTGCTCTCCGCGGGTGCGAACCCCCGAGGGATGCAGGGCTACGCGTGCGGCCGTTAGCGGGCGCCGTATCCGCCCTCGGCGTTCTCGTAGGCGGCGGCGGATGCCGCGTCGAGGTGGGCGAGCGCGGCCTGCTCGGCGCGGTCACCGTCACCTGACTCGATGGCGTCGACGAGCTGGATGTGCTCGGCCCACGAGTGTGGTGCGCGTTGCGCCGCCCCGAGCCGGAAGACCCACTGGACATGGAGGTAGAGCGACTTGGCGATCGACGACAGCCAGGGGTTTCCGCTGATCTGGAGGATGCGCAGGTGCAGTGTGCTGTTCAGTTCGGCGACCCGGGCCAGGTCCTGCCGCTGCGTCGCCTCGCGGCCCTGGTCGAGCAGGGCACGCAGGGCCGCCACGTCCGTTGCGGTCGCCCGCTCGGCGGCCAGCCGGGCGGCCAGCGTCTCCAGCCGCTCGCGGACGGCGAACATGTCGGTGATGGTGCCGCTGCTCGGCGAGGCGACGACCGCGCCCCGGCGGGGAAGGACCACGACGAAGCCTTCCGCCTCGGCGACGCGCAGAGCCTCCCGGACGGGGTTGCGGGAGACGCCGAAGTCCTCAGCCAGCCGGTCCTCGGTCAGCCGTTCTCCGGGAAGGTAGTCGCCGTCGATGATGGCGGTCCGTAGTGCGGCGAGGACCTGATCGCGTAGCGGCAGGTGTTGCGCGCCGAGCTTGTCCCGCAGGTCTTCCGCCACCTGGTCGCCTCTCCGTGAACGTGTATCCGGACAAAGTGTATACGAAGAACAATCTCTGGAGGGTAGCCGACAGTGTCGAGCACAGTGCCCCACGTCATCCACCCCCGCGTCGCGGGTCAGGGGGACCAGCACCTCCTACGGCGACGGCAGGCGCTCGTCGTCGTGCTCACCTTCCTGACCGGGAGCGCCGACGCCATCGGGTTCCTCTCCCTCGGCGGCGCCTTCGCCAGCGTCATGACCGGCAACATGGTCCTGCTCGGACTCTCGGCGGGCAGAGGTGACGCCGAGCTGGCCCTCACGTCGGGCTGCGCCATCATCAGCTTCATCGTCGGCGTCCTCGCGGGCGCCCGCGTCGTCGGCTCGGCACAACCGGACGATCCGGTCTGGCCACGGCGGGTCACCTGGGCGCTGGTCCTGGAGCTGGCGGTGTTCGTCGTGTTCCTCGTCGTCTGGGAGGCCACGCTCGGGGCCCCCGACGCCCACGTCCATCTCGCGCTGCTGATGCTGTCCGCGGTGGCGCTGGGCGTGCAGAGCAGTGCGATCCAACGGTTCGGCGTGTCCGGCCTGTCCTCCACGTACCTGACCGGCACGCTCACGAGCCTGATCGCCGGCGTCGCCGGACGCAGCCCGTGGAGCACGCTGCGCCCCAAGGCTCAGGTGTTGCTGGCCCTCATGGTCGGCGCCGCGGTCGGCGCCCTGGTCGCCCTGCACCTACCGGTCGTCGCCCCGGCACTGCTGATCGTGCCGCTGGTGCTCGTCATCGTCGTGTCCGCGCGGATGAGGGCCTGACCTTCAGACACCGCGAGCGAACAGGGCGAGGCGTACCCGGTTGGGGCTGTCGGTCTTGGTCATCAGGCTGGTGATGTGGGTCTTGACCGTGGTGACACCGATGTGGAGCCGGTCGCCGATCTCGGTGTTGGAGAGGCCCTCGGCGACGAGGTTCAGCACGTCCCGTTCCCGGGCGGTCAGACCCTGCACCGGCCGTGGTGTCTCGGCACGGGCGTGCACCGCGCGCTGCACGAGGCGTCGCAGCACCTCCGGGCTGAACGGGCTGTCCCCGACGGCGGCCCGGCGAATGCCGTCCAGCAGCTCGGTCGGGGGCGCGTCCTTGAGCAGGAACCCACAGGCCCCGGCGGTCAGGGCGGGGTAGAGGTGGTCGTCGTCGCCGAACGTCGTCAGCACCAGGATGCGGGTGGCGGGACGTTCGGCGAGGATCCGGCTGGTCGCGGTGATCCCGTCGACCCCGGGCATGCGCAGATCCATGACGACGACGTCGGGGAGGAGCCGCGCGGCGAGCGGGATCGCCTCGCGGCCGTTGTCGGCCTCCCCGACGACCTCGATGTCGGGCTGGGCTTCACAGAGCATGCGCAGCCCCGCCCGGATGAGGTGCTGGTCGTCGACCAGCAGCACCCGGATCACGCCGGCTCCGGCGTGGGTGACCCGGCCGGGGCCTCGCGCTCGCGCGGCACCGACACGACCGGCGTCCCGGCGGGGACCACGGTCGGGAGCACGGTTCGTACCCGCCACCCGGTGCCGGTCGGGCCCGCCTCCAGCCGGCCGCCGAGGACCTCGACGCGTTCGCGCATTCCGATGATGCCGTGACCGCCACCGGCCGGCGCGCCCGCCGGCACCCCGGCGCGGCCGTTGTCGGCGACCTCCCAGTGCACGGCCCCGTCGCGGACGGCGACCACGAGGTGCGCCAGCGCGGACGTTCCCGCGTGTTTGGCCACGTTGGTGAGTGCCTCCTGGGTCAGGCGCAGCACCGCCAGGCCGCGCACCGCGTCGAGCGAGCCGATCGCCGGGTCGAGGTCGGCCTCCACGGTGATACCGGCCTGACGGGCCCGGTCGACCGCCGCACCGATCGCCGCCGGCAGCGCGGACGGCTCGATCGCGGTCAGGGCCGCGTCGCCGCGTACCCCATCGGGGTCGCGCAGCACCGCGACCAGCCGGCGCAGCTCCGCCAGGGCCGCCGTGCCCGTGCCGTGCACGTCGTCGAACACCTCGCCCACCCGGGGTTCCAGGTCGGTGAGCACGTGCCGGGCCACGCCGACCCGCAGCACCATCGACGCCACGTGGTGCGCGATGACGTCGTGCAGCTCGCGGGCGATGGCGCTGCGTTCGTCGGCGCGCGCCGCCCGGCTCTCCGACTCGCGCCGGCGCTGCTCCGCGGCCGCCCGCTCCACGGCCTGCAGACCGAGCTCCCGGTTGGTGCGGATGACCAGCCCGAGCAGCACGGGAACGCCGACCTCCAGGGCCAGCCCGACGACGCCGGAGGCGACCCGGCCGGCCGGGTCGCCGATCGAGTCGGTCAAATCGACCACGACCAGCAGCGCGGCGGCCAGCCAGATGGTGTGGCCGCGACGCGCCCGCATGGTGACCTCGAGCAGAGCCCAGCTCGCGCCCACCTGGTTGATCATGATGTCGTCGACCAGGCAGATCGCGACCGCCAGCAGCGCCGCCTGCGCCACCAGGTTGACCACCGGCCGGCGGTGCAACACCAGGGCGACCGCGAACGCGACCACCGCGAGAATCCACTGTGTCACCGTCGGCTCGCGACCTGCCTGGGTGCCGAAGACCAGGTAGCCCACCCCGCTGAGGTCGAGCAGCACCGTCCGCACGAGCGTGTCCCGCGCGTCGAACAACCGTCCCGCCCACCCCACCGGGTCAGCCTAGGTGCTGCTGCGGCTCGACGGCACGAGCGCCCCGCCACCGGGGCCGCACGGCCAGGTAGGCGGCCAGGCCGAGTGGTCCGAGCAGGATGGTCAGCACCAGCACCGGAGCCATGACCAGCGCCGGCACCCCCCGTTCCCGGCTGTCCAGCCACGCCCACCGGCCGACGAACAGATCGAACGCGATCATGTGCGCCCAGCCCGCCGCCGCGCCGTCGGAGGTGCCGAGCAGGTCGCGCACCCCCTCCAGAGTCGGTGACGTCACGGCCGGCAGCACGTCGCCGAACGCCGGGATCACCAGCAGCCCGTAGATCACCACGACCGGCAGCACGATCAGCGGCGACGAGATGATCCGAGCGGTCCACGACCAGCGCGGCAGCAGGATCATCAGCGCCCAGAACGGCGCGGCCACCGCGAACGTCAGGGTGAACAGCGTCGCGGTCATGCGGCCAGCGCCAGTTCCGGCCGGGTCCGGCGAGCCAGCACCGCCGCGGTGGCGGTCGCGGTCGCGACCACCAGGGCCGCGACGGCGGCCAGCGTGAGGGCGTCCGGGCGCAGCAGCGGCTGCCCGCGCAGGGCCTGCCAGGTCAACAGCAGCGTGAGTACGCCGTACGCGCCACCCGCGACGACCACGAGCCGGGCGCGGGTGTGCTCGTCCAGCCGGGTGCCGATGAACCGGGTCAGCAGGATCGCCAGGATCGGCAGTGCCTGCAGGGCGTGCAGGCCCACGAAGTGCCCGATCCGCAGGTCCCCACCGGTGGTGCTCCAGCCAACCAGCGGCAACCCGGGCCCGCCGTCGAGGACGCCGACACTGTGCGCCCCGCTGATGCCCTCGATCCCCGGCTCCTGCATGGGCAGCACCATCGGCACCGCCGCCAGCATGCCCAGCAGGGACAGGCCGATGCCCCATCCGACAGCGCTGGCGGCGACCCGGTCGGGGATCCGCCGGATCAACACCACGATCCCGATGACGAGGTGCGCGACGAACAGCACCATGATCGCCGCGCCCATCGCCGAGAAGAGAGCGGCGTTGAGAGGCGTCGTGCCGTTGAAGTGGCTGGTCGTGCCCCGGATGACCTGCCAGACGATCACCACCAGCTCGATCACCGACACGGCGACGATGACCGTGGCCGCCCACTCGGCGACCCGGCTCCGTCGTGGCAGCAGCGAGAGCATCCAGGCGAGGGTGAGGCCATACAGCACGAAGGACACCGCGAACTTGAACGGCTTGAGCCAGATCGGCGATCCGGTGAGGACCCGCGAGTCGACGACGATGCCGACCGCGCAGACGACGGTGAGCGCCGCCATCGCGGCGACGAAGAGCATGAGTGGGCGGTGCCAGTGTGCCGCCCGGCGCAGATCGATTGCCATGTCTGTAGATGCTCGCGACCGTGTCCGCCGGTCGCGTCCGACCGCGAGCCCCGGTTGCGGCCGGCGGTCTGAGCGGCGCCTCCTCCCTGGGTAGGAGACGAAACCCGTCGGAACGCGTCGCCGGTGCTGGCACAATGGCCGACCTGCCGACGGGACCGGGAGTGACCATGACGACCAATGAGGACCGTGTCCAGCCGAACGAGACCACGGTGCCACTGCTGCCCTGCCCGGCGCCGGCGGAGACCCTGGCGTTCTGGCGGGCACTCGGGTTCGAGGTGACCTACGAGCAACACAAGCCGTACGTGTATCTGGCCTTCGCGTGGAGTGGTTTCCACCTGCATTACGGCCCCGCACCGAAAGGCCTGGACCCGGCGAAGGAGACGTCCGGCGGCTGCCTGGTGATGGTCGACGCGGTCGCGCCGTACCACGCGGCGTTCACCGAGGCGATGCGCCGTACGTACGGCAAGGTGCTGGTCAAGGGTCTGCCCCGGATGACCCGCTACCGTGCCGGGGCGTCGCGGTTCAGCATCGTCGACCCGTCGGGCAACACCATCATCTTCATCCGGCGGGACGAACCGGAGAAGCTGGAGTACGGCGGGTCGACGGAGTTGCAGGGCCTCGCGCGGGTGCTCGACAACGCTCGAATCCTGCGCGAGTTCAAGACCGACGACCGGGCGGCCTACCGGGCGCTCGACTCGGGGATGCGCCGCCGCGAGGAGGACGCTCCGGTGGTCGAGCAGGCGATGGCGCTCGCCGCGCTGATCGAGCTGTCGGTCGCGTTGGAGAAGGCGGAGCGCGTCTCCGAGTGGGGCGCCCGCCTTCGCGCGCTGACGTTGACCGAGCCAGAGAGGAAGCAGGTGGAGCAGTACGTCGCCGACCCGGCCGTCCTCACGCCGTGGCTGCCCGACCCGAGCTGATCTCCCGATGGCCGCTGGCCGCCGCCCGAACCGGGCGCGGTGTCGTTCAAGCGTTATGACTCTGAGTCATATTGATACCTCAGCGTCATAACGCTCGTTGCCGACCACCCGGTTCCTCGCCTGACCGACGGATCTGCGGCGAGCTGTGGTCGGCCTCAACTCCTTCGACGAGGATCACCTCACCGGCGAGGTGCCTCGTCCGCAAGGGTTTGATCTCCTGGTAGGCGCTGGAGCGGTACCAGGAGCGGCCCGCGGCCAGGTCGGGAAACTCGATGATGACCACATCGCCCGGCCAGTCGCCTTCCAACACCTCGACGGGCCCACCGTGGACGATGAACCGGCCACCGAAGGGCACGAGGGTGGACTGGATGCGCTCCAGGTATTCCAGCACGTCGGCGTGGATGGGCGCCTTTCGCAGGTGAGCGATCCCGTACGCGTTGGCCATGAGTCTCTCCTCCAGGTGGGGATGGGGGGCGTTTCCTCCGAAGAGATGATTTCGGGTGCTCGGGCGCGCTGTCGATTACGTCGCAGGTAATGGCTCTGCCTCCGGCGCGGTCATTAGGGTCGGGGCGTGACGACCATGACCATGCCGGGGCGACCGGTCGGGGAGCTGCTGCGCGACTGGCGCCGAACTCGCGGCATGAGTCAGCTCGACCTGTCGATCGAGGCGGGCGTGTCGGCCCGGCATCTGAGCTTCGTCGAGACCGGGCGATCTCGGCCGAGCCCCGAGTTGATCCTGCGGCTGGCGGAGCAACTTGACATGCCCCTGGCTGAGCGCAACACGATGCTGCTCGCGGGCGGATACGCCCCCGCCTACCCCCGCCACGAGCTGAACGACCCGGAGTTGGCTCCCGTACGTGCCGCCGTACGGCAGATCCTCGACGGGCACAACCCGTACCCCGCAGTGCTCATCGACGAGCACTGGCAACTCGTCGAGGCCAACGCTGCCCTCGCGCTGTTCACCGCCGGTGTCGAGGCTCATCTACTGGCCCCACCGGTCAACGTGCTGCGCCTCAGCCTGCACCCCGGCGGCATGGCCCCGCGAATCCTCAACCTGCCCGAGTGGCGCGCCCATCTGCTCAAGCGACTGCGCCACCAGGCCGCGACGACCAACGACCCAGCGCTGTCCGCGCTGCATGAGGAGCTTCGCGGCTATCCCAGCGGCACCGACGTCGCGGCGCCGATCAGCGACGCCGTTTCGCGTATCGTCATCCCGCTCCGGTACCGCCACGGGGACCAGGAGCTGTCCTTCTTCAGCACCACCACCCTCTTCGGCACCCCGCTGGACGTCACCGTGTCCGGGCTGGCCGTCGAGGCGTTCTTTCCCGCGGACCCGGCGACCACTGCGGCGCTCCACGCCCTCGCCAAGCCGGCAGCCGGATCGGGCTGAACTCCGCACGTGCGGCCGGGACTGACCGCACCCCTCCGCTGGCTCGCGTTTCGGAATGAACCGATCGGTCATATTTTCCGTGTTGCCGGTCAGGGTCACACACCAGAGCCACGGAGGCACGATGTCAGGGGTTCGAACTGGTCCGGTCATCGGACTGATCGTGCAGATCGTCGTGCTGGCGGTGCTCGCGGGAACGGTCGGTCTGGGCGCGGCGGGGTGGTTGGCGGGGCTGGCGTACGGGGTGGTCCTGTGCATCCTGCTCAGCCGGGGGATGTCCCGGTCGGGTGCGCGTGGTCTGAGTCCGGCCGACCAGGTGACCCTGAGCCGGGCGATCCTCGTCGGCGGCGTGACGGCCCTGGCAGCGGATTCGTTGGCCCGGCCGGCACCTGTCGCGTTGATGGTCGCCCTGACCACCGTGGCGCTGGCCCTCGACGCGGTCGACGGGTACACGGCCCGACGCACCGGGACCACCAGCGAGCTCGGCGCGCGCTTCGACATGGAGATCGACTCTTTCCTGGTGCTGGTGCTCTGCCTCCACGTGGCACCCTCGGTGGGCGGCTGGGTGCTCGCGATCGGTGCGATGCGGTACGTCTTCGTCGCCGCGAGCTGGGTGTTGGGGTGGATGCGCGGACCTCTGCCGCCGCGCTACTGGCGTAAGGTCGTCGCGGCGGTCCAGGGCGTGTTGCTGACCGTGGCGATGGGTGACGTGCTGCCCGGGCCGCTGACGACCGTCGTGCTGATGGTGTCCCTGGCGTTGCTGATCGAGTCGTTCGGGCGTGACGTCACCTGGCTGTGGGTGACCCGTCACCTCCGCCGCGACTCCATCGTCGAGGACACCCCGGGCATGAGGGGCGTGTTGGTCCACCCGAGCGGTCAGGCGAGCCACAGCACCCAGTGCGCCGACTCTCCGCTGGGCGGGCTGGGCGCGGGGAAGACGGATGGGCTGCCCTGGCAGGCGCGCCCGACGGTCGCTGTGGCCCGAAGTGAAATCGCCCGGGTCTGAGCCGGACGCGTGCCGTACTCACCAGTGATCATGGAAGGATGCCCGGGTTGTCGCTCTTGACACGAGTACGTCAGCTGCCGAGCCAGGGACGGAGGGCGATGAGGGGTGAACGCTCGGGCGCTCCCGCCAACGGCGGCACCGACGGTGAGGTTCGGACGAAACGCTCCGTCCTCGCCTGGCTGACGACCGTCCTGGCCGCGCTGCTCGCGCTGCTCGTGCTCACCGCGCCGTACGACTTCGGCCAGCTCACCCCGGCGGGGTTCGTGCGGATCCCCTTGGAGGCGCTGCTGTTCGTTGCCCTCCTGGTCGCGCTGCCGTCCCGGGGGAGTCGGCTGGTCGCGACGGTCGCCGGCGTGGCCCTCGGCCTGCTCGGCATGCTGAAGCTGCTCGATCTGGGGTTCTCCGCCTCCCTCGGTCGGGCGTTCGACCCGGTGCTCGACTGGGCGTTGCTCGATGACGCGTTCGCCTTCCTCAGCGAGTCGTACGGTCGGCCCGGGGCTATCGGCGCCGCAATCGTCGTGGCGGTGGTGGCGGTCGGCCTGCCCGTCCTGGTCACGCTCTCGGTGCGGCGGCTGAGTCGGCTGGTGATCCGGCACCGCGCCGGTACCACCCGGATCATGGCGGCGCTGGTGGTCGTCTGGGTGGTCTGCGCCGCGTTCAACGTGCGGGTGCTGCCGGGCGTACCGGTTGCCGATACGTCCGCGACCACCCTGGCCAACGGTCACGGGTTCCAGGTGCGCCTGCGTCTCAACGACCGGAAGACGTTCTCCACCCTGGTCGACGCCGACAGGTTCCGTGACACTCCGGGCGACCAACTACTGACCGCGCTGCGCGGGAAGAACGTGGTCATCTCCTTCGTGGAGAGCTACGGCCGGGACGCCGTCGAGGATCCGGAGTTCGCCCCGCAGGTCGGCGCGGTCCTCGACAGCGGAACCAGCCGGCTGGGCGCGGCGGGCTTCGCCGCGCAGAGCGGCTTCCTCACCTCACCGACGTTCGGCGGCGGCAGTTGGCTCGCGCACGCCACGCTGCTCTCCGGCCTCTGGATCGACAATGATCAGCGTCACCGCACCCTGCTGGCGAGCGACCGGATGACCCTCAACGGTGCCTTTCGACGAGCCAACTGGCAGACCGTGGGCGTGATGCCCGCCGTCACCAGGGCGTGGCCGGAGGGCTCGTTCTTCGGCTACGACCGGTTCTACAACGCCAAGACGCTCGATTACCACGGCCCGAAGTTCAGCTTCGGCACCATGCCCGACCAATACACCCTGTCGAGTTGGCAGGGCCTGGAGCAGGCGAAGCAGGACGGCAGACCAACGATGACGGAACTCGCGCTGGTGTCGAGCCACGCGCCCTGGACGCCCGTTCCGCGGCTGATCGACTGGACCACCGTCGGCGACGGCGCGACCTTCCACGACGCCGCAGCCGGTGGCGGTGCGGCGGACGAGGGGCGTCGCACCACCGCCCAGATCCGAGCGGACTACCGGCATTCCATCGAGTACACGCTGAGCACGCTCATCTCCTACGTGGAGACCTACGGCGACGACGATCTCGTGTTCATCGTCCTCGGCGACCACCAGCCCGCCACGGTCGTCACCGGCGAGAACGCCAGCCACGACGTCCCGATCACGATCATCACCCGAGACCGGGCCGTACTGGACCGGATCTCCGGGTGGGGTTGGCAGGACGGGCTCAAGCCTGGTCCCCAGGCCCCGGTCTGGCCGATGGACACCTTCCGGGACCGGTTCCTGACCGCCTTCGGGCCGTAGTCCCGGCCCCGCTCGCGCCCCTCTCACGGACGGGAACAGATAGATGACGGATACCATCGGCAGCAGGGTCGCGGCGCTCAGGACCGATCCGGCCATGTCTCTCCTGCACCGCTCGTTGACCGTCTACTACGGCGACGCCGAGCGCGACGCGAGAATGGACGCCTTCTATTCCCGGTTCGTCACGGGTGGGGATCTCGTCTTCGACATCGGCTCCCACGTGGGTGACCACATCGGCAGCTTCCGACGCCTCGGGGCCCGGGTCGTCGCCGTGGAGCCGCAGCCGCTGTGCATACGCGCCCTGCGTGCGATCTACGCCGACGATGACCAGGTGACTCTGGTCGAAGCGGCGTGTGGCGCGGTCGCCGGGAGCGTGCGGTTCCACGTCAACTCGACCAACCCCACCGTGTCGACCGCCTCGTCCGACTTCGTGCAGGCGGCGAAGGGCGCGGGCGGATGGGAGGGCGAGGTGTGGGACGCGGCCATCGAGGTCCCGGTGGTCACCTTCGACGCGCTGATCGACCGGTACGGCGTGCCGGCCTTCACCAAGATCGACGTGGAGGGTTTCGAGGACGAGGTGCTGGCTGGCCTGAGCCGCCCGCTGCCCGCCCTCTCCTTCGAGTTCACCACGATCGCGCGCCCGGTCGCCTACCGGTGTCTGGATCGCCTGACCGCGCTCGGCTTCGACGGCTTCGACGTCGCGCTGGGCGACGACAAGTCGATGACGTTCGAGAGCTGGATACCCGCGAACGACATGGCAGCGCACCTGCTCGCCCTCCCGCACCAGGCGAATGCCGGCGATGTGTACTGCGTGTCCGCCAACGGGGTGGTCAGCAGCACCACCGCGTGACGATCGGTCGATCAGGTGCTGGCGGCGGGGCCGATCAGCGGGGCATGATCGTGGTTCGTCTCGACGGAGAGCCGAACCACGCGATCGGGCGGAAGAGGGTGACGCCGATGACCCCGACGCAACTTCGCGCGTACGTCGCCGTGGTCCGGCTGGGCTCCGTCAAGCAGGCTGCCGGGGAGCTTCAGGTCTCCGAGTCGGCGGTGTCGCTCCACATCGCACAGTTGCGCAAGGAGTTCGGCGACAAACTGTTCATCCGGACGGCGGCGGGGCTCGCGTTCACCCCGGGTGGGCTTCGGCTGGCCAGTCGGGCGGCCGAGCTGCTGGGCCTGCAGGACCGCACGATGCTGGAGGTGAGCGCCGCGAAGCGTGGCCGCCGATTGCTGCGGGTCGCCACGTCCAGCCTGTTTGCCGAGTTCGCCGCGCCGGGGCTGATCGAGTTGTTCGCGAAGCGGGCTGCTGACCTGGACGTCGAGTTGAGCGTGCGCAACCCGGGCACGTTCGGGTCGCTGTTGCTGACCCGCGCCGCGGACATCGCGATCGGACCGCAGCCACCGGTCGTCGACCCCGCGATCACCTGCCGGCCGGTGATGAACTACCGCCTCGTCCTCGTCGTCGGCCCTGATCACCCGTTCGCCGGTGTGCCGGCGTCTCCCGGGCAACTGCGGGAGCAGACCTGGCTGCTTGGGCCGTCGGCCACCTCAGAGCTGGGTGGGGTGCCGGCGATGCTGCGCCGCTTCGCCGTGCCGGACGACCGGCAGCAGATCTTCCAGAGCCACGCGGCGGCGCTGGGGGAGGCCAAGCGGGGCAAGGGCGTCTCACCGGCGCTCGCGTTCACCGTCGCGCCGGACGTCCGCCAGGGCCACCTGGTGCAGGTGGCGGGGCCGCACGCGACGATGGAAGCGGTGTGGCATTCGCAGGTGCTCACCAGCCCCGGCTCGATGTCGGCCGCCGACGAGCTGTGCCGCTTCTCGTCGACCCCGAGGGCGATTCAGGCGATGATGCGCGGCGCGGGCGTCAGCGTCGGCCACTTCCGGCCGTCGGTGCACGTGACGCTCTGGAGCTGACGGGCGACGACCAGCAGGTCCTGGAAGGTGCCGGCCGGCAGCATCCGGTCGCAGTAGGGGAGAGCGGCGGCCATGCCGCCGACCCGGGGGGCGAAGCCGGGTGTGCCGGCGCGGGGATTCAACCAGACGATCCGGTACGCGCGGCGGCTCAACCGGGCCATCACCGCGGCCAGCTCGTCGGGCGGATCGCTGTCCCAGCCGTCCGAGCCGATCACCACCACCGCCCCGCGTACGGCGTCCGCGTGGTGGGAGGTGAGCAGGGCGCGCAGGTTCGTGGCGATCCGGGTGCCCCCGTACCGGTCGGTCACGGCGGCACTCGCCTGGGCGACCGCCTCGGCCGCCGAGGTGTGTCGCAGCACCACGGTGAGTCGGGTCAGCGTCGTCGCGAACGCGAAGACCTCCGCGTCGGCGACCACCGCGAACGCCCGCATCAGATGCAGGTACGCGGTCGCCTGCGCCCGCATCGACTCGCTCACGTCGCAGAGCAGCACGACCCGGCGTGGTCGCCTCACCGGCCGCTCGCGGACGACCTCGACGGGTTCCCAGCCGGTGCGGCGGGCCCGGGCGATGGTGGGTCGCAGCGCGATCCGGGGACCGGTCGGGCCGGCGGTGTGTCGCCGGGTGCGCCGGGTCGGCCAGCCGGCGACGGCCGCGCGTAGGGCGTCGCCGAGCTGCGTGACCTGCGCGGCGTCGAGTTCGTCGAACGGGCGGTCGGCGAGCCCGGCGAGGGCGCTGGGGCGCCGCTCGGGCAGCCGCAGTGCGGTGTCGTGTTCCGTCGCGTTTGCGACGGCTGGCGGCAGGGTGGCCCACGGCAGGCCGCCGCCCGAGCCCACGTCGTCGGTGTCGGCGGGCACCCGGACGTACACGTCGTCGTGACCCTCCGTCGGAGGCGCGGACCGCGACGGCCGGGGCAGTGGCGGGGGATCCGCGAAGATCGCCGCGAAGACGCGGTCGAACGCGGCGAGGTCGGTGTGCCGTCGGACCAGGCTGATCCGGGCGGTCCAGTAGAGCGTGGACATCGAGTCGGGTGGGCTGGCGGCGAGTGCCCGGACGAAGTCGTCCACGTCGGTGAGCCCGGCCGGGATGCCAGCTCGTCGCAGCCGGCTGGCGAACGCCACCGCGAACGCGGCCCGGTCGACCCCGCGCAGCACGGCCGGGCTCACCGGCGTGCGACCAGCCAGGCGATCACCGCACCGGCCGCGACAAGACCGACGGCCAGCGGTACGAGCCGCTTGGTGATCGAACCGCCAGCGATGCTGAGCAGGTCGAGCGCCTCCGGCTCGGCGGTCGGCGTGGCCCGCATGCCGGCGGCCGGCGGCTCGACAGGCGACGGCTCCATCGGCGACGACCTGACGGGCGGCGACCCGACGGCCGGCAGCTCGGTCGGCGACGGCTTCATCGGCGGCGACCCGACGCCTGGCGACCCGGCGGCGGATGGCTCGGCGGCCGGCTGCCCGGTCGGCGGCGGCTCGGCGGACGAGGGGGCGAGCGGCGACGGCTCGACCGGGGAGGGCGCGACAGCGGTGGTGGTGGGCGTGGTCGCGACCGCCGCGGCGGACGCGGCCGGGGCGAGCCCTGGTTCGGGTTGCGCCGCGGACGTGACGGCATCGGACCCGGTCCGGGCGGCGGGCACTGGCGTAGCGGCCCCGACGGTGGCTGACGTCGGCTGGTCGGCTGCGATCTTGGCTTCCAGGTTGGCGACGAACTGGGCCAGCAACCTGCCCGACACCTCCTTGATCATGCCGCTGCCGAACTGGGCCAGCTTGCCGGAGATCTTCAGGTCGGTGTCCACGGTGACCAGCGTCCGGTCGCCGTCCGGGCGCAGTCGGGCGGTGACCAGCGCGGACGCGTTCCCGGTGGACCGGGCGTCGCGGCCCTTCGCGTCGATCACCCCGTGGTAGGCCGTGTCGTCCTTCTCGACGAACCGGGCGGTGCCCGCGAACTCCGAGATGACCGGCCCGACCTTGACCTTCACCCGTCCCCGGTAGACGTCGCCGTCGACACCGGTCAACTGGGCGCCCGGCAGGCAGGGCGCGATTCCCTCCAGGTCGGTGAGCACCGCCCACGCCCGCTCGATCGGGACGGTGACGGTGAACTCATTGGTGATCTTCATGGTTGACTCTCCTGGTAGGCGCCGAGCGCGGCGGCGACCACGGCGCGATCGTCGGGGGTCTTGGCGATGGTGCCGATGGTCTGCGCGACGTTGTCGGCGGCCAGGTCGGCGGCGCCCAGCACCGCCAGCGCCCCGACCCAGTCGATGGTTTCCGCCATCCCGGGCGCCTTCTCCAACTCCCGGTCGCGTACGCCGCCGATGAACTGGACCGCCGTGCGGATCAGCGGCTCGGTGGCGCCCGGTACGGCCCGGCGGACGATCTCCACGGCGCGGGCCGGCTCGGGGAAGTCGATCCAGTGGTACAGGCAGCGGCGGCGTAGCGCGTCGTGCAGTTCCCGGCTGCGGTTGGAGGTGAGCACCACGACGGGCGGCGTGCGGGCGGTGAACGTGCCGAGTTCCGGGATCGTGATGCCGGCCTCACCGAGGAACTCGAACAGCAGCGCCTCGAACTCGTCGTCGGCCCGGTCGATCTCGTCGATCAGCAGCACCGGTGGGACCGGCCCCCGGTGGCGTACGGCCCGCAGGATCGGCCGTTCCTGGAGGAACTCGGCGCTGAACAGGTCGGCATCGGTGAGCCGGGCATGGTTCGCCTCGGCGAGCCGGATCGCCAGCAGTTGTCGCTGGTAGTTCCACTCGTAGAGCGCCTCGCCTGCGGTCAGCCCCTCGTAGCACTGCAACCGGATCAGCGGCGTCTCCAGCGCGCGGGCCAACGCCTTCGCCGCAGCGGTCTTGCCGACACCCGGCTCACCCTCCAGCAGCAGGGGCCGGCCGAGGCGCAACGCCAGGAACAGGGCCATCGCCATGCCGTCGTCGACCAGGTAGTCGACGGCGTCGAGGCGGTGCCGCACGGTCAGGGCGTCCTTCATGCCTCGCCCGCCAACAGGCGCTCGTAGTCCGCTCGGGTGTCCACGTCGATCGGCACCGGCCCGTCGACGGGCACCTCGGTCACCGGGTGGCGACCGGAGTGCAGCAGCTTCCACACGGCCTTGTCGCCGTGCAGGTCGTACAGCTCGGGAAGGACCGCGCGGCCGAAGCGGAACGGATGGCCGAGCCCGTCGGCGTACCGGCACACGGCCAGCGGGGTGGCCGCCCCGGCGACCCGGCGGACGTCCTCGGCGCGGACGCCGGGTTGGTCGCCGAGGAGCAGCACGAGCGCGTCGGCGCGCGGGTCCACCGCCCGCGCGGCCGTGCTGACCGACGACCCGCAGCCGCTGCTGAACGCCGAGTTCTCCACGACCTGGCAGCCGGTCAGGTCCACCCGGCCGCGGATCTCGCCCGCAGCGCCGCCCAGGGCGACGAGCAGTTGGTCGAAGTCGCACGAGCGGGCCAGGTCGAGGGTGGCGTCGAGCAGCGTCCGCCCCTGGTACGGGAGCAGTTGCTTCGCCTCGCCAAGCCGCACCGACGCGCCCGCGGCGAGCACCAGGCCGGTCAGGAACACGGGCTACGCCGCCGTGTAACTCGCGAGGCAGCCGGCGCAGCAGAACCAGAGGTCCTGCCCGTCGACTCGGGCGTGCGGGGTCTCCGAGCCGACCAGCACGGTCATTCCGCACACCGGGTCGACGGCCTGCTGCGGCCGGGCGACCGGCGCGCCCGAGGACGGGGTCAGCCCGTCCACCCGGATTGCCCGCACGATCTCGGACATGATCGACAGGGCGATCTCCGGTGGCGTCTGCGCGCCGATGTCCACCCCGGCCGGTGAGTGGACGCGGGCCCGTTCGGCGTCGGTCAGGCCCAGCTCGTCGAGCAGAGCCGCGCCGCGTTTGCCACTGGCGACGAGCGCGATGAACCCCACGCCGGCGTCCAGCGCGGCCCGGATCGCCTCCTGCTCGCCCTTGCCGAGCCCGGCCACCACGACGGCGGTGCAGCCGGTGCAGTCGTCGGCCGTGACGACGTCGAAGTCGAGGAACGCGGCGAGGGTCGCCACCGCGGCGCTGATCGGCGTGCTGCCGACCACCCGCAGCGCCGGCGCCGGCAGCATCGGTCGAAGGAAGACCTCGATCGCGCCGCCGGAGTGGCAGGGGTTGACCACCACCCGCGCCCCCGGTGTCTCCGGGAACGGGGCTGCGCCGTCCGGCAGCACCCGCAGCAGCAGCGCGGTGCCGTCGCGCAGGGTGTCGAGTGCTGCCGCCCGCACCGAACTCTCGGCGCACGCCCCGCCGACGAAGCCCTCGATCGAGCCGTCCGAACGGATCACCGCGGCGTCACCCGGCCGGGCCGACGTCGGGTCCTGTGCGCGGACCACGGTGGCGTGGACGAACGGCTCCCGGGTGTCGGTCAGCTCCCGGGCGCGCTCCGCGATGGTGGTCATCCTCGGCTCCCTCAGATCGGCGGCCGGGCCTGGCCGCGCATCGCGTCCCAGACCCGCGACGGCGTCAGCGGCATGTCGGCGTGGCGGACGCCGAAGGGCTTCAGGGCGTCCACGACCGCGTTGACGATCGCGGGCGGCGACCCCACCGTCGCGGACTCACCCACGCCCTTCGCACCGATTGGGTGGTGCGGCGACGGCGTCACGGTGAAGCCGGTCTCCCAGTCGGGCACCTCCAGCGACGTCGGGATCAGATAGTCCATGAGGGACGCGCCGAGACAGTTGCCGTCCTCGTCGAACGCGATCATCTCCATCAGGGCCATGCCGACCCCGTCGGTCAACCCGCCGTGCACCTGCCCCTCAATGATCATCGGGTTGATCCGGGTGCCGCAGTCGTCGACCGCGATGAACCGTCGAACCGTCACCTGCGCGGTGCCGGGATCGATGTCCACCACGCAGATGTACGCGCCGTGCGGGTACGTCAGGTTCGACGGGTTGTAGCAGATCTGCGCCTCCAGCCCACCTTCGATGCCCTCGGGCAGGTCACCCGCCCCGTGCGCGCGCAGGGCGATGTCCTGGATCGTGACGGACCGTCCCGGGTCACCCGTGACGTGGAACGCGCCCTTCTCCCACTCCAGGTCGGCCACCGACACCTCGAGCATCCCCGAGGCGATGATCCGGGCCTTGTCGCGGACCTTGCGGGCAACCAGGGCCGCCGCCGCGCCCGACACGGGCGTCGAACGGCTGCCGTACGTGCCGAGGCCGAACGGGGTGTTGTCGGTGTCGCCGTGCAGCACCTCGATGTCCGCCGGCGGGATTCCGATCTCCTCGGCGACGATCTGCGCGAACGTGGTCTCGTGCCCCTGACCCTGGGACTGCACGCTGAGGCGTACCACGGCCTTTCCGGTCGGGTGGACGCGCAGCTCACAGCCGTCGGCCATGCCCAGCCCGAGAATGTCCATGTCCTTGCGAGGGCCGGCGCCGACGGCCTCGGTGAAGAACGCGATTCCGATGCCCATCAGCTCGCCCCGGGCCCGCTTCTCGGCCTGCTCGCGGCGCAACTCGTCGTAGCCGGCCATCTCCATCGCCAGCCGCATCGTCGGCTCGTAGTTGCCCGAGTCGTACACCCAGCCGGTCTTCGTCGTGTACGGGAACTGCTCCGGCTGGATGAAGTTCT
Organism: Micromonospora sp. NPDC005413; assembly: GCF_040606435.1. Classification (NCBI taxonomy): domain Bacteria; kingdom Bacillati; phylum Actinomycetota; class Actinomycetes; order Micromonosporales; family Micromonosporaceae; genus Micromonospora; species Micromonospora sp. NPDC005413. The sequence goes on from NZ_JBEXEV010000036.1 coordinate 57,919, forward strand.
TCAACCGCAGCTCGGCCGGGTCCATGCCGAGCTCGTCAGCGAGGCAGTCGACGATCCGCTCGACCAGGTAGACCGCCTCGGTGATGCGGAACGAGCAGGCGTACGCGACGCCGCCGGGCGCCTTGTTGGTGTAGACCGCCGTCATCGAGCAGTACGCGGCCTCGATGTCGTAGCTGCCGGTGAAGACCCCGAAGAAGCCGGCCGGGTACTTCACCGGGGCGGCGGTGCCGTTGAACGCGCCGTGGTCGGCCAGCACGTTGGTGCGGATGCCGAGGATCCGGCCGTCGCGGGTCGCGGCGATCTCCCCGCGCATGATGTAGTCGCGGGCGAAGCCGGTGCTGATCAGGTTCTCCGAGCGGTCCTCCATCCACTTCACCGGCTTGCCGGTGACGATCGAGGCGACGATCGCGCAGACGTACCCGGGGTAGATCGGCACCTTGTTGCCGAACCCGCCACCGATGTCCGGCGAGATCACCTGGATCTTGTGCTCGGGCAGGCCCGCCACGATGGCGTAGAGGGTGCGGTGCGCGTGCGGCGCCTGGGTCGTCGACCAGAGTCGCAGCTTGCCGTCGACGGCGTCGTAGTCGGCGACCGCCCCGCAGGTCTCCATGGGCGCCGGGTGCACCCGGGGATAGACGAGATCCTGGCTGACCACGACGTCGGCGCGGGCGAAGACCGCCTCGGTGGCCGCCTCGTCGCCGGTCTCCCAGTCGAAGCAGTGGTTGTTGGTCTTGCCATCCAGGTCGTCGCGGATCAGCGGGGCGCCCGGCTCCAAGGCGCGACGCGCGTCGATCACCGGGTCGAGGACGTCGTACTCGACCTCGATCAGCTCCAACGCGTCGCGCGCCGCGTACCGGTCCTCGGCGACGACGAACGCCACCTCCTGGCCCTGGAAGCGCACCTTGTCGGTGGCGAGCACGGCCTGCACGTCGTTGGAGAGGGTCGGCATCCAGGCCAGGTTCTGTTCCGCCAGCATCGCCCCGGTCACCACCGCCTTCACCCCGGGCGACGCCTCGGCGGCGCTCGTGTCGATGCTGACGATCCGGGCGTGCGCCACCGGGGACCGGAGGATCGCGAGGTGCAGCATGCCGGGCAGTTGGACGTCGTCGACGTACCGGCCGCGACCACGGAGGAACCTCGGGTCCTCCTTGCGCAGCATCCGGCCGTACCCGACGGGCTTCTGGTCGTTGTCGTGGAACGTGTCCACGCGCTCGTGCACGGTGGTCATGCGACGGCCCCCGCGGTCTGGCCGGCGTCGGCGATCTCGCCGGCCTCGGGCGATTCGGTGGTCTCGGCGACCTGGGCCGCGGCCTGCGCCTCGGCCACGGCGGCCCAGCGGACCGAGCGGACGATGGTGGCGTAACCCGTGCACCGGCAGATCTGACCCGAGATCGCCTCCCGGATCTCCGTCTCGCTCGGATCGGGGTTGCGGTCGAGCAGCGCCCGCGCGGTCATCATCATCCCGGGCGTGCAGAAGCCGCACTGCAGACCGTGGCACTGCATGAAGCCCTGCTGGATCGGGTCCAGCTCGGCACCCTTGGCGAGGCCCTCGACGGTACGCACCTGGTGGCCGCCGGCCATCGCCGCGAGCACGGTGCACGACTTCACCGGCTCGCCGTCCAGCCAGACCACGCAGGTGCCGCAGTTGCTGGTGTCGCAGCCCCAGTGGGTGCCGGTCAGGCCCAGCACGTCCCGCAGGAAGTGCACCAGCAGCAGTCGGGCCTCGATCTCCCGGGTGACCTCGACGTCGTTGACGGTCATGGTGACCTGCATGCTCAGCTCCTCGCCCGTTCGACGGCCCGGCGCAGGGTCCGCCTGGTCAGCTCGGCGGCCAGATGCCGCTTGTAGTCCGCACTGCCGCGCTGGTCGGTCACCGGGTCGCAGTTGCGCGCCGCGATCGCCCCGGCCTGCTCGTAGAGGCTCTCCGAGGGCTCCTGCCCGCGTAGCGCCGCCGAGATCTCCGGAATGCCCGTCGTGTTGGGGCCGACCGCCGCGAGCCCGACCCGGGCGTCGACGATCGCGCCGCCGTCGAGCCACACCGCCGCGCCGGCCGACACCACGGCCCAGTCGCCGGCCCGGCGCTCGACCTTGGCGTACGCGCTGCCGCAGCCCGGCCGCACCGGCAGCCGGATCTCGACGAGGATCTCGTCGTCCGCGACGGCCGTCTCGTACGGCCCGACGTGGAACTCCTCCATCGACACGACCCGCTCGGCGCCGCCCGGACCACGGATCACGCACCGCGCGTCCAGCGTCGTGCAGACCGCCGAGAGATCCTCGGACGGGTCGGCCTGGCAGAGCGAGCCGCCCAGGGTGCCCCGGTTACGCACCACCGGATCGGCGATCACCCGTTCGGCGTCAGCGAAGATGGGGAACGCCGCCGCCAGCACGGCGGATTCGAGCAGCTCCCGATGCCGGGTGAGCGCTCCGATGCGTACCTCGTCCGGGCCGGTCTCGATGTAGCCCAGCTCGGCGTGCAGGTCGTTGATGTCGATCAGGTAGTCGAAGTTGGCCAGCCGCAGCTTCATCATCGGCAGCAGGCTGTGCCCGCCGGCGATCAGGCGCGCCGTGCCGCCCAGCCGCTCCAACAGGCCGATCGCATGGTCCACACTGGTGGCTCGCTCGTACTCGAACGGTGCCGGCACCTGCATGTCGCACCTCCCGCAGTCCGGCAAAATCTCTGCCCGGCGGTGGCCAAAGTCAACGGCGACCTAAGTAACTGCTTAGGTCGCCGTTGACGGTGCCGCCGGGGCTCCCGGATCGTGCGGCCATGCGGGACATCGTCGACGGGCTGACGGGCTGGCGCACCACCGGCGTCGCGTTCGCCGTCGCGACCGTCGTACGGACCTGGCAGTCGGCGCCCCGGCAGGCGGGCGCGGCGATGGCCGTCTCGGTGCACGGCGAGGTGCTGGGCAGCATCTCGGGCGGTTGCGTCGAAGGTGCCGTCTATGAGCTGTGCCGGACCGCGCTGGAGACCGGAACGGCCCACACCCAGACCTTCGGTGTCAGCGACGACGACGCGTTCGACATCGGCCTGACCTGCGGTGGCACGATCCAGATCCTGGTCCAACCGAGTGTCGCGATGACCGAGCCCGACGAGGTGCTCGCCGCGATCCGGGACGGCCGCCCGGTCGCCACCGCATCGGTCGAGAACGCCCAACTGGTGATCTGGCCCGACCGGGTCGCGGGCACCCTCGGTGCACCCGACCTGGACGACGCGGCGGCCCGGCAGGCGCGCGGGATGCTCGCCCTCGGCGTCACCGGCATGATCCACCTGGGCCGGCAGGGGGAGCAGCGCGGCGATGAGGTGGCCGTGTTCGTCCAGTCGTACGTGCCGCCGCCCCGAATGATCATTTTCGGCGCGATCGACTTCGCCGCCGCGATGGCCCGGATGGGCAGGTTCCTCGGCTACCACGTAACGGTCTGCGACGCCCGCCCGGTGTTCGCCACCCGCGCGCGTTTCCCGGACGCCGACGACCTCGTCGTCAAGTGGCCGCACGCGTACCTGGAGTCGACGACCGTCGACGACCGCACGGTGCTCTGCGTCCTGACGCACGACCCCAAGTTCGACGTGCCGCTGCTCCAGGTGGCCCTCCGCACACCCGCCCGCTACATCGGCGCGATGGGCAGCCGCCGCGCACACGACGACCGGATGCGCCGGTTGCGCGAGGCGGGTGTGGAGGAGAGCGCGCTGGCCCGGCTCTCCTCGCCGATCGGGCTGGACCTGGGCGCGCGAACACCGGAGGAGACGGCCGTGGCGATCGCCGCCGAGATCACCGCCCAGGCCTGGGGCGGCTCGGGTCGCCCGCTCAGCGAGCTGGAGACCCCGATCCACCACACCTGACCTGGCCCCGCCGATCATTCGCTAACTGTCCCGACGCGGTCGCCTGTCAGGCCAACCCGAGCCGTCGACAGGGGACGACCCCTGCACTGCGTCCTTTGCTCTGCTTCACTCCACGCAACACCACGCGTCCGATATCCGGACACCCGCCGTTGCGTCCGTTGAAGCAGAGCAAAGGAAGTGCGAGCACCCCGGCCACCCGGCGGCCAGTTGCCGGCCGGGCGCCCCTGTCGACACGGTCCCTCGCGGGTCATCGATCACGTACCCTCCGCGCATGGAAATCGACGATCTTCCGCTTGCCGAGTTCGCGTTTCCGGGACCGCTGCGGGACAGTCTGGTGGCCACGATCCTCTCCGGCACCAAGACCTCGACGTCCGCCCTGCTGGTCGGATACGAGCGCGCTGGCGACCCGCTGCCCGAGGTGGGCGAACGATCCGCCGTGGTGAACTCCGAGGGTCGGCGGGTCGCGGTGATCGAGCTGACCGAGGTGCGGGTGTTACGGCTCGCCGACGTCGACCTGCAACACGCCCTGGACGAGGGCGAGGGGGACGAGTCGGTGGCGCAGTGGCGGGCGGGGCACGAGACGTTCTGGCACAGCGCGGAAGTGCGCGCCGAGCTGGGCGATCCAGGGTTCACGGCCGACGACGACACCATGGTGGTCACCGAGCGCTTCCGGTTGGTGCACCGATCGTGATCGGAGGCCCGCGTGGTTGCTACCTTTGCCTGCTGTTCACGCCCGCCGCAGTGCGGAGCGGCCTGCGAAACGCGCCGAGTCGCCCAACTCCTCCTCGATCCGGATCAGTTGGTTGTACTTCGCCGTGCGGTCGGAGCGGGAGAGCGAGCCGGTCTTGATCTGACCGCAGCCGGTCGCCACCGCCAGATCCGCGATGGTGGTGTCCTCCGTCTCGCCCGAGCGGTGCGACATGACAACCGTCCAGCCCGCCTGGTGAGCCATGGTCACCGCGGCCAGCGCCTCGGTCAGGGTCCCGATCTGATTGACCTTGACCAGGACCGAGTTGCCGACGCCGGTGCGGATGCCCTCGCGCAGCAGCGTCGCGTTGGTGCAGAACACGTCGTCGCCGGTGAGCTGACAGCGCTCGCCGACGCGGGCGGTGAGCTCGCGCCAGCCGTCCAGGTCGTTCTCCGCCATCGGGTCCTCGATGGAGACGACCGGGTAGGCGTCGATGAGCCTGGCCAGGTAGTCGGCGTGCTCCGAGGGGGTGCGGCGCACCCCCTCGCCCGCGTAGTCGTACACCCCGTCGCGGAAGAACTCCGACGACGCCGGGTCCATGACCAGGCCGATGTCCGTGCCGGCACGGTAGCCGGTGCGCTCGATGGCGGCCAGCACGAAGTCGAGCGCCTCCTCAGCGGTACGCAGCGCGGGCGCGAAGCCACCCTCGTCGCCGACGCCCGTGGAATGCCCGGCGGCCAGTAGATCCCGGCGCAGGGTGTGGAAGACCTCGCTGCCCATGCGGACGGCTTCGGCGAAGGTGTCCGTGCCCACGGGCGCGATCATGAACTCCTGGAAGTCCAGCGGGTTGTCGGCATGGGCGCCGCCGTTGACGATGTTCATCGTCGGCAGCGGCAGGAGGTGGGCGTCGGCGCCGCCGAGGTAGCGGTAGAGGGGCTGGTGGTGGGCTGCGGCGGCGGCCTTGGCGGCGGCGAGGGAGACGCCGAGGATCGCGTTGGCGCCGAGCCGAGATTTCGTGGCGGTGCCGTCGAGGGCGACCAACGCGGCGTCGAGACCCGCCTGGTCCGCTGCGTCCCGGCCGCGCACGGACGCCGCTATCTCCCCGTTGACGTGGGCCACCGCGCGGTCGACGCCCTTGCCGTGCCAGCGCGCGGAGTCTCCGTCGCGCAGTTCCACGGCCTCCCGGGCACCGGTGGAGGCACCGGAGGGGACAGCCGCGCGCCCCAGGGACCCGTCCGCCAGGACGACGTCGACCTCGACCGTGGGGTTGCCCCGGCTGTCGATGATCTGGCGAGCGGTGACGGTCTCCCCTCGCCGCCGATCAGCGCGTACGCCCCTAGTCGATGGCGCGGGCGGTGGGGCTGCTCATAGAACAGAACCTGATCACGCGCCGGGCGCACCCCACGGACCGCCGAAAGTCACTGGTCGAGCTGTCGGACGCGGGCCGGGCCGCGCTCGAAGCGGAGCGCGGCCGCCGGGCCGGTTGGCTCGCGCAGGCCATCGAGGCCGAACTCACGGATGAGGAGCGGGCGTTGCTGGCAAAGAGCGCCGCCCTGCTGGAGCGACTCGCCACACGCTAGTGACAGTCGGCCGCTGCACCAGGAGCTCACGGGGGAGTTGGCCGAAGGTCCATCAGATCGGCGAGAGTGTGGTCACGACAGTCGCACCGGGACATTGCCCTGGTACGAGCCCGCTTCGTCCGGGCCACCCGTGCACTCGCATGACCGTCCTTGCTGGCGCACCGCGGCCAATCCGCTCGGGTGCCGGCGGAGGATCCGCCCGCGAGACGCTTTCGAGCTGATGTCGTAAACGATTCAGCGGTGGGCTGGCGTCGCCGAGGCCGTGACGCCACCTGATGTCACAAACGACTCAGCTCGACAGCGTCGTACGACCCCTGACCACGAACCATCAGCATCGGCCAGGTTGAGCCGACCTGACCACATGGCTCTCGTGATCCTGCTGCGACCGGGCCGACACCTCGTCTAATGTCAGACTGTTCGCATTTGGTGGGATTGGCCGGAAAGGTGCGGCGATGGGGGTGCGCAGCTGGATCGAGGGCTGGCCGGTCTATCGCCAGCTCACCGGCACCGACCCGCTCGGCCGGGGTGCCGCGGCCAAGTCCGATGGATCCCGGGCGCTCACCGCCCGCACCGAAACCGCCGACTCGGTGGCCCGGTCCGTCTGCCCGTACTGCGCCGTCGGCTGCGGCCAGCGGGTGTACGTCAAGGACGGGCAGGTCAGTCAGATCGAGGGCGACCCGGACAGCCCGATCTCGCGGGGTCGGCTCTGCCCGAAGGGCGCGGCGAGCAAGAGTCTGGTGACCAGCCCGCTGCGCCAGACGAAGGTCCGCTACCGCCGGCCGTACGGCACCGAGTGGGAGGACCTCGACCTCGACACGGCGCTGAACATGATCGCCGATCGGGTCCTGGCCGCCCGGGACGAGACCTGGGAGGACGTCGACGACGATGGCCGACCGCTCAACCGGACGCTGGGCATCTCCAGTCTGGGTGGGGCGACGCTGGACAACGAGGAGAACTACCTCATCAAGAAGTTGTTCACCGCGATGGGGGCGCTCCAGATCGAGAACCAGGCCCGTATTTGACACTCCTCCACCGTCCCCGGTCTGGGGACCAGCTTCGGCCGTGGCGGCGCCACCCAGTACCAGCAGGACCTGTCGAACTCCGACATGATCGTCATTCAGGGTTCGAACATGGCCGAGGCTCACCCGGTGGGCTTCCAGTGGGTCATGGAGGCCAAGCGCCGCGGCGCCAAGATCTTCCACGTCGACCCGCGGTTCACCCGGACCAGCGCGCTGGCTGACGCGTACCTGCCGATCCGGGCGGGCACGGACATCGCCCTGCTCGGCGGGGTGGTGCGCTACATCCTGAACAACGAGCTCGACTTCCGGGAGTACGTGGTCTCCTACACCAACGCCGCGACGATCGTGACCGAGGAGTTCGTCGACGCCGATGACCTGCACGGGCTCTTCTCCGGCTTCAAGAACGAAAACGCCTCCTACGACCAGGCCAGCTGGCGGTACGCGGGCAACGGGCAGAACGAGGCAACCCGCGACACCGAGACGCAGCGGGAGACCGCAGCCGGGCTGGAGCACGAGTCGCACGGCGCCCCGGTCAACGGCGACACCGAACGCGACGAGACGTTGCAGCACCCGCGCTGCGTCTACCAGATCCTCAAGCGGCACTACGCCCGCTATACGCCCGAAATGGTGGAGCGGGTCTGCGGCATCCCGCAGGACAGGTTCCTGGAGCTGGCCCAGGCGTGGGCGCAGAACTCCGGCCGGGAGCGGACCAGCATGCTCGTCTACTCGGTGGGCTGGACCCAGCACAGCGTCGGCGTGCAGTACATCCGCACCGGCGCGATCATCCAGTTGCTGCTGGGCAACATGGGCCGCCCGGGTGGCGGGGTCATGGCGCTGCGCGGGCATGCCAGCATCCAGGGCTCCACCGACATTCCGACGCTGTTCAACCTGTTGCCTGGTTACCTGCCGATGCCGCACCACGCCGACCATCCGAGCTTCGACGAGTGGGTCGACAGCATCCGGCACCCCGGGCAGAAGGGCTACTGGGGCAACGCCCGCGCGTACGCCGTCAACCTGCTCAAGGCGTACTGGGGCGATGCCGCCACCGCCGACAACGACTACTGCTACGGCTACATGCCCCGGATGACCGGTGATCACGGCACCTACCAGCAGGTGCTGAACATGATCGACGGCAAGGTCAAGGGGTACTTCCTGCTGGGGCAGAACCCGGCGGTCGGCTCGGCGCACGGCCGGGCGCAGCGGCTGGGCATGGCCAACCTGGACTGGTTGGTCGTCCGGGACCTGTTCGAGATCGAAAGCGCGACGTTCTGGCAGAGTGCGCCCGAGATCGAGACCGGTGAGATCGTGCCCGAGGAGTGCCGCACCGAGGTGTTCTTCCTGCCCGCCGCCTCCCATGTGGAGAAGGAGGGCACGTTCACCCAGACCCAACGGCTGTTGCAGTGGCGGGAGAAGGCCGTCGAGCCGCCGGGCGACGCCCGCTCCGAGCTCTGGTTCTTTTACCATCTCGGTCGCATCATCCGGGAACGGTTGGCGACGTCGACCAAGCCCCGCGACCGTGCGCTGCTCGACCTGGCCTGGGACTATCCGACGCACGGCGCGACCGTCGAGCCGAGCGCCGAGGCGGTGCTACGCGAGATCAACGGGTACGACGTGGCGACCGGCCGGCCACTGTCGTCCTTCACCGAGATGAAGGACGACGGCTCCACGGTCTGCGGGTGCTGGATCTACAGCGGCGTGTACGCGGACGGCGTCAACCAGGCAGCCCGGCGCAAACCCGCCAGCGAGCAGTCCCTGGTAGCCCTGGAGTGGGGCTGGGCCTGGCCGGCGAACCGGCGCATCCTCTACAACCGTGCCTCGGCCGACCCGGACGGCAACCCGTGGAGTGAGCGCAAGCGCTACGTCTGGTGGGACCCGGACAAGGCCGAGTGGACCGGCTACGACGTGCCGGACTTCGAGAAGACCAAACCGCCGTCCTACCGACCGGCCCACGACGCCTCGGGTGTGGCGGGCATCGCCGGCGACGACCCGTTCATTCTGCAGAGCGACGGCAAGGGCTGGCTGTACGCGCCCACCGGTGTGCTCGACGGGCCGATGCCCACCCACTACGAGCCCGTGGAATCACCGGTGCGCAACCCGCTCTACCGCCAGCAGTCCAACCCGACCCGCAAGGTCTACACCCACCCGATCAACACGCTCAACCCGAGCCCACCGGAGCCGTACAGCCAGGTGTTCCCGTACATCTTCACGGTCAGCCGGCTCACCGAGCACCACACCGCCGGCGCGATGAGCCGCAACGTGTCGCCCCTCGCGGAGCTGCAACCGGAGATGTTCGTCGAGGTGTCGCCGGAGTTGGCGACCGAACGCGGGCTCAACCACCTGGGCTGGGCGCACATGATCACCGCCCGCGCGGCCATCGAGGCGCGGGTGCTGGTGACCGACCGACTCACCCCGTTGCGCGTGGACGGCCGGATCATCCACCAGCTCTGGCTGCCGTACCACTTCGGCCCCGAGGGCCTGGTGACCGGTGACTCGGCCAACGACCTGTTCGGGATCAGCCTCGACCCGAACGTCCTGATCCAGGAAAGCAAGGTCGGCACCTGCGACATCCGATCCGGGCGGCGACCCAGAGGACGGGAACTGCTGGACCTCCTCGTCGACTACCGACGGCGGTCCGGGGATCTCAACCCGCACTATCCACCGCAGGTCACGACCGACGACCCCGACAGCGGCCGCGACCAGGAGGTCTGACCGATGGCGCATGCCAACGCCCTGTACGGGCCGCTCGACCCGGCACCCGACGCCGGTTACGTGGACGCGCCGCCGCGGATGGGGTTCTTCACCGACACCAGCGTCTGCATCGGGTGCAAGGCCTGCGAGGTCGCGTGCAAGGAGTGGAACGGCGTCCCGGAGAGCGGGCTGGACCTGCTGGGCATGTCGTACGACAACACCGGGGCGCTGACCGCGAACTCGTGGCGGCACGTCGCGTTCGTGGAGCAGGCCCGTCCGTCCGGCTGGTCCACACCCGCGTTCGAGGAGAACCCGGTCGGGCCGGCGGTCAGCCCGGCGACGGCGGCGGTCGGCGCGCGTACCCGCACCGACACCGGGACGGACCCGGGCCTCCCGCCCGGCTCGCCGGCAGCGGCGGCCCGGATGTCGGGTGGGCCGGAGTTCCTCGGGATGCCGGGTGCGCAGCCGCCGGGTCGGGGCACCGGCGTGGAGGGGCGTACTGATTTCCGTTGGTTGATGATGTCGGATGTGTGCAAGCACTGCACTCACGCGGCGTGTCTGGATGTCTGTCCGACGGGTTCGCTGTTCCGGACGGAGTTCGGGACGGTGGTGGTGCAGGAGGACATCTGTAACGGGTGCGGCTACTGCATCTCGGCGTGCCCGTACGGGGTGATTGATCAGCGTAAGGATGATGGTCGGGCGTGGAAGTGCACGCTCTGCTACGACCGGCTCGGCGTGGGGATGACTCCGGCGTGTGCGCAGGCGTGTCCGACGGAGTCGATCCAGTACGGGGCTCTGGATGAGTTGCGGGAGCGGGCCGCCGCGCGGGTGGCTACTTTGCATGAGCGGGGGGTGCCCGAGGCGCGGCTGTACGGGCATGACCCGAACGATGGTGTCGGTGGTGACGGGGCGTTCTTCCTGCTCTTGGACGAGCCCGAGGTGTACGGCCTACCACCCGACCCGATCGTGACCACCCGCGACCTGCCAGCCATGTGGAAGCGCGCCGGCCTGGCGGCGATGACGATGGCCGTCGCCGCGGCGGTCGCGTTCCTGGGCAGGCGGCCATGACCGACGCGACGCCCTCGAACGAGCCGGCCGGCGCCCGGTTCCGCGAGTTCCAGGCCGGCCTCGACCATCCCGACGGGAAGCGCCACCGGCAGCCCGGCAGGCGACGCGGCGGCGACGGCGAGCAGCTCACGGTGCCGCCGGCCGACTTCGCCTCCTACTACGGCCGGCCGGTCCTCAAACCGCCGGTGTGGAAGTACGACATCGCCGGCTACCTGTTCACCGGGGGCCTCGCCGCCGGAAGTGCGCTGATCGGCGCGGGCGCCCAACTGACCGGACGACCCGGGCTGCGCAAGGTGGGCCGCTGGACGGCCCTCGGCGGCGTCGCCGCCAGCACGTACCTGCTGGTCCACGACCTCGGTCGGCCGGACCGGTTCCATCACATGCTCCGGGTGGCCAAGCTGACCTCGCCGATGTCGGTCGGCACCTGGATCCTCGCCGCGTTCGGGCCGCTGGCCGGCGTGGCCGCGGTCGTGGAGCTCGCGCCACTGCTCCCGCAGCACGGTGCGCTCGGCCTCGCCCGCCGGATCGCACCGCCCATTGGCAACGTCGCCGGCCTGGCCGCCGCGGTCACCGCGCCGGCGCTGGCCACGTACACCGGGGTGCTGCTCGCCGACACCGCCGTACCGTCCTGGCACGACGCCTACCCGTCGCTGCCGTTCGTCTTCGCCGGCAGCGCGCTCGCCGCCGCATCCGGGGTTGGGCTGATCGCGGCACCAGCCGCGGAGACCGCCCCGCTGCGACGGCTCGTCCTGGCCGCCGCGGCCATCGAGCTGGCCGGAGGGCACCGACTGGAGCGGCAGGGACTGACCGGCGAGCCCTACACGCACGGCCGCAGCGGCCGGCTGGTCAAGGCGGGCCGCGCACTGCTCGCCGTGGGCACCGCCGCGGCGCTGGTCAGCGGACGCAGCCGGGTCCTGGCGGCGATCTCCGGCGCGACCCTCGTGGCATCGTCGGTCGCCACCCGGTTCGGCGTCTTCGAGGCGGGGAGGGTGTCAGCACGCGATCCGAAGTACACGGTCGTGCCACAACGGGAACGGCTCGACGAGAACCGGTCGACGACCCGGCTCTGAGCGGATCTGGAAAGGACGGCGCCCCGTGAGGGGCGTCGTCCTTCTCCGCGCTGACCGGCCGTGACGCGTCAGCCGGTGAACAGTTTCGCGGCGGTGATGGCCGTCTGGACGATGCCATATCCGAGTAGCGCCGCGACCAGCAGCCACGACAACCAGAGCCGCCCGGTCTGGCTACCGACGTGCGTCGGCGTGGGCGGTTGGCTGTCTCTGCCCAGAGCGACCGGCTCGGTGATGCTGGCCTTCGCGACTGGCGACGTTGGTCCCCGGTCGGGTTCGTGGAACCGCTCGGGCACGGAACGGACCAGCAGGTTCGCGATGAACCCGATGGCGAGGATGCCGACCATGGTGAAGAGCGCGGGCCGGTACGCCGAGGCGGTGAGGGTGCCGGGCTTGCCCTGCGTGTCGAGGATCCCGTTGACGATCAACGGGCCGGCGACGCCCGCGGCCGACCAGGCGGTCAGGATCCGACCGTGGATTGCACCGACCTGGAAGGTGCCGAACAGGTCGCGCAGGTAGGCGGGCATGGTCGCGAAGCCGCCGCCGTAGAACGAGATGATCGCTGCGGCGATCAGCACGAAGACCGCCGTGGCGGAGTGACCGGCCACGGCGAGCAGCAGATACAACACCATGCCGACGCCGAGGTAGATCATGTAGATGGGCTTGCGGCCGATGAGGTCGGACGTCGTCGACCAGACGAACCGCCCGGCCATGTTGAACAGGGACAGCACTCCCACGAAGCCGGCCGCCGCCGACACCGAGACGGCGGTGGCCCCGTTGTCCCGGAAGAAGTCCTGGATCATCGGGCTGGCCTGCTCCAGGATGCCGATGCCCGCCGTGACGTTGCAGAACAGCACGATCCACAGCAGCCAGAACGACCGGGTACGCACGGCGTTCGTCGCGGACACGCTCGCCCTTGTCACCAGGGGCCGAGAGGCGACGTTCGCGGGATCGAAACCGGCGGGCCGCCAGTCCGGTGCCGGAACCCGGACGTTGAAGGGGCCGAACATCATGATCACGAAATAGCCGAGGCCGAACGTGACGAAGAGCGCCACGAGGGCATGTCCCGACGCGACGGCGGCCGGGTTGTCGGGGTTGTAGCCGGAGTCGTAGAGGGACAGGAGTTGGCGCGCGAGCGGGCCGGCGACCAGTGCACCGCCGCCGAACCCCATGATGGCCAGCCCCGTGGCGAGGCCGGGCCGGTCCGGGAACCACTTGATCAGGGTGGAGACGGGCGAGATGTAGCCGATGCCGAGCCCGATGCCGCCGATGACGCCGTATCCGAGGTACAGGAGCCAGAGTTGCTGGGTCGCGATGCCGAGCGCGCCGACCAGGAACCCGGTGGCCCAGAAGCAGGCGGAGACGAACATCGCCCGGCGCGGTCCGTTGCGCTCCACCCACCTGCCACCCACGGCCGCGGACGAACCCAGCATGACGATGGCGATGCTGAAGATCGCCCCGATCGCCGTCTGGCTGGTGTCGAAGTGCGCGATGAGGGAGTTCTTGTAGACGCTGGTCGCGTAGACCTGCCCGATGCACACGTGTACGGCCAGTGCCGCGGTCGGGATGAGCCAGCGGCTGTATCCCGGGGGAGCGACAGTGTGCCGAGGATTGAATACCGACAGCATGGGCATCGTCCGTACCTCCTGCGGCTGAGTAGGCCGGCGGGCGGTGCGGGGAGGTCCGCCCCGGTAGTTGGCCGAGCGGTACCGCCACAGTGACGGCCCGGTGCACGCCTGCGTCAGCCGAAGGCCGGCTGCATTCTCACGTTACGTGGCGACTGGTTCACACCTTGTCGTTACCGCAAAACGCGGGCACACAGCGACGTCGGCTGGCCAGCGGAGGGGGCGGCAGTCCGCTCGTACCCTTTGCTCTGCTTCAACCCGCGCAACACTCACGGCCCGAAACTGTTGCGCGGCGAGGGCGAGGAAGGCGATCGGCATGGACAGCGGACGCTGCT
>NZ_JBEXEV010000037.1:0-69772 GCF_040606435.1 Micromonospora sp. NPDC005413
CGAGGTGCAGGTCGCGCCCAACTTCGCCGAGGTACGACCGTTCCGCCGTGGGCTGGCCGCGGTTCGGCGCGAGGGATGGGGGGCGGTCGACCCTCGGCGGTCGCCGGTCCGCCTCGTAACGGCGCGCTCAGTCGTAGCTGCCACCGTGAGCCATGGTCGGTGAGTTGGACGATCGCCAACGGCTCGACGTCCAGCTGCCGGTACGTCGCCATCGGCAGCCCCAGCGCGTGCACGACCGCGACCCGGATCACGAGCGGGTGAGTGACGGCGATGACCCGCCGACCGAGGCCGCGCTGCCCGTCCAGCCAGTGTCCGACCCGGTTGCGCACCGCCAGAACCGACTCGCCCCCGTGCGGCGCGGCGTCCGGCGCGGACAACCACTCGTGCAGCGCGTCGGGCTGCTCGGTGCCGATCTCCTCCAGCGACCGGCCGGTCCAGTGGCCGTAGTCGCAGTCGGCCAGCGCCGCCTCGACGGTGGGCGTGAGGCCGAGGGCGTACGCGGTCTGGGTGGCCGCCGTCGCAGGGCTGGACAGGCACACGGCGGTGCCGCCCAGCAGCGCCCGCCGGTCGGGTCCGGCGGGGGACAGGACGAGGGCGGAGCGTCGGCCACCCTCGTCCAATCCGTCGTCGGTCCCGCCGAACCGGGCCTGCCGCAGGGCGGCGGTGCGACCGTGGGCGACCAGCCGGAGGCTGGTCGCGGTCACGTGCTCGGAAGTGCTGGGGCGGCCCGGCGGCGCTGGTCGTGGTGCATCAGGGCCGCGAACAGCAGGCCGATCCCGGTCCAGAGCACCACCTGGGTGCCGAGCGAGGCGAGCCGGAAGTCCCACAGCAGGGTCGCGGGGAAATCGGCCGGGACCTCCTGGAAGGACGGCAACACCACGTACGACACTGCCGTGACCAGCAGGAATCCGCCTACGGCCGCGGCGATACGCAGCCACGACGGCGCCTGGTCGCCGACCGCTCGGTAGCCCAGTGAGCCGGCCCAGACGGCCACCAGACCGAGCACCACCATCAGCAGGTAGGTGCCCGTTCGTTGGTTGATGGTCGCCGGGTCGCCGACCGCCGGTGGGTTCGCCGGATACTTGAGGAACGGCACGATCACCGCGCCGAGCAGCGCCGCGCCGGCCAGCAGCAGGCCCGACCGCCCGTCGTCGTAGGCCCGCCGGCGGCGGGACAGCAGGACGTACGCCGTGGCCAGCAGACCACCCATCGCGGCGCCGAACAGGCCGGTGGCCAGGAACAGGCCGCCGCGTTGGCCACTCCGGGTGACCAGGGCATCCTCGTCGTCGTGCTGGTGCCCACCGGCTGCGGGCTCGGTGTGCGCCGCCGCCTCCTCGATCGCGATGGCCGCCTCGACGTGCGGCTCACCGGCGACGTAGGCGAACGTCCCGGCGAGCAGCCCGGCGATCAGGCCGGCGAGCAGCCCGCGGACGAGGACGGTGACGAACGGGGGAGCGGTGGTGTCGTTCAGTGGCACGGAACACCCAGCAGGTGCCGGCCGTCGTGCATCAGCTCGTGCAGGTACATGCCGCTGCGCGAGACCGCCCCCTGGTCGAAGGCGACGAGGTAGGCCAGCAGGGTGAGCACGACGACGGTCGCCAGGACCATCCACAGGAGACGGGCGGTGCCAGCGGGATGCACCAACGGCTGGCTGGACGTGGAACTAGACATGCGTACACGAACCTCCCCGGGGATGACGCGTCCCCATCGCAAGGCTGCGGACGACCGAGCGTCCTGGCTCGCGGCCCCCCATCCAAGCTGGGAAACCGCTCACAGTGGCGCGACCGCGCCGGATTCACACCGGCTTCCCTCGCGTCGCCGCAGATAGTGGGTCGACGGTAGCGGTGCCGCCTGAGGCGGTCAACCCGGCATCGCGAGCCGGACGCGTCAGCTTGTCGACGCTTCGGTGACTCAGTTCGGCATCAGCGGATTCGTCATACCAAAACTCAAGTCGGTCGGACCTGTTACCGCTAACATGGTCAGACTGCCGGATCAGGTCCGAAACACCGGGCCGACCCGGGCGTTCGACCAATGACTGGGCGGGGTGTGGGTTTCCGTGAACGTGCCAGGATGTGTCCGATGACGACCAACGAGGCGGCGCAGCGACAGGGCATTGTCGACGCGCACCACCACCTCTGGGTCCGGGCACGGCACCCGCAGCCCTGGATCGATCCGCACACCATGGCCGCGATCGACGACGACTTCACCCCGGTCGACCTCGCCCCGGTGGCCCGGGCCGTCGGAGTCACCCAGACCGTCGTCGTGCAGTCCGTCGCCGCTCGGACGGAGACGCCCGAGCTGCTGGGCATCGCGGCCGACGACCCTCTCATCGTCGGGGTCGTCGGCTGGGTCGACCTCACCGCCGACGACGTCGGTGATCGCCTCGGCCGACTCCGGGCGGCACGGGGCGGAGAGCGATTGGTCGGCATCCGTCACCTCGTCCAGTCCGAACCCGACCCGGCGTACCTCGACCGCCCGGACGTCCGGCGGGGCATCGCCGCCGTGGGCGCCGCCGGCCTCGCCTTCGACCTGCTGGTGCGCCACCACCAACTGCCGGCGGCCACCCGGCTCGTCCGCGACCTGCCCCAGATGCGGTTCGTCCTGGACCACCTCGGCAAGCCCGAGCTCGGGCGCGCCGGCCTCGGCGACTGGCCCCGTGACCTGCGGGCGCTCGCCGCCGAGCCCAACACGACGGCGAAGCTGTCCGGCCTGGTGACCGAGGTGGACGGGCCGTCCTGGACGACGTCGGACGTGCGGCCCGCCGTCGAGCACGCGCTCGACGTGTTCGGACCGGACCGGCTGATGTTCGGCTCGGACTGGCCGGTGTGCCTGCTCGCCACCTCGTACACCCGATGGGTCGAGGTCCTCGCCGATCTGCTGGACCCGCTCCGCGACGACGAGCGTGCCGCGATCTGGCGACAGACCGCCCGGCGGGCGTACCGGCTGGCGGCGTCGTGACGACGCGGGGGCCCGCGGCCTGACCGGCCGGGAGCCCTCGCTGGCTTCGGCAGGAGGGTCCACGGTCCGTCGTGACCGTCGATCCTGTGTGGACCTCGACTGGTCGACCGCCGTTCGGCGACACCGCAACGGCGGGGCCGTGCCGTTCGGCTGCAGGTTGCGCCGTTTTGATCAGACGTATGCCTCCGGTGGCTCGGGTAACGATGACAAAACATGCCCGCAAGACCTTGGCAACACCTGTGAATGCGTGGCAGGGTAACGCCTGATTGAGGGAAACATCCGACCTATCTCCCCGGGTGGTGCGGGCGTGAGCCCGTGCCTGTCCCTTCCGAGGAGGCTCGGTTGCTCACAGGTGCGTGGCGTGCCGGCGGGTTCTCCGTCGCGTGCCGGCGCCACGCTTGGGGAGGTCAGGTCCGACGATGAGTTCCGTCGAGGCAACCGCCGACACGCAGCGCGCCGAACCCAGCGACTGGTTCCGGGAACGGATCTCCCACGCCGTCTCCGAGTTCACCGCCGCCACCGCGCTCGTCGTCCTGTTCATCGCGTTGACCTTCGCCAGTCCGTATTTCCTGACGGCGGACAACCTGTTCAACATCGGGGCACAGACCGCGGTGATCGCCATCATCGCCACGGCGCAGACGATGGTCATCATCACGAAGGGCATCGACCTGTCCGTGGGGTCGGTCGCCGCGCTCGCCGGCGTTGTGGGAGCGATGGTCGTCCGCG
This sequence comes from Micromonospora sp. NPDC005413, assembly GCF_040606435.1. Lineage (NCBI taxonomy): Bacteria > Bacillati > Actinomycetota > Actinomycetes > Micromonosporales > Micromonosporaceae > Micromonospora > Micromonospora sp. NPDC005413. The sequence goes on from NZ_JBEXEV010000037.1 coordinate 3,685, forward strand.
ACCTCGGCTTTCCGCTCTGGGCGGCGACGGTGGTCGCGATCGGCGTCGGCGCGCTGGCTGGGCTCTTGAACGGGCTGTTGGTGACCGTGGCCCGGATTCCGCCGTTCATCGCGACCCTGGGAACGATGTCCGTGGGCCGCGGTCTCGTCTTCATCATCACTGGAGCGGTCGGCGTCTACGGCCTGCCCCGATCGTTCCAACTGCTCGGCAACGGGGAGATCCTCGGCATTCCGTTCGCCGTGGTGATCACCGTTCTCGTCGCCGTCGGTGTTGCCTTCCTGCTCTCCCAGACCCGCTTCGGTCAGCACACCTACGCGATGGGCTCCAATCTGGAGGCCGCCCGGCGCTCCGGCATCCGGGTGGGGCGTCACCTGACCGGGGTGTACGTGCTGGCGGGTGTGCTGGTCGGGCTGGGCGGCATGATCGCCGCCTCCCGGGTCAACTCCGGCCAGCCCAACTACGGGATCTCGCTGGAACTCGACGTGATCGCCGCCGCGGTCATCGGCGGAGCCAGCCTGTTCGGGGGTCAGGGCCGGATCGTCGGGACGATCATCGGCGCGTTCCTCATCGCCCTGGTCCGCAACGGCGCCGTCCTGCTCGACATCAGCATCCACTACCAGCAGGTGATCGTCGGCCTGATCATCTGGGCCGCCGTCTACTTCGACCAGTACCGCCGCCGGCGGTTGGAATCCCGCGGTTGACATGCCATTCCGAGAGTCCGAACGAGGAAGGACACACACCATGGCGCACACCACCACCACCACCACCACCAGCCGGCGGGCGCGAGGGCCCCTCCTGCGCGCACAGGCCATCCTGGCCGTGGCCGCGGCGACCGCTCTTCTCAGCGCCTGCGGCGGGGTCGAGGTCCGCGACGGAGGTGACGGCGCGACCAAGGACGCGAGCGGTCCGTTGAAGCTCGCCGTCGTACCGAAGGCCGTCGGGGCCGACTACTGGAACACGGTGAAGGCGGGCGCGGAGTGCGCCGCGCAGCGCGCGGGAAACGTCACCGTCCAGTGGGACGGCGTGACCACCGAGACCGATGTCGAGGGCCAGGTCAACCTGATCCAGAACTTCGTCACCAAGAAGGTCGACGGCATCGTCTACGCGGCGACCGACTCCCGCGCGTTGGCACCGGCCACCGATCAGGCGCTCGGTGCCAAGATCCCGGTCGCGATGATCGACTCTGGCACCAGCCCGCAGCCGTCGGGCGTGCCCCTGTTCGCCACCGACAACCGTGCGTCGGCCACCGAGGCGGCGAAGCTGCTCGCCACCGAACTGGGCCCCGGCAACCACGAGGTCGCGCTGGTCGAGTTCCAGCCCGGTTCGCAGACCAACACCGAACGGGTCGACGGCTTCAAGGCCGGCCTCGCCCAGTTCCCCAACCTGAAGCTGGTCGGCCAGCAGCCCAGCCGTAGTGACGTCAACGAGGCGCGACGCGTCACCGAGAACATCCTCACCGCCAACCCCAACCTCGCCGGCGTCTTCGCCGCCAACGAGCCGAGCGTGCTCGGCGCGGCGCAGGCCATCCAGGCGTCGAACAAGTCGGGCAAGGTGGTCATCATCGGCTGGGACGCCGCCCCGGACGAGGTCGCCGGGCTGCGCAGCGGTCAGATCTCGGCGCTGGTCGTGCAGAACCCGTTCAAGATGGGCTACTTCGGCGTCGACAAGATGGTCAAGCACCTCCGGGACAAGGCACCGCTGGCGTCGGCGGACACCGGCGTCACGTTCGTCACCAAGGAGAACATCGACTCCGCGGAGATCAAGGCGGTGCTCGAACCCAGCTGCGCCAACCCTCCGGTGCAGTGATGGGCACCACCCCAACCGCCACCGCCGACAGCGATCAGCAACCGACCGCCGAGGAACCACCGGTTCTCGAAGCCCGCGGCATCGTCAAGCGGTTCGGGCACGTCGAGGCGCTGCGCGGTGCCGACTTCACCGTCCACCGGGGCGAGGTCGTCGCGCTGATCGGCGACAACGGCGCCGGGAAGAGCACCTTGATCAAGACGCTGTCCGGTGTGCACCCGCCCGACAAGGGCGAGATCCGGGTCGGCGGTCGTCCCGTCCAGTTCGCCACCCCCGTCGACGCCCGGCGCGCGGGGGTGGAGACCGTTTACCAGGATCTCGCCGTCGCCGACGACCTCAGCGTGGCCGCCAACCTGTATCTCGGGCGGGAGATCCTGCGCTCCGGGCCACTCGGTCGGCTGGGGCTGCTCGACAAGCGCGCCATGCGGCAGGGCGCCGCCGCGGCCCTCGACGAGCTGGGCGTGCGGATCCCCCGGGTCACCACCCCGATCGCGATGTTGTCCGGTGGGCAACGGCAGTGCGTCGCGGTGGCCCGCGCCATCATCTGGGCGACCAACGTGGTCATCCTCGACGAGCCCACCGCCGCGCTCGGCGTTGTCCAGACCGGGCGGGTGCTCGACGTCGTCCGGCGTGCCCGTGACGCCGGCATGTCGGTGGTGCTGGTGAGCCACAACATGCCGCAGGTGCTCGAGATCGCCGACCGGGTCGAGGTGCTGCGCCTCGGCCGGCGGGCAGCCCGGCTTCGCGCGGACGAGGTCACCACCGACGACCTGGTCGCGGCGATGACCGGGAGCACCAGCGCCGAACGGGACGAGCGATGACGGCGGTCGTCCACCGGGGCGCTCAGGACCGTGCGGTCTCGGCGCTCACGTCGCCGTCGTCGGGTAACCCGTACAACGACTCCTCCACCCCGATCAGGTGGTTGGCCATCCGGATGCGGGCCCGCTCCGGGTCGCGGGCCAGGAGGGCCTTCAGGATCGACACGTGCTCGTCGTGGGTACGCCGGTCCGCGCCCTCCTCGTGCAGACTCCGCCAGAGCCGCCCGCGTACGGTGCGCCCGGCGAACGCCTCGATCAGGCCGACGAGCACCGGATTCTCGGTGTGCACAGCGATGATCCGGTGAAAGGCGATGTCGATCTCGAGGAGCCGCTCGTGGTCCTGAGGTGACTGACCGACGATCCGGGCCGCCTCGTCGAGCAGTTCCCCTGCCTGGGCGAGGGCCTCGTCGGTGATCCTGGTCGCCGCCAACCGGGCGGCCTCGCACTCCAGCAGCCGTCGGACGGTGTGGATGTGCCGTGGGTCGCCCTGGCCCTGAAAATCGACCACGAACCCCATCGGGGCCAGCAGTTGCGGCGCGTCGAGGTTCGTGACGTAGGTGCCGTCACCCTGGCGGATGTTGACGATGCCAAGGATCGACAGGGCTGACATCCCCTCGCGCAGCGATCCCCGCGAGACGCCGAGCGACTCGGCCAGGTCCTTCTCGATGGGCAGCCGGTCCCCGGGCTTTAATGTCCCTTCCAGGATCATCCGCTTGATGCCGTTCACCACTTCGTCGGTGCGAGACATGACACCCCCTAGCGGCCGGCGGGGGTGGCCGTCCCACCCGCGATCACGTACGGCTCCGGAGATGACACGGTAGTCGGTGCGGCCCAGTAGTGGCCGTCGGGGAACCGGTAGCGCGCGACCGACTCGGGACGCATCTGGGTGGAGTAGCCGGGCCGGTCGGGCAGCACGTAACCGCTGCCCCACCCGGTGTCCCGGACGACACACGGATCGGTGAAGTGTTCGTGCAGGTGGTCGACGAACTCGGTGACACGGTCGGTGAGATCCCCCGAGATCGCGACGTAGTCGAGCACCGACACGTGTTGGACCATCTCGCACAGCCCGACACCGCCGGCGTGTGGGCAGACGGGGACGCCGAACTTCGCAGCGAGGAGCAGCACGGCGACGATCTCGTTGATGCTGGCCAGGCGGCCGGTGTCCAACTGGCAGAAGTCGATGGCCCCGGCCTGGAACAGCTGCTTGAACATCACCCGGTTGTGGCAGTGCTCGCCGGTGGCGACCCCGATGGGAGCGACAGCACGGCGGACGGCCGCGTGGCCCAGGATGTCGTCGGGGCTGGTCGGCTCCTCGATCCACAGTGGCGTGAACTGGGCGAGCGCCCTGACCCACTCGATGGCCTGACCGACGTCCCACACCTGGTTGGCGTCGATCATCAGGTTGCGGTGTGGGCCGAGGATCTCCCGGGCGATCGTGCACCGCCGGATGTCGTCGTCGAGGTCGGCGCCCACCTTGAGCTTGACGTAGCCGTAGCCGGTGTCCACCGCTTCCTGGCACAGCCGGCGCAGCTTGTCGTCGTCGTAGCCGAGCCAGCCCGCGGAGGTGGTGTAGGCGGGGTAGCCGGTGCGGGCGAGCTCGGCGAGGCGATCGGCCTTCGTGCTCTCCCTGGCGCGCAGGATGGCCAGTGCCTCGTCCCGGGTCAGTGCGTCGGACAGGTAGCGCAGGTCCGCGATGTCGACGAGTTGCTCGGGGGACATGTCGACGAGCAGGCGCCACAGCGGCTTGTCGGCGACCCGGGCGACCAGGTCCCACGAGGCGTTCAGCACGGCTGCGAGGGACAGGTGGACGACACCTTTCTCCGGCCCGAGCCACCGCAGCTGCGAGTCGGAGGTGAGCAGGCGGTAGACCGCCCCCATGTCCGCCGCCATCGTCGCCACGTCCAGACCCACGAGCCGCCGCGCCTGGTGGACCGCCGCCGCGACGACGATGTCGTTGCCTCGACCGATGGTGAAGGTCAGGCCGTGACCCGCGAGCGGCGCACCCCCGCTGTCGACGCCGTCGGTGTGCAGAACGACGTAGGCCGCCGAGTAGTCGCCGTCCTTGTTCATGGCGTCGGACCCGTCGGCGGTCAGGGAGGTGGGGAAGCGGACGTCCTCGACGGTGACGGCAGTGATCTGCGGCATGCGCTCCTCGCCCGGCTAACCCAAAGATCAGATGATCACTGGGAGTATACGGAGGGCCGCTTCGACGCGTCAACGACGTCGATCATCCCTGGACCATAGACATCCAACGTTTCCACCCGGTGCCGACCGGTATCCTCCTGACCTCCGTACCGGTTGCCGGACCTCCGTCGCGGCCTTCGTCGTCGTGGTCAACTCCGGGCCGGGCCGCTGCGGGCGACCAATCCCCACCTGGTAGCAGGCTTGTGCCATCCACTGTGGAAACTCGCCGCTCGCGCTGGCACGGTGGCCCAGCGTGGTCCAGGAGGCCCCGTACGGTGTGGTGCGGGGGAGTCGGATGCCGGCTCTGAAGATTGGACGTTCGCCCTCCGGAATCACCGTATTGACGGCGGGATTCGTTCCATCCATTGACTCGATACATCAAATCTTTACGCCCGAGTGCCGGTCCCGTCCGGCGGATCGTTGCCGCTGGGGCGGAGCGAGATCCGGAACGCCGTAGTGCTTGTCGAGGACCTGCATGGCGGCACCCGCGGCGATCACGTCCGCGCCCAGGCTGGACAGCGTCACGTCCGTGCTGAGCCAGTCCGCGCGTGGCACGTCGGTGTGGACGGCTTCCTCGACCGCCGCGAGATAGTGCTGCGCGTGCCGCAGGAGATCGGCGCCCGCCAGCACCACGTGGGAGAGGTCGAGTGTCTGGAGCAGGTTGACGACGCCGACGGCCAGGACGCGAGCGGCCCGCCCGATGTCTCCGGCCTCGGCAGCGTGGTTGTGCACGATCTCCAGGCATCCGTGGCGCCCGCAGACGCACGGCGGCCCGTCCAGTTCGACAACGGTGTGGCCGAACTCCCCGGCGTTGGTGTGCGCGCCCCGGTGGGCCGTGCCGCCCAGCCAGAAGCCCCCGCCGATGCCCGACTCGACCATGATGAGAACCGCGTCGCCGAACGTCCCGCCGTGCCGCCACGCCTCGGCCGTGATCCCCGCGGTGACGTCCTTGTCGAGGTGGACGGGCAGGCCCAGGTGCGTCTCGGCGATCTCGCGCAGCGGTACGTCGTGCCAGTGCCGCAGACCGTGGGCGTCACGGACCAGGCCGTTCGCGTGGTCCAGCGGGCCGATCATGCCGATGCCCACGCCGGTCAGCCGACCATCGAGGTCGTTGCTGCCGGTGATCGCGTCGATGCCGGATTTCAGGGCGTCGAGAAGCTGCTCCGGGGTGAAGTCGCCGGGCAGCGGGCTGACCGCCGAGTAGTGCACGGTGCCTGCCAGGTCGACCAGCACCAGCCGCAGCGTGCGGCGGGCGACGTGGGCGCCGATCGCGTACCGGCTCTCCGGGACGAGTTCGTAGACGACCGCGGGCTTGCCGATGCCCGGGCGGCGGACGCCGGCGGGACGGAGCAGGCCGTCGGCGGTCAGGCGGGCGATGACCTTGGAGACCGCCTGTGGCGTCAGGCCGGTGGCGTCGACCACGGTCGACCGCTCGAACGTCCGCACGGTACGGCCCAACGCCATGACCAGCGCCTGGTTGTAGCCGCGCAGGAAGGTGACGTCGGCTGTGGTGCGCGTCATCCCACCACCCTATTACGCAACGCTGTTGCTAAATTCGCTCGGTGCATGGATTGAGCAGAGGTCGTCGCCTGGCGGCGGTTGTCGCGTTGGCGCTGGGCGGGGTCGCGGTCGGCCTGACCGAGTTCGTGGCGATGGGGCTCCTGCCCGACATCGCCCGCGATCTACTCCCGCAGCAGTACGCCCAGTCATCGTCGGGCGCGGTGGCTCGGGCGGGCTGGATGATCACCGCGTACGCGCTCGGTGTGGTCGTGGGCGCGCCCCTGCTCGCCGCCCTGACCGCCCGACTGCCACGCAAGAAGTTGGTGCTCGGGCTGCTCGTCCTCTTCGTCGTCGGCACCATCGCGTCGGCGACCGCGCCGACGTTCGACCTGGTGCTGGTGGCCCGGTTCGTCGCGGCGCTGCCGCACGGCGCGTACTTCGGAGCGGCCGGTCTGCTCGCGGCGACCCTGATGGGCCCCGGTAACGAGGCCCGGGGGTTCGCCGCCGTGCTCAGTGGCCTGACCGTGAGCAACGTCGTGGGCGTACCCCTGATCACGCGGCTCGGGCAGGCGGCCGGTTGGCGTACGGCGTACCTGGTCATCGCCGGGGTGTTCGTGCTCACCCTGTTGGCGGTTCTGGCGGTCGTCCCGGAGGTCGTCGCGGCGGTCGACGCATCCCCGGCCGCCGAGTTGAGGGCGCTGCGGACCTCGCAGGTGTGGCTCGTCGCGGCCGTCGGGGCGGTGGGCTTCGCCGGGTTCTTCGCGGTCAACACCTACATCGCACCGGTCACCACCGACGTCGCCGGCCTCTCGGCCGCGACGGTCCCGTGGGTGCTGGTCGCGGTGGGCCTGGGCATGACCGTCGGCAATGCCCTGGGTGGTTGGCTCGCGGACCGGGACCTGCGCCGGAGCATGATCGTCGGTTTCGTCGCCATGATCGTGAGCATCGCCGTCTTCAGCCTCGTCGCGTCGAACCGCGTCGGCCTGTTCGTGGGCGCGTTCCTGGTGGGCGCGACCAGCCTCTACCTGGGGCCGGTCCTACAGGCGCGCCTGATCACGGTGGCGCCGGGTGCGCAGTTGATGGGTGCGGCGATGAACCAGTCCGCCATGAACATCGCGAACAGCCTCGGCGCCGCTCTGGGCAGCGTTGCCATCGCCGCGGGCTTCGGCTACCTCGCGCCGGCCTGGGTGGGCGTGGCCCTTGCGATTCTCGGGCTGGGCCTCGCGGGTGTCAGCTTCGCGGCCGAGCGACGCTCGCGTGCCCCGGAGCCGGTCGCCGTCGCGAACTGACCCGCCGGCCGGGGACCGGTGACGGTCGTCACCAGCCCGCCACCGACACGCCCGGGACCGACATGTGGGGTGTGACAACCGCAGCGTCCCTATATATGGTGTCGAGCGCAGCTGGTTCGGCCGCTCATCCCGAGTGGTCGAGGCAAGAGGGAACCCGGTGAAAATCCGGGACTGTCCCGCAGCGGTGAGTGGGAACGACCGCCGTCATGAGCACTGGGCCACCAATGGGCCTGGGAAGCGACGGCCAGTAGGAGATCGGCGAGCCCGGTCGTGCCCGCGAGTCCGAAGACCTGCCAGCGCGCCGCGCACCCGTACCCGGGTGGGCGGCGGTCCGAGGCCGCGTGGGACGGCTGACGCCACCTGACCCACGCCTGACCGGCGTGGCGTCCGCCGGTGTCCGTCTTCTCCTCGCGTCCGAGGGCCATCAGGTCTCGAACTCGCGAGGAGTGAGTGGTGACAGTCACCGAGGTAGTCCCGGCCAGCGGCGAGGCGGCCCCGCGGCGGACGCCGATGCAGGTCCGCAAGCGCAACGGCGCCACCGAGTCCGTGGACGTGAACAAGATCGTCCGGGCCGTCGAGCGGTGGGCCGACGACCTCGCCGACGTCGACCCGATGCGCGTGGCCACCCGCACGATCAGCGGCCTGTACGACGGCGCGACGACGGCCGAGCTGGACCGGCTGTCCATCCAGACCGCGGCCGAGATGATCGGCGAGGAACCGCAGTACTCGCGCCTCGCCGCCCGGCTGCTGGCCGGTTACGTCGAGAAGGAGGTGCGTCGGCAGGGCGTCACCTCGTTCAGCGCGGCGATCCGGATCGGCCACGCCGAGGGCCTGATCGGTGACGACACTGCCGCCTTCGTCGCCGCGCACGCCACGATGCTCGACGACGCCATCGACCCGGACGGCGACCGGAGGTTCGAGTACTTCGGCCTGCGCACGGTGTACGACCGGTACCTGTTGCGCCACCCCACCAGCCGGCTGGTGCTGGAGACCCCGCAGTACTGGCTGCTGCGGGTGGCCTGCGGGTTGTCCCGTACGCCCGACGAGGCGGTCGACTTCTACCGGCTGATGTCCAGCCTGGCGTACCTGCCCAGCTCACCGACGCTGTTCAACTCCGGGACCCGGCACACCCAGATGTCCTCCTGCTATCTGGTCGACTCGCCGCGCGACGAGCTGGACTCGATCTACCAGCGGTACGCGCAGGTCGCCAACCTGTCGAAGTTCGCCGGTGGCATCGGCATCGCGTACTCCCGGGTTCGATCCCGGGGCGCGCTGATCCGCGGCACCAACGGGCAGTCCAACGGGATCGTGCCCTGGTTGCGCACGCTGGACGCGAGCGTCGCCGCGGTCAACCAGGGCGGTCGACGCAAGGGCGCGGCCTGCGTCTACCTGGAGCCGTGGCACCCGGACATCGAGGAGTTCCTGCAACTGCGGGACAACACCGGCGAGGACGCCCGGCGTACCCACAACCTGAACCTGGCCAACTGGATCCCGGACGAGTTCATGCGCCGGGTCGAGGCCGACGAGCTGTGGTCGCTGTTCGACCCGCACGAGGTTCCGGAGCTGCCCGACCTGTGGGGGGAGCGGTTCGACGCCGCGTACCGGGAGGCCGAGGCGCAGGGTCGCTACGTGCGGCAGGTCCCGGCGCGGGAGCTGTACGGGAAGATGATGCGCACCCTCGCCCAGACCGGCAACGGGTGGATGACCTTCAAGGACGCCGCCAACCGCCTGTGCAACCAGACGGCCGAGCCGGGCAACGTGGTGCACCTGTCCAACCTCTGCACCGAGATCATCGAGGTGTCCAGCGACGCCGAGACCGCGGTGTGCAACCTGGGCTCGGTGAACGTCGCCGCCCACCTCACCGACGCCGGCATCGACTGGGAGCGCCTGCGCGCCACGATCCGCACCGCCGTGACGTTCCTCGACCGGGTCATCGACATCAACTACTACCCAACCCCGCAGGCGGAGGCGAGCAATCCCCGCTGGCGGCCGGTCGGGCTCGGGCTGATGGGCCTGCAGGACGTGTTCTTCGCGCTGCGACTGCCGTTCGACTCCCCGGCAGCGCGGGAGCTGTCCACCCGGATCAGCGAGGAGCTGTACCTGACCGCGTTGGAGACCTCCGCCGACCTGGCGCGCCGCTTCGGCGCGCACCCGGCGTACGGACAGACCCGGGTCGCGCGAGGCCAGCTTCAGCCCGACCTGTGGGGTGTCGAGGGCACGCAGACCGCGCGCTGGGCCGCGCTGCGGCAGCAGATCGAGGAGTACGGGCTGCGCAACTCGCTGCTGGTGGCGGTCGCCCCGACCGCGACCATCGCCTCGATCGCCGGGTGCTACGAGTGCATCGAGCCGCAGGTGTCCAACCTGTTCAAGCGCGAGACCCTGTCGGGGGAGTTCCTCCAGGTCAACACCGCTCTGGTACGCGAGCTGAAGGCTCGTGGCCTGTGGACCGACCGCATCCGGTCGGCGATCAAGCGGGCGGAGGGATCGGTGCAGGACATCGCGGAGCTGCCGCCCGGCGTCCGGGAGTTGTTCCGCACCGCGTGGGAGCTGCCGCAGCGTGCGCTGATCGACCTGGCCGCCGCCCGAGCCCCGTTCATCGACCAGTCCCAGTCGCTGAACCTGTTCCTGGCCTCGCCCACCATCGGCAAGCTCTCCTCGATGTACCTGTACGCCTGGAAGGCCGGGCTGAAGACCACCTACTACCTGCGCTCGCGCCCCGCCACGCGGATCCAGCAGGCCACCGTCGCGGTTGTCGCGCCGTCGGACGCCGAGACGCTGGCCTGCTCGCTGGAGAACCCCGAGTCGTGCGAGGCCTGCCAGTGACCACCGCCGACACCACCGCCGACACGAGGACCACGCACATGCTGCTCGACCCCGGGATGGACCTCACCCTCCGCCCGATGCGCTACCCGCACTTCTTCGACCGGTTCCGCGACGCCATCCGTAACACCTGGACGGTCGAGGAGGTCGACCTGCACGCCGACCTCGCCGACCTCGACAAGCTGTCGCCGGCCGAGCGGCACCTGGTCAGCCGCTTGGTGGCGTTCTTCGCCACCGGCGACACGATCGTCGCCAACAACCTGGTGCTCAACCTGTACCAGCACGTCAACAGCCCCGAGGGTCGCCTCTACCTGTCCCGGCAGCTGTTCGAGGAGGCTGTGCACGTCCAGTTCTATCTGAACCTGCTCGACACGTACGTGCCCGACGAGACCGAGCGGTTCGCCGCCTTCGCGGCCATCGAGAACATCCCCTCGATCCGTCGCAAGGCCGAGTTCTGCTTCCGCTGGATCGACTCCCTGAGCGAGCTGCGAGAGCTGCGGTCCCGGGAGGACCGGCGGACGTTCCTGCTCAACCTGATCTGCTTCGCCGCCTGCATCGAGGGGCTGTTCTTCTACGGCGCGTTCGCGTACGTCTACTTCCTGCGCTCCCGTGGCCTGCTGCACGGTCTGGCCTCCGGCACCAACTGGGTGTTCCGCGACGAGTCCATGCACATGGCGTTCGCGTTCGACGTCGTCGACACCGTTCGGGGCGAGGAGCCGGACCTGTTCGACGACGACCTCGCCGACCAGGTTCGGCAGATGCTCACCGAGGCCGTCGAGTGTGAGGTGCAGTTCGCGGAGGACCTGGTGGGCCACGGCGTGCCCGGCCTGACGTTGACCGACATGCGGGAGTACCTCCAGCACGTCGCCGACCGTCGCCTCGCCCAGCTCGGCATCGCGCCGCACTACGGGTCGAGCAACCCGTTCGCGTTCATGGAACTGCAGGACGTGCAGGAGCTGTCCAACTTCTTCGAGCGGCGGGTGTCGGCGTACCAGGTCGGCGTGACCGGCACGGTCGCCTTCGACGACGACTTCTAGTCCACCTAATAGTAAAGATTGTGAACAGATGGTGTTACAGTCACTCCCGTCGATCTGACGCTCGAAATCCCAGGGAAGGAGTGACTATGTCGAGACTGCGCGCCCTGGCCGCGCTCGTGGCACTGACGGTCGCCGGCGGCCTGTTGGCGGTCCTGCCGTCGACCCCGGCGTCGGCCGCGGCCTGTGCGGCATCCTGGCAATCGTCGGCCGTCTACACCGGAGGGGCCCAGGTCTCTCACAACGGCCGCAACTACCAGGCGCAGTGGTGGACCCAGAACGAGGCTCCGCCGGGGACCACCGGCGTCTGGCAGGACCTGGGCTCCTGCGGAGGTGGCACCACGCCGCCGCCCACGGGCGCCTGCAACTATCCGAACTGGACCGCCGGCACCTGGTACGCCACGGGAAGCATCGTGCGCTACACCAACGGCCAGTACTACATCGCCGAGCACGACAACCCGGGCTACGACCCCATCATCAGCACCTGGTACTGGGAGCCCTATGCCTGCGGCGGTCAACCGCCCACCACCCCGCCGCCCACCAACCCCGGCGGCTTCGTGGTGACCGAGGCCCAGTTCAACCAGATGTTCCCGGGTCGCAACTCCTTCTACACGTACTCCGGGCTGGTCGCGGCACTCAGCGCCTACTCGGCGTTCACCAGGAGCGGCAGTGCCACCGTCCAGCGCCAGGAGGCCGCGGCCTTCCTGGCGAACGCGCACCACGAGACCGGTGGGCTCGTCCACATCGTGGAGCAGAACACCGCGAACTATCCGCACTACTGCGACTCGGGTCAGCCCTACGGCTGCCCCGCCGGCCAGGCCGCCTACTACGGTCGGGGGCCGATCCAGCTCAGCTGGAACTTCAACTACAACGCCGCCGGGAACGCCCTCGGGCTGCCCCTGCTGACCAACCCGTGGCTGGTGCAGACCGACGCCTCGGTGGCCTGGAAGACCGCCATCTGGTACTGGATGACCCAGACCGGGCCGGGCACCATGACCCCCCACAACGCGATGGTCAACGGCGCCGGGTTCGGTGAGACCATCCGCAGCATCAACGGCTCGATCGAGTGCAACGGTGGCAACTCCGGCCAGGTGCAGAGCCGCGTCACGAAGTACCAGCAGTTCGTCGGCATCCTCGGCGTCGCCGCCGGGGCCAACCTGTACTGCTGACCAGCGGACGGCCGGGCTCCCCTGTGGGGGAGCCCGGCCGTCATGCTGCTGGCGTTCGCGCCCCCGCTGCCGACTCTCCGGCAGCGGGGGAAGCGTGCAGTTCGGCGAGGAGCCTCTCCACCCGCGCCCGGATCTCGTCGCGGATCGGGCGGACGGCCTCGACGCCCTTGCCGGCCGGGTCATCGAGCTTCCAGTCCTCGTAGCGCTTGCCAGGAAAGACCGGACAGGTGTCGCCGCAGCCCATCGTCACGATGACGTCAGAGGACTCCGCGGTCGCGTACTCCAGGAGCTTTGGGGTCTGGTCGGTGATGTCGATGCCGACCTCCCGCATGGCACGCACGGCGGCGGGGTTGACCGTCTCGGCCGGCGCGGAGCCGGCAGAGCGGACCTCGACGCTGTCGCCCGCGAGGTGGCGTAGCCAGCCGGCGGCCATCTGGGAACGGCCGGCGTTGTGGACGCAGACGAACAGGACGCTGGGCTTGTCGCTCATGAGGGGTTGCCTTCCGGGTTACACGGTTGCTGAGGGTGCGGCAGCGAAGAACCGGCGGCGCGCCCACAGTGAGAGGTAGACGAGCCCGACCAGGACGGGCACCTCGATCAGCGGGCCGACGACCCCGGCGAGGGCCTGACCGGAGGCGACGCCGAACGTGCCGATCGCGACGGCGATGGCGAGTTCGAAGTTGTTGCCGGCGGCGGTGAAGGCCAGGGTGGTGGTGCGCTCGTAGCCGAGTCCGATGGCCCGGCCGAGAGCGTAGGAGCCGGCCCACATGAGCGCGAAGTACACCAGCAGGGGCAGGGCGATGCGGACGACGTCCAGGGGCCGGCTGGTGATGGCGTCTCCCTGCAGTGCGAACAGGATCACGATCGTGAACAGCAGCCCGTAGAGGGCGGCGGGGCCGATCCGGGGCAGGAAGCGGGCCTCGTACCAGTCACGGCCCTTGGCGCGTTCGCCGAGGCGGCGGGTGAGGTAGCCGGCGAGCAGCGGGATGCCGAGGAAGATGAGCACGTTGCGGGCGATGTCCCACGCCGAGATCGTCAACTCGGCGCCGGACAACCCCAGCCACTGGGGGAGTACGGAGAGGTAGAACCAGCCGAGCAGGCCGAAGGCGACGACCTGGAAGACGGAGTTGAGCGCGACCAGGACGGCGGCGGCCTCCCGGTCGCCGCAGGCGAGGTCGTTCCAGATGATGACCATGGCGATGCAGCGGGCCAGGCCGACGATGATCAGGCCCGTGCGGTACGCGGGCTGATCGGCCAGGAAGATCCAGGCCAGGGCGAACATCACGGCCGGGCCGACGAGCCAGTTGAGGACCAGCGAGGAGATCAGCAGTCGGCGGTCGCCGGTGACGGTGTCGAGCCGGTCGTAGCGGACCTTCGCCAGCACCGGGTACATCATGATCAGCAGGCCGATGGCGATCGGTAGTGAGATCCCGCCGATCGTCACCGAGTCCAGCGCGCTGTTGAGGCCGGGGATCAGACGACCGAGGAGCAGGCCGGCGACCATGGCCAGCCCGATCCAGGCCGGTAGGAACCGGTCGAGTCGGGAGAGGCGACCGACCACGGCACTCTCGTCCAGGTCGCTCTGGAGGGTGGTGCTCACGGGCACTCCCGTCGGTGGGCAGGTGCGGGGCAGGTGTCAGTCATGGCGGCCGAGCGCCGCTCAGGCGCTCGGTGCCGGTGTGGCGGTGAGCAGTGCGGCGAGCTGGCGCAGGATGCTCGGCCGGGCGCGGTAGTAGACCCAGGTGCCCCGGCGCTCGGCGTCGACGAGCCCCGCCTCGCGCAAGGTCTTCAGGTGGTGCGAGATGGTCGGGCCGGTCAGGTCGAACGCGGGGGTCAGATCGCAGACGCAGATCTCACCGCTCTCGGCGGAGGCGATCATCGACATCAGTTGCAGTCGCACCGGGTCACCGAGGGCCTTGAACGCGGGGGCGAGCACCGCGGCGGCCTCGGCCGGCACGCGTCGCTCTGTCAGCGAGGGGCAGCAGGACACGTCCGAGGCCGGTGCTGCTTGATTAGACATTGCTCTAGGTTGACACTTATCTAATCAGTGTGCAACTGTCTGATTCGACGGACGTCGAGACAGGCGGCCTCGAAAACCTGATCTCTCCGGAACGGAACCTGTTGATGGTCGACATCACCGTGCGCCCCCTGACCCTCGCCGACGCCGACCGGGTCCTGGCGATCTACCAGGCCGGTCTCGACGCCGGCAACGCCAGCTTCGAGATCACCGCGCCAACCTGGGCGGCGTTCGACGCCGCGCGCCTGAGCGCGCACCGCTTCGTGGCCGTCGACCCCGACGGCACCGTCCTCGGCTGGATCGCCGTCTCGCCGACCTCGACCCGCGCTGTCTACGCCGGTGTGGTCGAACACTCCGTCTACGTGGACCCGGCCGCCCAGGGGCGTGGCGTCGCCCGGCTGCTGTTGGACGCGCTGATCGCCTCCACCGAGGCCGCCGGCATCTGGACCATCCAGTCCGGAGTCTTCCCGGAGAACACCGCCAGCCTGGCGCTTCACCAGCGCGCCGGCTTCCGCGTCATCGGCGTACGCGAGCGGGTTGGTCGCCACCACGACCGCTGGCGCGACGTCGTCCTGCTGGAACGCCGCAGCCCCACCATCACCTGACGAACCATCTTGAGGGAGTCAACCGATGCACACCCTGGACAACCTTCCCGTCGTGATCATCGGCGCCGGCCCGACCGGTCTCGCCGCCGCCGCGCACCTGCACGAGCGCGGCCTGACCTTCACCGTCCTCGAAGCCGGCGACACCCCGGGCGCCGCCGTACGGCAGTGGGGGCACGTGCGTGTCTTCTCGCCGTGGCGCTACAACATCGACCCGGCCGCCCGTCGGCTCCTCGACGAGGCCGGTTGGGTCGCCCCCGACCTGGAGACCCTGCCCACCGGCGCGGAGCTGGCCGGCGACTACCTTCAGCCCCTCGCCGAGTTGCCGCAGCTCAAGCCACACCTGCGGTACGGGGCACGCGTCGAGGCGATCAGCCGCCTCGGCCTCGACCGGCTGCGCACCGCCGGACGCGACACCACACCGTTCCTGATCCGCCTCGCCGACGGCGACGAACTGGTCGCCCGCGCCGTCATCGACGCCTCCGGCACCTGGCGTACGCCGAACGTCCTCGGCGCCTCGGGTCTGCCCGCGCAGGGTGAGGCCGACGTGACGGCGTACCTGGAGCACGCGCTGCCGGACGTGCTCGGCGCCGACCGGGACCGGTTCGTCGGCCGACACACCCTGGTCGTGGGCGCCGGTCACTCCGCCGCGAACACGCTGCTGTCCCTGGCGGAGCTGGCCGCCGCGGAGCCCGGCACCGAGGTGACCTGGGCGATCCGGACGGCCAACCCGGCGCGTACCTACGGCGGCGGGGACGCCGATGCCCTCCCGGCGCGGGGTGCGCTCGGCGCGCGCCTGCGTGCGCACGTCGACGCCGGACGGATCCGGCTGCTCACCGGGTTCTCCGTGCATGCGCTCACCCCGGCCGACGGGCGCGTTGCGGTGGTCGTCCGGCACGCCGACGGCGGTGAAGAGTCGATCACCGTCGACCGCATCGTCGCCGCCACTGGGTTCCGCCCCGACCACACCATCGCCGCTGAGCTGCGCCTGGACCTGGACCCGGTCATGGGCGCCACCCGTGCGCTGGCCCCGCTGATCGACCCGAACGAGCACTCCTGCGGCACCGTGCCCCCGCACGGCGTCGACGAACTCGCCCACCCGGAGAGCGGCTACTACGCCGTCGGCATGAAGTCCTACGGCCGCGCTCCGACGTTCCTCATGGCCACCGGCTACGAGCAGGTCCGCTCCGTCGTCGCCGCCCTGGCCGGGGACTGGGTCGCCGCCCGGGACGTCCAGCTCGACCTGCCCGAAACCGGCGTGTGCACCAGCAACCCCGCCGACTCGGCGAGCGGCGACAACTGCTGCGGGCCGACGCCCACCGCCGAGTCGGCCCGAGGGCTGTCCACCGGCATCTCCGGTGGGCTGCTGTCCACGCCGATCAGCCTCATCGCTCTCGACGCCACGCCGGCCGGCGGCTGTTGCGCCAGCTGATCACCAAGTACTGCGCCAGCTGATCACCGGGTACGACGACGGCGCCCGTTCGCGGGCGCCGTCATCGTCGGCTGGCGCAGGCCACACACGTACGCGCCGACGGGCGGGCGACAAGGCGCTCGGGGGGAATGGGACGGGAACACCGTTCGCACACGCCGTAGGTGCCGTCGTCGACCCGTTGCAGCGCGACGTCCAGCTCGGCCAGGCGTCGGCGGGCCGCGTCCAGCACGGCGGTGAGCTGTGCGCGTTCGAAGGCGATCGTGCTGCCCTCGGGGTCGTGCTCGTCATCGGCGTTGGACGACCGGGACGCCTCGAAGAGGCTCCGTAGATCGCCGTCCAGGGCGGTGACCTGAGCTTCGGTCTGCTCGCGCAGCCGCAGCAGTTCCTGGCGGATCGCGCTGGAATCCCTGTTCATGGCCGTTCCACCGTACTGCGGATGACCGTCCCTGCGGTGCCTGGAGCAGGTGCAGGCCACCACCGAGGGCGCCTGGCACGGTGACCAGCCCTCGCTGACCTGCCATACGGCGACCCCCGCGGGGTTCGCGGGTTCACATGAAGTTGCGGGTGTGCAGGGCGGAGAGCGCCGCCGCCTCGTCGGGCCGGAACCCCAGCCGTACCAGTCGGCGCTGGCGGCCCTGATCCATCGCGTGTTGCAGAGCCTGCACCCGGTCGAAACCGGCGGACACGTCGTCGGGGTGCCAACCACCCGCAGCGAGCACCACCAGCGCGTCGAAGACGTCGGCGTTGAGGCCCGCGGTGTCGACGAGCGCGTCATGACGGCGGTGGATGGCCGCCCGCAGTCGATCCCGCAGCAGCGGGTCCAGCTGTGCCTGATGCTCCAGGTGCGCCATGCCGAACACCACGTGCCGGCGCTCGTCCTGCATGGCGAGCCAACAGATCCGGCGCGTCACCGGGTCCGGGGCGAACTGGTGCAGGAACGAGAGCAGATCGACGAAGCTGCCCTCGCCGAGCACGGAGAGCAGGAACGACGCCAGTGCGAAGTCGGACTCCGCGACGAGTGTGAAGAGCGACTGCCGGCCGCCGGCTGACGACGTGCCCAACTCGGTGCCCCGCAGCAGCGCCCGTCGGCTGAACACCTCCATGTGCCGGGCCTCGTCGGCCATCTGCACGGCGAGAAGCTGCATCACCTCACGGAAGTGCGGGTGGATGCGCCCGACGAACCGGGCCGGCACGACGAGCGCCGCCTGCTCGTTCTCGACCAGGTAGGTCATCACCTGCACCACTGCGGCCTCGACATCGGCCGGCAGCGCGAACGGGTCGTCCCACGGCACGGCGGTCTGCGGATCCCACTGTCGCGCGGCCGCCTGTGCGTACAGGTGGGGAGCGACATCGGCCCAGACCAGGTCGCGGTCGTCCAGGTCGAACCGGGCCTCGGGGCCACCGGCCTCAAGCAGCGCGCCCCGGGCGCCGAGCCCCCACCGCGCCGGCGGGCGGCTGCTCAGTGCCGACGGGAGGGCGGGTCCGGCCCGCTCCGCGCCGAACCAGCGGTCGTCGTCCGCCCTACCCCGGACGACCACCGCCACCAGCTCGCTGCGGTCGGCCAGGTCCGGCCATTCGACCCGATGGCCCCGGCCACGACACCAGGCGGGCAGGTGCACGGGCAACGCCGGGTCACGGCCGGAGACCGCCAACCGGCCGCCGGGCGGTAGCCCGGCCAGGGCACGGTGTACGAGTAGGTGCGCGCCCCGGCCGAAGCCAAGGTCGCCGAGGTGGATCTCGACGTCGGCGACCGGCGCGGCGCTCACGGCCGATAGTCCGTGGCCGTCACCCGCCCGTCGGGGGAGTAGAAGCCCGTGGCGTCGACCGCGCTGGCGAGCAGGTCGTATCCCGTGGTGCGGCCGTCCTTCCAGGCCGTCAGCCCCTCCAGGTCGAGCAGCGGGCGCACCTGCGGATCGGCGTACGACATGCCGAGCAGCAGCGTGCCGAAGAGCTGGACCCCGGCGGACTCCGGCTCGCGGACCGTCATGTTGCAGTGGTCGTACCGTGCGGTCTGCGCGATGATCCGGGTGCCCTCGGGCGGCAGCGTGCCCTCCTGGACGAACGCCAGGTGGTTGGCGTCGATCATGCAGGCGGCGTCGACCTCCCCGGCCACGAGGGCGCGGGCCGCGTCGCGCTCGCCGCCGATGTGGTCGCCGTGCAGGCCGACGCCGACGTCGAACCGGCGCACGTCGACCTCGACCCCGGCGGTCGTGAGGTGACCGAGCGGAATCAGCGTCGCCTGTGGACTGTCGACCGCGCCGACAGCGACGATCGTCCCGGCGAGGTCCTCCACCTGTCGCACCAGTGAGTCGGCGCGGACCACCACGATCGAGGTGAGGTCCTGGTCGGTGTCGCGCATGGTGAGCGCGTGGACGGTCGTGCCGTGGGCTGCCGCCAGTCGCTCGGCCCGCAGCCACGCCAGGGGCGAGTTCCATGCCGCGTCGATCCGCCCGGCGACCAGATCCTCGACCTGTCGCTCGTAGTGCGAGTAGAGGACGAAGTCGAAGTCCAGGCCTCGCCCACGCAGCCAGGCGCGGAAGCCCTCCCAGATGGTCACCACCTTGGCGTCGTACGCGACCGCGCCCATCAGGACGGCTGGCGCCGGCATCAGCGGTTGGCCTCGTCGAGCAGCGGCAACCCGGTGGCGACACGACCGACGAAATCGTGCAGGGCGTCGGTGGTGGGGGCCATCACCCGGGTGGCGCGCGAGTCACGGAAACGGCGCTCAAGGCCCAGCTCCTTGCGGAACGCGCTGCCGCCGCAGAGCTGCATCGCCCCATCGGTCACGTCGGCGACGGTCTCGCCGGCGAGGGCCTTGACCTGCAGCACCCGCAGCATCGCGTCGTCGCGGCCGGTCTCCAGCGCGGTGAGGGTGTCGCCCAGGAAGGCGCGCAGAGCGTCGGTGCGGATCATCAGTCGGGCGAAGTCCCGTCGAGTGACGGGCGCGTCGCGAAGGGCGGCGCCGGTGTGCGCGAGCGTGGTCCTGGTGAGATGTCGGCCGGTCTCGGCGACCGCGCTGTCGGCGAGGCCGAGACAGAACGCGGCGTTGAGCACCAGGAACCAGGGGAGGACCACACCGAGCGCGGTGTCGAGCCCGGCGCCGTCGGCGGCCATCATCGCGGCCGACGGGACCCGGAGCCCATCGGCGGTCATCGGCCGGGAGCCGTTACCGCGCAGGCCGAGCCCGTCGAAGTCGCCGGTCACGCTCAGGCCGGCGCTGTCGGCCGGCACGAGCCACAGCGTCATCGGACCGGCATCGCGGGACAGCGGGAGGCTCGACCAGACGTAGCTGTTGACCTCACCGGCCGAGGTGACCCAGCTCTTGCGGGCGTCGAGGCGGACAGTGCCGTCGTCGGTGGCTGTCGCGGTGCCGGTCGGCGACCAGAAGTGGCTGCGCGAACCGTACTCGGAGAATGCCAACGTGGTGAGATGACCGCCGGTGGCAATGGCCGCGCGGACCTCGCGCGGGCCGTGCGCCTCGATCACGGCGGTCGCGGCGTAGTGCATGAGCACCACCATGGCCGTGGACCCACACTCGGCGGCCAGCCGCTCGATGACGTCGGCGACCGCTCGCATGCCCTGGCCGCCGCCTCCGACCTCGGTCGAGGAGGCCAGGCCGAGCAGGCCGGCCGCGGCGAGGGCGTCGACACCCTGGCGGGGGAAGGCCGCGTCCCGGTCGACGATCGCGGCCTGCGGGCGGATCACGTCGTCGATCACCGTGCCGAGCGTGTCCGATAAAGCCGTGTTGGGCTGGGCATTGTCGACACTGGCCGTCATGCGGGTGCCCCTTCAGCCGGACCGGTGGGACCGCCGTCGAGACTATCCGAACGGGAGGACACAGTGCGAGCATCGGATTACCGTCCGGTGCGGGTGCCCTCCCGGTGGGGTCGGCCGTACCCGTCCTCCCGGTCGATGCGCAGCTCCCGTTCCAACGCGGCGACGACCGCTCGCAGGTCGTCCAGCCGTTGGGTCAGCGCGATGCGGTCCACCTCGTCCGGTACGCCGTCGCCGTCCTCGTCGTACCCGGGCGCGAGTCGCTCGGTCATCTCCAACCGGCGTGCTTCCTCCATCGAGTTGACGATGACCGCGATGAGGATGTTGAGCAGCAGATTGACGGTGATGATCACATAGCTGACGTAGTAGAGCAGCGTCCACGGCGAGATCGCCAGGCCCTGTTCGATGAGGCCCGGCAGCGTCTCCAGCGACAGCAGCACGAACAGTGTCAGCAGGGATCGGCCGATGTCGCCGTACTCCTCCGGGTAGGTGCTCCCGAAGATCAGCCAACCGGCCATGCCGTACACGTAGAGCGTCACGACGGCGAGGGCGAGGAAACCGCCGACGCCCGGCAGGCTGCGCCACAGTGCGGAGACGATGGTCCGCAGGCCCGGCGAGAACCGCACCAGCCGAACCATGCGGGCGACCCGCACGACGCGCAGCAGCGCCGGATCGCCGTGCAGGCCCGGAATGAAGATCGCCGCGATCGCCACGAAGTCGAAGACGTTCCAGCCGTGCCGGAAAAAGTCCTGCGGGCGCTTGCCGTAGGCCGCCAGCCGGACGGCGATCTCGACGACGAAGACGGCGCGGAAGAACAACTCCAGCCAGTGCAGTGCCCCGCCGGCCGGGAGCAGATCGTCGTACGTCTCCAGGCCGAGCACCACCCCGTTGGCGAGGATGACCACGACGATGACGATCTCGAAGGGGCGCGACCGGGCGAGGCGGGCGCAGTGGTCAGCCCAACTGGACCGGTGGTGCGCGGGTGGGGTCGGCTCACCTCGCTGGGCGGGAACGAGTGCGCCACTCACCAGTCGGCCGGCTCGATCGGGTGTGCCGGGGCCGCCGCGTGGGCCCACCTCCGGCCGTCGTCGTGGCGGTGCGGGTGGCGTGCGGGCATGCCCATCAGCCTAGCCAAGATCATTGACCGTGGACGACCGCGCGACCCGCTCAGGCGTGGCTCGTCCGCTCCGGCGTCACCGGTGCCGCGAAGAAGGAGGCGAGCGGGTCGACCATCCTCGGGTACGCCCGGTTGATGGCGTCGTGGCCGCTGCGTGCAATCGTCAGCGTCCGGGCTCGCGGCAGCGCACGGGCCAGCGCTTCGTTCAGGTCGACATAGTAGGGCGGGCCGTCGGCGCCGCAGGCCAACAGCACCTCGGCGGTCACCCCTGCCCATTGGCTGGCCGGGCCGTCGTGCGCCAGGATCAGGGCGGTTTCGTCCAGCGTCATCGGCAGCAGATCACCCATCGTCCGGCCGATCGGGGTACGCATGAACGCGCGAATGATCGCGATCCGTACGCCGAGCGGGAGCTTCCCCGCTGCCATCTGTGGGTTGATTCCAGCGACCGTGATGGCGAGGCCCCGGGCGATGTCACCGGCCCGCAGTGCCGCACGGGCGGGTGCGAGCCACGCCGACGGTGAGCCGCCGTCGATGGAGACCGCGGCGTCGTAGAGGGCGAGTCGGGTGATCGGCAGCCGGAGCGCAGCCTGGAGCGCGATGAACCCGCCGGAGCTGTGGCCGATGACGTTGCCGGACCCGGTGTGCTCCAGCACCACGGCGAGGTCGTCGATGTCCTGATCGAAGGTGTAGGGCAGCGACCTGGGTGGTGCGTCGGCCCGTCCCCGTCGGTTGTACAGGTGCACGGTGAATCGGTCGGCGAGCGATGTCGCCAGCCGGCGGTAGACGTCGATGGTGACGCCGCCGCCGTGCACCACGACGATGCCGGGCCCACTTCCCGTGGAGTGCAGCACGATGGTCGCGCCGTCCCGTGCCCTGATCCGCTCCATGATCGGCCTGCCCTTCCGGTGACGACAACAACTGCGAACGCCGTTTGCAGTTTACAGTAGATCGGTGAGTGACGCATCCACGAGAGCTGGCGACGGCGACTCCGCTCGGCAGCCGATCTGGAGCAGGCCCGAACGCGGCAGCCGTGGCCCTGCCCCGGCGCACAGTCGGGACGCCATCGTCGTGGCCGCCATCGCCCTCGCGGACACCGAAGGGATCGCCGCGGTGTCGATGCGCGCCGTCGCCAACGCGCTCGGTACCGGCGCCGGATCCCTCTACCGGTACCTGTCGTCCCGGGACGATCTCCTGGACCTGATGACCGACCGGGTCGTGGGGGAGTTGCGGCCGTACCCGCAGGCAAAGGGCGACTGGTTGGACACGATGATGCTGTTGGCCCGTCGGCAGTTGGCGCTGCACCGCACCCACCCGTGGTTGCTCGACGTGAGTCACCGGACCTCCGGCATCGGCCCCGAGAGCCTGGCCTGGTTCGACAACTGCATTCGGGTCCTGGAGCCCGTGCGCTGCGCCGTCCCCGCCAAATTCGAGGCGATCGCGATGATGACCGGCGTGGTGAGCCTCTTCGCCCGCAGCGAGGCCGCCTCCGGGGCGCTCAGCTTCGCCGGGGTCGACCTCGCGGCGTACCCGCACCTCGTCGCGGCGTTCAGTCAGCCCGCCGCACCGGCGCCCCGGACGGATCTCTTTGAGCGGACCCTGCGCAGTCTGCTGACCGGTCTGCTGCTCGCCGAGCCGTCCGAGGCGGGCTGACCGGATCGGCGCACCGGCGTGTCAGCCGTTCCCTCACCCGGCGTGGCGCCGGCTGGCTAGGTTTTCGGTGGTGAGCGGGATCGGCCGACGAGCGGCGGCACGGTCGCGCGTCAGCTGCTGAGAGGTGTCCGATGTCAGATTCTGATCCTGCCGGTCTGCGGGAACGGGCCGCGAACGGTGACCGGGACGCAGTCGACCAGCTTGTCGAACTCGCGGGTGAGCAGGGCGATCTGGCGGAGCTGCGCCAGCTCGCCGAGAGCGGCAACGCCGACGCGGCGGCCCAACTGGTCGAGCTGGCCACTGAACTCGGCGACATGAACGAGTTGCGGCGTCTCGCCGACCGGGGCGACCGGGACGCGGCTGACCAGCTCGTCGAGTTGGCAGCCGAGCGGGCGGACGTCGGCGAACTTCGACGGCTCGCCGACGGGGGAAACCGGGACGCGGCCGACGTGTTGGCCGAGCTCACCGAACAGGAAGACGAGGCGGAGTAGCCGCCCGCGGCCGGTCGTTCCCCCGCCCGGGATCGGCCCGGGCGACGGCCGGTCAGGCGTGGGCGGCCCGGACGGCGTCGTGCAGCGGAATGCTCGGCCGGCCGATCAGCCGGCTGAGGTCATCGCTGTCGGTCACCAGCTCACCGATGGCGATCGAGTGGTCGAGCGCGGCGACGAACCCGGCGGTGCCCGCGTCGAGGCCGACGTTCTCCAGGGCCGAGGCC
This sequence comes from Micromonospora sp. NPDC005413, assembly GCF_040606435.1. Lineage (NCBI taxonomy): Bacteria > Bacillati > Actinomycetota > Actinomycetes > Micromonosporales > Micromonosporaceae > Micromonospora > Micromonospora sp. NPDC005413. The sequence continues at coordinate 27,609 of NZ_JBEXEV010000037.1, forward strand.
AGGTCGGCGGCCGACAGGTCCTGGTGGACGACGGTGGTGCCGGTGACCTCGGAGACGGCCTTGGCCAGTTCGTCGAAGGTGAACGCGGTGCCGCCCAGCTCGTAGACGGCGTTGCCGTCCTCCTCGCGGGTCAGTGCCGCGACGGCGGCGGCGGCGTAGTCGGCCCGCGTGGCGGCGGAGACCTTGCTGCCCCCGGTGGCGCCGAGGATCGTGCCGGACCGTAGGTACTGCGGCAGCTGGTCGGTGTAGTTCTCGGTGTACCAGCCGTTGCGCAGCACGGTGTAGGTCAGACCCGACGCGGCGAGGACCTCCTCGGTGGCCTTGTGCTCCGGCGCGAGGGGGTTCGTGGTGGTGTCGGCGTTCAGGATGCTGGTGTAGATCAGACGCTCGACCCCGGCGAGCTTGGCCGCGTCGATGACCGCGGTGTGCTGCGCGACGCGCTGACCGGGAGTGTCGCCGGAGATGAGCAGCAGGCGGCGTACGCCGGCCACGGCGCCGGGCAGCGTCGACGGGTCGTCGTAGGTGGCCTTGCGGATCTCGACCCCGCGCGCGGCCAGGTGGGCGGCCTTCTCCGGGCTGCGGACGATGGCGGCGATCTCAGCGGCGGGCACGCCGGTGTCGAGCAGCTGCTCGATCACCAGGCGGCCCAGCCGGCCGGTGGCACCGGTGACGGCGTAGGTGGGCATGGGAACCTCCGATAGGACAGTGGCGGAACTGCAGGCACTTACGAATCTACAGCACATGTTGTGGCGTAACCATCGGGTAGGCTGGTGAGGTGAGCGACATGCCGGCCCAGGACCCGGCGGGGCCTACCCAGGAATTGGTCAGCGATGTCTTCGCGCGGGGCTGCACCTCCCGTGCCGCCTTCGAGGACGTCACCTCGAAGTGGGCCTCGCTGGTTCTGCTGGCGCTCGGCGAGGGTCGCTACCGGTTCAACGCGCTGCGTCGCCGCGTCGACGGGGTCAGCGAGCGGATGCTCTCCCAGACCCTGCAGACCCTCGAACGTGACGGCATGCTCACCCGCGAGGTGCTCACCGCGATCCCACCGCGCGTCGAATACTCGCTCACCCCCCTCGGCACCCGGGTCGCCGAGCAGCTTCGTGGCCTCGCCGACCTGCTGGAGGCCTCGGTGCCCGAGTTGCAGACCGCCCGCGACCTCCACGAGCGCGATCGGGCCTAGGGCACGCCTGCTCCGGCCTCGTGCCGCGCTGCGGCCGGCCGCGGACTCCGGCGGGTGCGCTGGGTCAGCACGACGCACCCCAGCACCACCAGCGCCGCCGCGATCGAGGCAGGAGTGACCGCCTCGCCCAGCAGCAGCGCCGACCACCCCAGGGTCAGCACTGGCTGCACGAGCTGAACCTGGCCCACCTGCGCAATGCCGCCTCGGGCCAGGCCCGCGTACCAGGCGAAGAAGCCCAGGAACATCGAGACCCCGGTGAGATAGCCGAACGCCGACCAGGTGAAAGCGTCGGCGTGCGGAGGATTGGCGACAACGGCGACGACCGTGACGGGGACGGTGGCCGGCAGGGCGAGCAGCAGAGCCCAGCAGATCGTCCGCGCACCGCCCAACTCACGGGCGAGCGCGCCCCCCTCGGCGTAGCCCAGACCGCAGAGCACGACCGCCGCGAGCAGGAACAGGTCGGGCAGAGTGAGAGTCCCGCGTACCGCGCCACTGGCGCCGAGGAAGGTGAGCACCGCCAGCAGTCCGCCGACGCTCGCGACCCAGAACAGCGGCGGTGGGCGTTCGCCGGCCCGCAGCACGGCGAACACGGCGGTCATCGCGGGCAGCGCGGCGATGACGACCGCGCCGTGCGCGGAGGTCTGTGTGAGTAGCGCCAGCGAGGTGAACAAGGGAAAGCCGACGATGACGCCGAGGGCGACGATCGGCAGTCGACGCCACTGACCGCGGGTGGGTCGCGGTGCGCCGGTGAGACGGAGGTACGCCCATGCCAGCAACCCCGCGCCGACGGCCCGGCCGAAGGCGACGAACCACGGGTCGAGCTGCTGCACGGCGATGCGGGTGGCCGGAAGCGACAGGCTGAAGGCGAGCACGCCCAGGGCGCCGAGGCTGAGCCCGACCAACCGATCCGCTGTTACCGCAGTCGAGGCAGTAGCGCTATTGTTGGCTCTCATGGAAAACGGTAACGCAGCCGGACGCGTTATCCAAGATCTACGCGGACTCGTGGCCGCCGCCGGTCCCGGCGCCCGGCTGCCCTCGGTACGCGAGCTGACCGCTCGCCACCAGGCCTCGCCGGTCACCGTCGCCGAGGCGATCCGTCAGTTGGTGGCCCAGGGGCTGATCGAGGCGCGACCTGGCAGAGGCACCTTCGTGGCCGCCCGGCCGGACGAGCGGGGCGTACCCGATCTGTCCTGGCAGACCGTCGCGCTCGGACCTCGCCGGTCTGGTCAGGATGAGATGCAGGCACTGTTGGCGCTCACGCCCGCGGGAGCGATCCCGCTGTCCGGCGGCTACCTCGACGCGGACCTGCAGCCTGCCGCCGCGCTCGGCGCCGCCCTCACCCGAGCCGCCCGCCAGCCCGCAAGCTGGCAGCGTGGGCCGGTCGAGGGGCGTGCGGATCTGCGCGCCTGGTTCGCCCGCGAGGCCGGGGCGGGGCTGCACGCCGAGGACCTGGTGATCTGTCCCGGCGGGCAGGCCGCACTGTCGTCCGCGTTGCGCGCGCTCACCGCGCCCGGCGACGCCCTGCTCGTCGAGTCACCGACCTACCTGGGCGCGTTGGCCGCGGCCCGGGCGGCCGGACTGCGGGTGGTGCCCGTGCCGGCCGATGCCGATGGGGTACGCCCCGACCAACTCGCCGCCGCGTTCGCCCGCACCGGCGCCCGGCTCTTCTACTGTCAGCCGCTGCACGCCAACCCCCACGGCGCGACACTCGCGGATCACCGCCGGGCGCAGGTCGCCGAGGCGGTACGCGACGCCGGGGCGTTCCTGATCGAGGACGACTACGCCCGGGACCTCACCATCGATGGCCAGGCCCCGCCACCACTGGCCAGCGATGATCCCGACGGGCACGTCATCTACCTGCGCTCACTGAGCAAGTCGACCGCCCCCGGGCTGCGCGTCGCCGCCATCGGTGCCCGTGGCCCGGCCGGAGCGCGACTGCGCGCCGCCCGGCTGCTCGACGACTTCTTCGTCGCCGGTCCGTTGCAACAGGCGGCGATCGAATTTCTCACTTCTCCGGCGTGGTCGCGGCATCGCCGGGCACTGAGCACCGCGCTCCGGACACGCCGCGAGGCGCTGCTGACCGCACTGCGCCGGCATCTGCCAAGCCTTGCCCCACAGTCGATTCCGCGCGGCGGCATGCACCTCTGGATCCGTCTCGCCGACGGCACCGACGACGTGGCACTGGCCGCCGCCGCAGCCGCCGAAGGCGTCATCGTCTTCCCCGGCAGCCCCTGGTACGCCGCCGAACCCCCGGCCCCGCACCTGCGCCTCACCTACGCCGCCGCCGCACCCGAGCTCATGGACGAGGCCGTCCGACGCCTCGCCCGCGCCCTCCGATGAACGCCGGTGGACGCCGTGCCAGAGGGATCCCGCCTCAGGCGTGCAGCGTCTCGCGCGGCGGCACCCCGTAGCTGGCGTGGTACCGGGCGGTGAACCTGCTGTGGCTGGCGAATCCCCACCGACTGGCGATCCCCGAGACAGTTCGGCGGGCTCGGCTTCGATCGGGCACTCCACGCGGTCGAGGTGTGACCCGCTGCTGCCTGTGGCCAGGCCCGTCGGGAGGTCGGGGCAGGGTGTTCACCGTGGACACGCGTCCCGTACGACGGGTGTTCACCGCTCTCTTCAAGGCTCCTTGATCGAAAGAGCATTCGCTTGATCGAGGAGAGGCTCTCACGTGAGAGACACACAACCCGAAGAGACCGAGCACGCGCAGCTGTCGCGGCGCAAGCTGGTCAAGTACGCCGGCGTCGGCGCGACGTTGGCTGCGGCCAGCCCGCTGGTCGGTGCCAGCGCGGCGTGGGCGGACGAGGACCGCCGGCCGGGTGACGACAAGAGCGACCGGGGCAGCTCCAAGAACCGGGTGTGGCGCGCGGGTGACCACCACGTCCACTCCGAGTACAGCGGGGAGTTCGACACCACGAAGTCCCCGATCGTCTTCCACAAGGGCGCGGACGCGGTCTACCCGATCGTCACCAACGCCATCATGGCGAAGAACTTCGGTCTGACCTGGGCGATGTGCACCGACCACGGTGGACCGACCCACTCGAAGGTGAACATCGAGCAGGCGTACCCCGATCTGCTGCGCTCGCGCAAGCTGGTCCCCGAGGTGCTCCAGTTCTGGGGCATGGAGTTCGACGCGCCGTCGCTGGACCACCACACGCTGATGATCCCGCGCCACGACGACGAGGCGAAGCAGCTCTTCGAGCTGGAGAGCCGGTTCGCGAAGTACGACGCGTTCCCCACCGACCCGGCCCGGGACACCGAGGCCAGGATGGTGGAGTTCCTCAAGGTCGCCCGGGGCATGCCGCACAAGCCGCTGGTGATCGCCCACCACGCGTCCCGCTCGGCGCCCGGTCTCGGCGTGTATGGCCAGGACACCCCGCGCGAGTTCCGCAACGGCAACAACGCCGCGCCGGACGTCTACGTCGGCTTCGAGGGGGCGCCCGGCCACCAGGCCGGCCCGCTCAACGGTGGCAAGCGGGGCGGGTACGGCAACCACCCCACCTACGGCGGCTTCGACCAGATGACCGCGCGGGTCGGTGGGCTGTGGGATTCGCTTCTCGGCGAGGGTCGGCGCTGGTGGATCACCGCGACCTCGGACTCGCACGTGCACTGGACCCGTGGCGGCTCGGACTTCTGGCCGGGCGAGTACAGCAAGACGTACGTGCACGCCCGCCAGGACTACGGCGACATCATGGACGGCCTGCGCAACGGCCGGATCTGGGTCACCACCGGTGACCTGATCCGCAACCTCGACGTCACCGCCACGTCCCAGGGCAAGACCGCCGAGGTGGGCGAGACCATCACGGTCAGCCGTCGCAGCCGCACCGATGTCGAGATCGAGATCAAGTTCCGTCCGCTGAACGGTGTGAACGCGAACGGTGACCGTCCCGAGGTCCGCCGGGTCGACCTGATCGTCGGCCAGATCACCGGCCCGAGCGCGAGCCTGGACGCCGACACCAATCCCACCACCACAGTGGTGGCCCGGTTCGGCCCGCGCGACTGGCGTCGGCAGGGGGAGGACCTCGTCATCCGGCACACGTTGCGCAATGTCGAGGCCGACACCTACGCGCGGGTGCGGGGCACCAGCACCGACGAGGCCGAGCCGCTCGCCGACGGGCTGGAGAGCCCGTGGGACGACCTGTGGTTCTACTCGAACCCGGTGTTCGTGCACGTGCGCTGACCCGGCGGCACAGCGGGTCCGCCGCCACCGCTCGACGTACGACGGTCGGGCGGTGCCGGCGGACCCGCGTCGTCTCCGGCCGCCGTGGGCCCGTGGCCCGGTTTCAGTCGGTGCTGCGGCGACGGGCTCGGGGAGTGGCCGTCCGCCCGCCGCCCACGGCTGCGGCGTCAGCGCGGCTCGGGGCGGGCACCGCCGGTGCCGCAGTGGGCTGCACCTGCGCCACAACCTCGCAGAGGTCACGCAACGGGTCCACCGCCTGGGCCGAGCAGGCGACCTGCTGCAGGAGTGCCCGTAGCGTCGCCGACTCGGCTGGCGCGAGCGCCCCCAGCAGGTGGGACTCGACCTGCCGTAGTGCCGACCGCCGCTGCTCCCACGCGGCGCGGCCGGCGTCGGTGACGTCGATGAGCCGGTTTCGCCGGTCGGCCGGGTCCGCCCGACGGGCGACGAACCCGGGCTGCTCCAGGTCGTCGATCAGGTACGTGAGGACGGTGCGGTCGATGCCGAGTTCCTCGGCGATCGCACCCTGGTTGCGGGCTGGCCCGTTGATCGCTGCGGTGAGCAACTGGTAGCCGCGCGGACCGCCGGGGAAGTCGGTGAGCGCGTGCTCGGCCGCCCGGACGTAGCCCCGGAAGACGATCCCGAGCATCCAGCCCAGGTCGTCGTCGAGCGGATCGGGCCGGTCCCGCCGGTGTGTGGCACCCGTCATCCCCCGACAGTAGCGCAGTGACTCAGACCTTGTTGGCAGCAGATGTTCTGTATGGCATAAGGTTGAGGTCATGACGCATCGCCCGAGGCGTCGCGTGAATCGGGAGGCTCGCAGATGAGCGACTACGGCCATGACCTGGTCTTCGGATCCTTCGTCACCCCCAGCGGTGACAATCCGGACCGCACGGTCGGCGTCGCCGTCCTGGCCGAGCAGGTCGGGCTCGACCTGGTCACCTTCCAGGACCACCCGTACCAGCCGGCGTTCCTCGACACCTGGACGTTGCTGAGCTTCGTCGCTGCCCGGACCAGCCGTGTGCACGTGGCGGCGAACGTGACGAACCTGCCGCTGCGCCCGCCGGCGGTGCTCGCCCGCAGCGTGGCCAGCCTGGACCTGCTCAGCGGTGGCCGGGTCAGCCTCGGCCTCGGCGCGGGAGCGTTCTGGGATGCCATCGAGGCGATGGGTGGCCGACGGTTGACCCCCGGGCAGGGCGTACGAGCGTTGGAGGAGGCCATCGAGGTCATCCGCCAGCTCTGGGACGCCGAAACGCGTGGTGGGGTTCGTGTCGACGGCGAGTTCTACCAGGTGATGGGCGCCAAGCGCGGCCCCGCTCCGGCGCACGCGGTGCCGATCTGGCTGGGCGCGTACAAGCCTCGGATGCTCCAGCTCACCGGTCGCCGGGCCGACGGCTGGTTGCCCTCACTGGGCTACCTCCAGCCCGGTGACCTGGCCAAGGGCAACGCGATCATCGACGATGCCGCCCAGCAGGCCGGCCGCTCACCCCAGGACGTGCGCCGGCTGCTCAACATCTCCGGCCAGTTCTCGGCCGTCGGGAGTGGCACGCTGAACGGGCCCGCCGACCAGTGGGTGCAGGAGTTGGCCGAGCTGGCGCTGGGGGAGGGCGTCAGCACCTTCATCCTCGGCAGCGACGACCCCGACGACCTGCGCCGGTTCGCTGGCGAGGTGGCCCCCGCCGTCCGCGAGCTGGTGGCGGCCGAGCGCGACCGAGCTGCGGCACCGGAGAGTACGCCGGCACCAGAGCCGGAGCTGGAGCCGGAGCCGGAGCCGGTGGCTGCGCCGCCGGTGCGGCCGAGCCGCGCGACCGTGACCGGCGGCGCGTTCGCCGTGGTGCCGACCCCCGACGACGGTGTGCGGCGCAGCGACCAGCAGGTCTGGGACGAGTCGGCACGGCCGACCGGGCCGACGCCCGACCCGGACCGCACCTACACCCCGCACGAGCAGGCCACCGGTGCGCACCTGGTGCAGATCCACGACGGCCTGCGCGCCGAGCTGGCTCAGATCCACGACCTGATCGAGCAGGTGGCGGCCGGCGAGATCGACGCCGGTGCGGCCCGGTCCCACATCAACACGATGACCATGCGGCAGAACCGGTGGACGCTCGGCGTCTACTGCGAGTCGTACTGCCGCATCGTCACCACCCACCACACGATCGAGGACCAGTCGCTCTTTCCCCGGCTGCGGTCGCGTGATCCCCGGCTCGGCCCGGTCGTCGACCGGCTGGAGCAGGAACACCACGTCATCCACGACGTGCTGGAGGGCGTCGACCAGGCACTGGTCGCGTACGTCGGATCCCCGGACGGCCTGACCGAGCTGCGGGCAGCGGTGGACCTGCTGACCGACGCCCTGCTGTCGCACCTCAGCTACGAGGAGCGTGAGCTGGTCGAGCCGCTGGCGCGGTTGGGGATCGCCTGATCATCGTGGCACCCCGGAGCGGCCCGGGGTTGCCCGCCGCGATCTGAGAGACTACTTTCGAGACATGTCTCTCAAGAACCCGTACGGGGATTTCGAGATCACCGAGCCGCAGGCGCTGCGGGCGTTGGCCCACCCGGTCCGGCTGGCCATCCTCGACCGCCTCCAGCGACACGGCCCGGCCACCGCCACCGGCCTCTCGCCACACGTCGGTGCCACACCGTCGGTGGTCAGCTGGCACCTGCGGCACCTCGCGACCTTCGGCCTGGTCACCGACGCGGAGGGCACCACCAGCAAGCGCGAACGCTGGTGGCAGGCGGCCGCCCGGGGCTTCCGCTTCACGCTGCCCGACGACGCCGAGGGGCAGGCCGCGGCCCGTCAGCTGCGCGGCGAGATGTTCGCCCGCTCCGCCGAGGTGCCGCAGCAGTGGCTGCTGCACGACGAACCCCGGCTGGACGCGCAGTGGCGCGGGCTGGCCGGGGTGGCCGACACCCAGTTCGTGGCCACCCCCGACGAGCTGCGGCAACTGGAGGCCGCGGTCGAGGAACTGCTCGCCCCGTACGTGCGGCGCAAGGACGACGAGGACGCGTCACCGGCCGAGGCGCGGCGCGTCCGGATGCTGCGCTACCTCCTGCCCGAGCCCGGCGACGAGCCGGCCGCGTCATGACCGCCACCGCCACCGCGCCCCCGTTGGCATTGCACCGGGACCGGCGGTTCCGCACCTTCTGGTCCGGCCAGACGATCGCCCAGTTCGGTGACCGGATCGGCGAACTGGCCCTGCCACTGATCGCCGTCTCCCTGCTCACCGCGACGCCGGTGCAGGTCAGCGTCCTCACCGCGCTGATCTGGCTGCCCAACCTGCTGGGCCTGTTCCTCGGCGCCTGGGTGGACCAGCGCACCCACAAGCGGCGGCTCCTGATCATCGCCGACCTGATCCGCGCGGCGGTGCTGCTCAGCCTGCCGGTGGCCTACCTGTTCGACGCGGTGACCCTCACGCAGCTCTACCTGGTGGCACTGCTCACCGGCGCCGGGGCGGTGCTGTTCGCCATGGCGCATCAGGCGTTCTTCGTGGCCCTGGTGCCGCGATCGTCCTACGTGGACGCGACCAGCAAGTTGAGCATGAGCCGGTCCCTGTCGTTCATCGCCGGCCCGGCCGTCGGTGGGGGACTGGTCCAGGCGTTCACCGCGCCGGTCGCGATCGTCGTCAACGCGGTGTCCTTCCTGGGCTCCGCGCTGTTGCTCAGCCGCATCCCGGTGACCGAGTCGCCTCCACCGCCGCGCCGGTCGTCCACCATGGGCCTGGTCCGCGAAGGGCTCGTGCTGGTGCTCCGGCACCCGGTGCTGCGCGCCGCCCTCGGCTGCACCAGCACTGTCAACTTCTTCACCTTCATCGCCACCGCCCTGCTGGTGCTCTACGCCAGCCGTGAACTCGACCTGTCAGCCGGCGCCATCGGCATCGCCTTCGGCTTCGGCGCGCTCGGAGGCCTGGCCGGCGCGGCGCTGGCCCCACGGATCTCGCGCGCCATCGGGTTGGGCCGTACCGCCATGATCGGCGTGGTGCTCTTTCCTGCGCCCCTGGCGCTGACCGCGGCGGTGTCCGGCCCGACCTGGACGAAGGTGGCCATGTTGGCGGCCATCGAGCTGGTCTCCAGCGTCGGGGTGATGCTGATGGACGTCAACCTGAACGCCCTCATCACCGCGGTGACACCCGACGACGCGCGGGGCCGGCGCGCCGGTGCGTACAGCGCCGTCAACTACGGCATCCGACCGCTCGGCGCGCTGGTCGGTGGTGCGTTGGGCACCACCATCGGGCTGCGGCCGACCCTGGTCATCGCCGGTCTGGGGGGCGTGCTCGCCGTGCTCTGGTTGCTCGCGTCGCCGATACGGCACATCGCCACCATCGACGAGCCGGCCACCTGAGCCGCGAAGCGGATCGAGGTGGCCGGCGCTCGGCCGCAACTCAGCCGGCCTCCGCCAGCAGCAGCCGGGCCAGCTCAGTGGGCTGGGAGAACATCGGCCAGTGGCCGGTGGCCATGGTGACAAGCCGCCACTGCTCGCTGGTCAGCAGCTTGGCCACGGTCTCGTTGGGCTCGGGCCCGTCGAGCAGGCACTTGACGTACGTCGCCGGCAGCTCGCCCAGCGGCCGGGTCAGCACGGCCGGCTCGGTCAGCGTTGCGCCCGGGTGCGGGGTGGAGTCCTCGATCAGGCGGGCGATCTGTGCATCGGTGAGCCCCTGACCGTCGAGGTCGGCCGCGCCGAGGGGCGGCCAGTCGCCGCCGTTGTCGGCGATCAGCGCCTCGAACGCCGCGGAGCCCTGCCACCAGCCGGACGCGAACGACCCGCCGTCGACCGGCACCTCCGAGTCGACGAAGACCACCCGGGTCAACCGGTCGCCGATGCGCTCGGCGGCCTGACCCACCGGGATGCCCGCATAGCTGTGCCCGACCAGCACCACGTCGCGCAGATCGCGCCGCTCGATCTCATCGACAATGTCCTGCACGTGGGTCTGCTGCCCGGCGGGCGCGCTCCGCTTCTCGGCGAGACCGGAGAGGGACAGCGGATGGGCGCCGTGGCCGGCCGCGCGCAGCGGCGGCACCACCTCGTCCCATGCCCACGACCCCAGCCACGCACCCGCCACCAGCACGAAATCAGCCATGACCGGGACCCTAGCGCCCACCTGCGACAACCCGGAGATCAGGCACGGTCCAGTGGGGGCGGCTCGGCGTCGACCGGCATTCGATAGATCTGGATCGGGTAGTCGACCGCCGACTGCCCACCGTTGAGCCCGGCGGTCAGGTGCAGCTGGGCTGCCGGCATCCAGAGCTGGGCATCGGCATCGAGCCACATCGCGTCCACCCAGGCCAGCCGGGGGTCGGCGACGAGGATGCGCACGCTGCGGTCCGGTGCGAGGGCGAGGACACGCCGACGTTCCACGTCGCTCAGGTAGATGGTGCCGGTGGCGTCGATCGCCGTGCCGCCGGTGCTGGGTGTGTCACACCACCGTTCGACCCGCCGGGCCATCTCATCCGTGGACACCGACGGGTCGTCCAACCAGCGGGTGGCGATCCGGGACATGCCGCCGGAGGCCGGTTGGTAGTAGAGCCAGCGGCCGTCGGGCGACACCTCCAGTTGGTCGGCGTGCACGTGCACCTCAGCACCGCCCGGATCACGCAGCGCACGCCCGTCGGCTACCAACGGCCCGCCCACCGTGCTCGGATGACCGTCCAACACCCGCCGGGCCCGACCCGATTCGAGTTCGAGCACGATGAGGCCGGGCGCCCCCGCGTCGGTGAGGTACGCGATGGCGCCGTTGAATCGGACGTCGTCGACGTAGCTGGTCGGGTGCACCGCCTCGTCAAGGTGGTAGACCCGGTCCACCCGATCGCCGTCCGGGTGGACCACGATCAGCCGAGCCCCGCCCGGCACCTGCTGGCCGCCGATCTGCGGCGCACCCGAGTCAATGATCCATAGTCGGCCGTCCGGCCCGGCACGTAACCCGTTGACGTGAACGAACGCGCCGTCCGGCGACTGGCCCGCCTCGTTCCACGCGGCATCCGGGTACGGTTTGCGGCCGCCGTCCGGCAGCGCCTCGACCACCTGTACGCCGGGCCTGTCCGCCGACGGGTAGCTCAGGAAGACCCGCCCTCGCAGGGATGTCACGCCGGTGCACACCCGGTCCTCGCTGAGAACCGGGACCAACCGGGGATCCTCCTCGGTGGGCAGCGTGGACATCGGCCCGCTCCTCACCCGCCCGACGGCGTCCTCGGCTCCAGCCGGTGGCCGACGGATCCGACCATCCAGCGCGGTATCCCCGGAGCATGCCGGGCGAAACCGCCGGCCGCCGTCAGGGCTCAGGCGGTCGGCGGGGTCGGAGGGCCGACCAGGGCGGCGAGCCGCTTCGGGGCCAGCATGCGGTAGCTCTCGGTGAGCAACTCGGCGACCTCGTCCCAGTCGGTGTCCGCGTCCAGGACCATGCCCATCACGGTCGGGCCCCACTCCGGTTTGTAGAAGGGGTGCCCGCAGCCCAGGAGCCCGGCGATCTCATCGGGTGGCGACCGGAAGGTCAGCAGGCAGGCGGGCTGGTCGACCTCGGCGGCGCGGGCGTGGGCCACCTGGCGGTCGGGGTCGACGGTGAGCACGTGGGCGAAGGTCCGCTTGCGGATCCGCCAGCGGGTGCCCACCCAGGCCGGCTCCTCGTAGGTCTCCGGCAGCTCGCGGCAGATGGGCCGCAACCGGTCGAGGACCTCGGGCGGGACGTCTCCGGGTGCGGTCACAGGCGGTGACTCTAGGCGGCAGGTGTGACAACTTCCGCTCGGCGAGGGCGGCCGGGCCGGTGGTGTGCACCAGGCCCATCCGCCAGGATGGGCCGGGGGTGACGGCGGGCCGTCGCCCCGGACCGACCCACCCCCGTGCCCGCTGAGGAGCGCCGTGCCGTCCACCCTGCTCTCCCGTCGCGACCTCGATTTCCTGCTGCACGACTGGCTGCGCGTGTCCACGCTCGTCGAGCGCCCCCGCTACGCAGAGCACTCCCGGGAGACCTTCGACGATGCCCTGGACCTCGCCGAGCGGGTCGCCACCGAGCAGTTCGCTCCGCACAACCGCGCCGCGGACCTCGCCGAGCCCACCTTCGACGGGCAGCGGGTGCGGTTGATCCCGCAGGTCCGCGCGGCGCTGGACAGCTTCGCCGAGACGGGCCTGCTCACCGCCGGGCTGGACGCGTCAGTCGGCGGTCTGCAGTTGCCGCACGCTGTCGCGGCGGCCTGTTTCACCTGGTTCCAGGCCGCCAACGTGGCCACCTCGGCGTACCCGTTCCTCACCCTGGGCAACGCCAACCTGCTGCTGGCGCACGGCAGCGCCGAGCAGGTGGACACCTACGTCCGGCCCATGCTGGACGGCCGGTTCTTCGGCACCATGTGCCTGTCCGAGCCGCACGCCGGCAGCTCACTGGCCGACATCACCACCCGCGCCGAGCCCCAGGCGGACGGCTCGTACCGGCTCTTCGGCACCAAGATGTGGATCTCCGGTGGCGACCACGAGCTGGCCGAGAACATCGTCCACCTGGTGCTGGCGCGGATCCCCGGCGGGCCGCCCGGCGTGAAGGGGATCTCGCTGTTCATCGTGCCCAAGGTGCTTGTCGGCCCGGACGGGTCGCTCGGCGACCGCAACGACGTGGTGCTGGTCGGGCTCAACCACAAGATGGGGTTCCGGGGCACCACCAACACCCTGCTCAGCTTCGGCGACGGCGGGCACACCCCGGGCGGCCGCGCCGGTGCGGTCGGCCACCTGGTGGGCGCGCCGCATCAGGGTCTGGCGCAGATGTTCCACATGATGAACGAGGCCCGGATCGGGGTCGGGGCCGGCGCCACCGCGCTGGGTTACACCGGCTATCTCAAGAGCCTGGCGTACGCCAAGGAGCGGCCGCAGGGCCGACCGGTCGGCGCGAAGGACCCGACCGCGTCGCAGGTGCCGATCATCGACCACCCCGACGTACGGCGGATGCTGCTGGCACAGAAGAGCTACGTGGAGGGGGCGCTGGCGCTGGTGCTCTACTGCGCGCGGCTGCTCGACGAGCAGAGGACCGCCCCGGCCGACGTCGACCGCGAGCGCGCGCACCTGCTGTTGGACGTGCTCACCCCGATCACCAAGAGCTGGCCGTCGCAGTGGTGCCTGGCCGCCAACGACCTGGCGATCCAGGTGCTCGGCGGTGCCGGCTACACCCGCGATCACGACGTGGAGCAGCACTACCGGGACAACCGGCTCAACCCGATCCACGAGGGCACCCACGGCATCCAGGCGCTGGATCTGCTGGGGCGCAAGATGATCATGAAGGACGGCGCGGGTCTCGCCCTGCTGACCGGGACGATCGGGGACACGATCGAGCGGGCCCGGCAGACCGGGGGCGAGGCGGCCGGTCTGGCGGACCGGCTGGCCGCTGCGGTGGACCGCGTCAACGCGGTCACCCGTCGACTCTGGGCCGACGGTGACCCGGTGCTCGCGTTGGCCAACGCCAGCACCTACCTGGAGGCGGTCGGGCACGTGGTGATCGCGTGGATGTGGCTGGAGCAGGTGCTGGCGCTGCCGCCCGAGGGGGCCGGTGACGCGTTCCACGCCGGCAAGCGGCAGGCCGCACGCTACTTCTTCATGGTCGAGTTGCCTCGTACCGGCCCGCAGTTCGACCTGCTGGACAGCCGGGACCGGACGACCCTCGACATGCGCGCGGACTGGTTCTGAGCGCCCCGTGTCACCGTCGGCGGGTCTGGTGACGCATCGCCTGCCGCCCCTTGACCACGCCGAGAATGATCACCACGACCAGCGCGATCAGCCCGATGATGATCAACCAGCGGACGGCTTCGAGGAGCAACCCGAGCAGGATCAGCACACCGGCGACGACGCCGACGACCCAGAGCAGTGCACGCATGTCCACCTCCGGTAACCGGTCGCGCCCGCGGCGGCGACCCCCGGGCCACCTTCCCGATCCGGCCGGCACCATGCGCGAGCGACGGGACGAGTGGGCTCAGCCCCCGGTGCGCGCCACATAGACGGTGTTGGCGGACTCGCCGCCGGTCAGCGGGTTGGCGAACGGTACGACGTGCGCCCGCACGCTCGCGAACACCTCGGTGAGCGCCGCGGTGAACTCGGCGTCCGGCGGGTCGTCCGACCAGAGCGCGAAGACCCCCTCCGGGCGGAGCAGGGCGGCCAGCCGGCGCAACCCGCTCGGCGGGTAGAAGGCGGCGTGGCTGGGGTGCAGGACGTTGCGCGGGGAATGGTCGACATCGAGCAGCACGGCGTCGAACCGCCGCCCGGGCACCTCGGCGTCGAAGCCGATCTCGCCGGCCACCGCCGCGAAGAAGTCGGCCTGCACGAACCGGGTCCGCGGGTCCTCGGCAAGCCCCGCCGCGAACGGCAGCAACCCTCGACGGTGCCAGTCGATCACGTCCTCGATGGCCTCCACCACCAGCAGCGAACGCACCCGCGGGTCGCCGAGCGCCGCGCAGGCGGTGTATCCCAGCCCGAGACCGCCGACGACCACGTCCAGCGACTCACCGGCAACCTCGGCGAGACCCAGCCGGGCCAGCTCGATCTCCGCGACCGGGAAGAGGCTGGACATCAGGTACTCGTCGTCGAGCTTGACCTCGTACACCTCGACCTGGAGTGCCAGATCCCGGCGTCGGCGCAGGCTGATCGCGCCGATCGGGGTCTCCCGCCAGGCCAGCTCTTCGAAACGCGCGCCCACGGGTGCCCTCTCGCCGCCGGATTCGTCCCCGGATGGTACCGGTTGCCCCGTGACGGCCACGCAGGGTCCACGGGACATCGACGCAACGCATATTCTGTGCCCGGCCGATCCACCGGAAGGGACCTCATGCCGTCGCGGCAGGACCAGCTGCACTCCTACCAGTTCAGCGTCCAGCGAGCCGTCGCCGCCCTGGTCATGCGGGAGACCGACCCCGCGCAATCGCCGTTTCGGCGGCTGGCCGGCGCCGGCCTGGCCAGTGTGCTGGTCGCGGCGATCGGGCTCGGTGGCTCGGCGCTCTACGGCCTGTTCGCCGGTGGCGGCAAAGGGTGGCGCGACCCGGGCGCGGTGATCGTGGAGAAGGAGTCCGGCGCCCGGTTCGTCTATCGCGAGCAGAAGCTGCACCCGGTGCTCAACTACGCCTCGGCGCTGCTCATCGTCGGCGCGGACAGGTCGAAGACCGTGCTGGTCTCCCGACGCACGATCGACGGCGTGCCGCGCGGGCTGCCGCTGGGCATCGCCGATGCCCCCGATTCGCTGCCCGCCCCCGGCCGGCTGGCCACCGCGGCGTGGACCGTCTGCTCGACGGTCCCCACCGGCGCGGGCGGCGAGAGGCCCCGCTCCGCGCTGCTGATCGGCACCGAATCGGATGGTGGCCGGCCGCTGGGCGACGACGCGTTGCTGCTGCGCCACCCCGACGGCGGGCTGCACCTGGTCTGGCACCAACGGCGCTACCTCGTCCGCGATCCCAGCCGGGTCCTGGCGGCCCTCGCCACCACCCGGGCACAGGCGGTGCCGGTGGCACCCGCCCTGCTCAACTCGCTGCCCACCGGCACCGACCTCGCCCCGCTCAACCTGCCCGACCTGGGCCGGCCCGCCACTCGGGTGCCGGGCGCCACGATCGGCACGGTCTACCTGGTGAGCAACTCCGGCGGCGGCCGGCAGTACGCGGTGGCCCTCGACGCCGGGTTGGCCGGCATCTCCGAGTTGCAGGCGGGGCTGTTGCTGGCCCGCACCGGGCAGGGTGAGCCGGAGCCGATGACGTTGGGCCGGTTCGCCGCACTGCCCACGGTGCCCGATCTCGCCCCGAGCGGCCCGACCGCCCCACCACCGACCCCGCCCCGGCTCGCGGCCGGCGACGACGGGGCACTCTGCACCCGCATCGCCGACGACGGTGGGGTTGGTGAGGTGCGCTGGGGCGTACCGCTGCGGGACCTGGCGGCCGTGCCGCGGACCGCGCCGACCGGCGGCGCGGTGCTGGCCGACCATGTGGTGGTGGAGCCGGGTCGCGGCGCGGTCGTCGAGGCCGCCGCGGCGCCCGGCGCGTCCGGCGGCGCGGTCTCCGTGGTCACCGACCTGGGCCGTCGGTACGCGCTGGCCGACCGTGAGGTGCTCGCGATGCTCGGCTATCGCGATGTGCACCCGCTGCGGCTGCCGGCCGGCCTGGTCAGCCTGGTGCCCGCCGGCGCCACCCTGGACCCGGCTGCCGCGCGGGCCGTCGCCGCCCCGGACTGAGGGTGACCGGCCCGACCGGGGCCGGGCCGGGTGTCAGTCGGCCGGGCGGCGCAGGACGCTGACCGCGAACGGGGCGTCGTCGCGCCACGGGCGCAGGTCCCAGGTGGCGAAGCGCTGCTCCACGCGCAGCCCGGCGGCCACCGCGTCGGCGTCGAAGGCGTTCAGCGGGTAACCACGCTCGGTGCCGAAGCCCACGGCCAACACGCCATCGGGCCGCAGGTGCCCGGCGACCCGGCGCAGCACCTCCGGCTCGGTGCCGACGGCGACGAAGGCGAGCACGTTGCCGGCCAGCACCGCCGCGTCGAACGGCTCCGTCTCACCCATCGCCGGTAGGTCCAACTCGGCGAGGTCGGCGACCAGCCACGTGGGGCCGGGATGGTCGGCGCGGGCGGCAGCCACCAGCGCGGGGTCGGCGTCCACCCCGACCACGGTGTGCCCGCGCTGGGCCAGCGCGGCACCGACGCGGCCGGTGCCGCTGCCGGCGTCGAGAATCCGTGAGCCGGGCTCGACCAGGGTGTCCACCAGTCGGGCCTCGCCGGCCAGGTCCGCGCCGTCGGCCGCGAGCTTCCGGAACCGGTCGATATACCACTGCGAGTGCTCGGGACCGGTGTCGGTCGCCCAGCGGGTCGGGTTGGCCATGAGGCCACCGTAACCGGGCCGGCGGGGCCGCGGCCGGGGACCCGGGGGAGACGATCATCCCTTCTCCGCGCCGCTGGTCAGCCCTTCGGTGAGCAGCCGTTCACTGGCGAAGAACAGGATCACAATCGGCAGGGTGAGGACGACCGACCCGGCCATCAGCACCGTCTTGGGCACCTCCACCCCGTCGGAGAGCAGGGACAGCCCCAACGACACCGTCCACCGGTCGGGCTTGTCGACCAGGAACAGCAGGGCGAAGAGAAACTCGTTCCAAGCGATCATGAAGTCGTACAGCGCGACCGCCATGATCGACGGCATGGCGAGCGGCAGGCTGACCCGCCGAATGATGCCGAGTCGGCCGGCGCCGTCGATGGCGGCGGACTCCTCCAGGCTGACCGGGATGGTCTCGAAGTAGTTCTTCAGCATGTAGACCGAGACCGGCAGCGTCTGCGAGATGTAGACCAGCACCAGGCCGAACAGCGAGCCGCGTAGCCCGGCCCGGGTGAAGACCACGAACAGCGGGATCGCGATGACGATCGACGGGAACAGGTAGACCGCCAGGAACAGGAAGTCGACCTGTCGCCGGCCGAAGAACCGCAGCCGGGCCACCGCGTACGCCCCGGGGATCGCCACCAGCAGGGTGAGCAGGGTCGCCGCGACCGCGACCACCCCGCTGTTGCGGATGAAGGTGAGGAACCCCTGGCCGCCGTCGTCGGTGGCCTTGAGCACCTCGGCGTACGTGGCGACGGTCAGCTCACCGAAGCCGACCACCAGCGAACCGGGGTCGAGCAGCAGGCGCTCGATGGGGCGCATCGAGAGCACCAGCATGTAGTAGAACGGGAAGATGGTGACCACCAGGAACACGGCGATCACCAGGCGGCGCAGCCACCGCAGGCTCACCGTCTCGACGACGTCCCGGTCCATCAGCTCACCCTCCGTCCGAAGAAGCGCAGATAGATCAGCACGAACACGATGAGCACCACGGCCAGCACGACCGCCTGCGCGGCAGCGGCGCCGATGTCGGTACGGGCGGTGAGAAACTCGTACACCCGCACGCTGACCACCTCGGTGCCCGCCGCGCCACCGGTGAGCAGGTAGACGTCGTCGAACTTGTTGAACGTCATGATGAAGCGCAGCACGCCCAGCAGGGCGATCACCGGCAGCAGTTGCGGCAGCAGGATGTGCCGGAACCGTTGGGTGGGGGTGGCGCCGTCGACCCGGGCGGCCTCCTCCAACTCGCCGGGCACCGCCTGGAGCCGGGCCAGCAGGAACAGGAACGCGAACGGGAAGTACCGCCACGCCTCGAACACGATCACCGTGGTCAGTGCGGTCGACTCCTGGGACAGGAACGGCACCGGCGCGTCCCAGCCGAGCAGCCGTTGACCCCAGTGGTTGACGATGCCGAGCTGCGGGTCGAGCATCACCTGCCAGACGAAGGTCACCGCGACCACCGGTGCCACGTACGGCAGCAGCATGGACGCCCGGACCAGGGTGCGGCCCCGGAACGGCCGGCGGACCACCAGGGCGGCCACCAGACCGAGCAGGATCGACCCGACGGTGCCGCCGAGGCTGTAGATCAGGGTGACCCACAGCGTGTCGGCGAAGCCGGGGGTGTGCAGCACCCGGTCGATGTTGTCCATCGTGAACTCGCCGAACAGGCCGGTCTTGCGCAGCGTGGCGAGCCGGACCCGTTGGAAGGCGAGCACCACGGTCCACACGATCGGGATGCCGATCACGGCGATCGTGACGAGCAGGGTCGGTGCGACCAGCGCGAGCCCGGCACGGGATTCGCGGCGGCGCAGGGTCAGTGGTCGGCGGCGGGCCGGTGCCGGCCGCTCCCGGGTGGGGGAGCGGCCGGGGCCGGGTGCGGTGGTGGTCAATTGACGCCCGCCTTGATGGCGTCGACGTCCTTCTTGGCGCGGGCGGCGGCGGCCGCCGCGTCGGACTTGCCGGAGACGACGTCGTTCAACGCCTTGGGCACCGGCAACTCGCCGAGCATGGCGCCGACCAGCTTGCCCTGCCCCTGGCTGAGCCCCCACCGCCCGAAGGTGTCCGGGCTGCGGCGCAGCGTGGCCAGCACCTCGTCGCCGTACACGTCGGCGAGGGGCTTCTTCGCGTCCACGCCGGCCTGGCTGGTGTTCCACTGGGTCAGGTACGCCTCCGGCTCGGCCTGGGTGCCCTTGCGTACGGGGAAGCGGCCCTCGGGGGACATGCCGAACCAGCGGGGGTAGCCGTCGCTGAGCATGTACTCCACGAAGGACTTCGCGGGGTCGGCCGCCGCGCCGTCCAGCACGGCCCATGAGCTGATCTCGCCGTACTGTGCCGGCTCGGTGCCGTTCGGGCCCTTGATCGCGGTGACGAACCCGCTGTTCTTCGCCAGGAACGCCGGGTCGGCCTGGCACTGGGGGCAGGTCGGTTTGGCGTCGTTGCGCAGCCCGGCCAGCTCGTCGAGGATGAACGGCGACCAGATCACCATGGCCGCCTTGCCGGCGAAGTAGGTGGCCCGGGTGGTGTCCACGTCCTGCGCGCCCTTCACCGAGCTGGTGCGGATCAGGTCGCCGTAGAAGCGGAATGCCTCGACGCACTGCGGTGAATCGAGGGTGACCGCCCCGGCGTCGTCGGTGAGCTGGCAGCCGTTGGCAAGTGCCAGGTGCTCGAAGGTCTGCTGGGTGAACACGTCGCTGGGGGCGGTCGCCGCGGTGATCCCGGCGACGCCGCCGGTGTTCAGCTTCGCCGCGGCGGCGGTGATCCGCTCGTACGTGTCGGGGGCGGGCAGGCCGGCGGCGGCGAACAGGTCCTTGCGGTAGACGAGCAGCTGCCCCCACCCGTCGCTGGGCACGGAGAGCTGCTTGCCGTCGTCGGCGGTGAGCTCCAGCGCTCGGGGGGAGAACGTCTGCCGGCCCAGCTTGTCGACGACCTCCGCGTTCGCCGAGGCGTGCAGCAGCTCGTTTCCGGCGAGCGTACGGATGCCGGCCAGGGAGACCGAGCCGACCACGTCGGGCAGGTCGCCGGCGGCGGCGTTGGCAGCGATCAGGGAGGGGAACTGATCCTCGTTGACGGTCACGAGGTCGACCTGGATCCCGGTCTTGGCGGTGAAGTCGGCGATGATCGCCTTGGTGGCGGTGACCCGGTCGGCGACGTCTTCCAGGCTCCACACGGTGATCTTCTTGCTGTTGCTGTCCGATTCGTCGTCGCCGCAGGCCAGCAGGGTGGACGTTGCCAGTGCCATGATCAGGGTGGTGGCGAGTATCCGCCTCGGAGGTGCTGACATCGGTGGCACTCCTCTCGAAGGGTACATGCCGGATTCAACACCTTCGATAGATCAATGACAAGACATATTGCGATTTTTTGCTATCCTGGAGCCCAGTGCTACCGGGATGTGACACATGGCCAACTGGGTTGTCTCTCTCGCCGGGCCTCGACAGATCAGCCTCGAGCCCTGCCCACCAGATCCGCTCGGCCCCGGCCAGGTCAGAGTCCGCACCTGCTACTCGGGCATCTCCGCCGGCACCGAGCTGACCCTCTATCGGGGCAGCAATCCTCGGCTCAGCAAGGACTGGGACGACGCCGCCCGGATGTTCGTGCCCCGACAGACCCCGGTGCCCTACCCGCTGATCGGCTTCGGCTACGAGGAGGTCGGCGAGGTCGTCGAGGTCGCGCCGGAGATCACCGACCGGCACCCGGGGCAGCTCGTGTGGGGCATCTGGGGGCACCGGGCCGAGGCGGTGCTTCCCGCCGGGGCGGTCCGTCCGTTACCCGCCGGGCTGGACCCGCTCGCCGCGGTCTTCGCCCGGCCCGGCGCCATCGCGCTGACCGCTGTGCTCGCCGCCGACCTGCACCTCGGTGACTGGGTCGGTGTCTTCGGGCAGGGCGTGATCGGTCTGCTCGCCACCCGACTCGCCGTGCTCTCCGGCGCACGGGTGGTGGCCGTCGACCGGGTGCCCGACCGGCTGGAGCACGCCGCCCGGTACGGCGCCCGATCCACCGTGGACGCCGGTGCCGAGTCCGCCGCCGCCGTGCTGCGTCGGGCCACCGATGGCCGGGGCGCGGACGTCTGCCTGGAGTTGTCCGGTGCGTACCCGGCGCTGCACGAGGCGATCCGATCCACCGCACACGCCGGCCGGGTCGTGGCCGCCGGCTTCTACCAGGGCCAGGCCGACGCGCTCGGCCTCGGCGAGGAGTTCCACCACAACCGCATCCAGTTGGTGGCCGCCCAGGTTTCCGGGCCCACCCCCGCGCCGAGCATGGCCGGCCGGTGGACCGGGGACCGGGTGGCGCAGACCTTCATGGACCTGGTGGCTGAGCACAGCGTCGACCCGTTGCCGCTGGTCAGCCACATCGTCGACGCCAGCGCGGTCGCCGACGCCCTCGCGCTGCTCGACCGCGGCGCCGGTGACGTCCTCCAAGTCGTGCTGAGGTTCTAAATGACCACCATCGCGCTGGCCTGCCAGGAACAACTCCTGCCGGGCACCAACCTGATCCAGAAGTACGCCCTCGCGGCCGCCCTCGGCTACCAGGGCATCGAACTACGCGGGCGCGGTGACCTCGCGTTCGCCCGCCGGCTGCCGGAGCTGCGCCGAGCCCGCGCCGCCGGGGTGGTGATGCCCACCGTCTGCGTCGAAATGGACCACTTCATCGGCGACTTCGACCCCGCCCGGTCCGCCGACGCGATCCGCAACCTGCGCTCCCAGCTCTCGGTGATCGCCGAGCTGGGCGGCGTCGGGGCGATGACCCCGGCCGCCTGGGGGATGTTCTCCCGGCGACTACCGCCGTTCGAGCCGCCGCGCCAGCCGGCCGGCGACCGGCAGGTGCTCCTCGACGCCCTCGGCGAGCTGGGCGAGCACGCCCGGGCCGAGGGGGTCACCCTTTTCCTGGAACCCCTCAACCGGTACGAGGACCACATGGTCAACCGGCTCGACGAGGCGGTCGTGCTCTGTGCCGCGCTCGGGCTGCCCTCGGTCCGGGTGGTCGCCGACACCTTCCACATGAACATCGAGGAGGACGACATGCACCGCGCGCTGCGCGCCGCCGCGCCGTACCTCGGGCACGTGCAGGTCAGCGACTCCAACCGGTACCAGCCGGGCGCAGGGCACCTGGACTGGTCGGCACTGGTGCGTACCCTGCTGGAGCTGGACTACCGGGGGTGGTTGGCGCTGGAGTGCCGGCTGCGCGGCGACCCCGTCCGGGCTCTGCAGCAGGCCGCGACGGTGCTGCGACACGCGCTGCCCCGGCGGGCCGCCGCATGACCGCCGGTGCCGCTTCGGCCCGCATCGGTGGGCCGGCCGACCTGGCCGGTCTGCGCCGACTCGCGGTCGACACACTCGACGCCAACTGGGAGCACGACCACACGGTGCCCTCGCGCACGCTCTACCCGCACCAGTGGAGCTGGGATTCCGCGTTCATCGCGATCGGGCTGGCCCAGGCTCGCCCGGAACGGGCCTGGCAGGAGCTGGCGAGCCTGTTCCGGGCGCAGTGGGCCGACGGACGGGTGCCGCACATCGTGTTCAACCCGGCGATGCGGGTCGGCGCGTACTTTCCGGGGCCGGAGATGTGGCGCTCGGCCAACGCCCAGGGCACACCGACCGTGGACACCTCCGGCCTGGTCCAGCCGCCCGTGCACGCGCTCGCCGCGTGGCTGGCGTACCGGCGGGCACCCGACCCGGCGGGCCTGGCAGCGCTGCGCCGGCTCTATCCGGCGCTGGTCGCCCAGCAGCGCTACCTGGCCGACCGGCGGGACGTGGCCGGCGACGGGCTGGTCTGCATCGTGCACCCGTGGGAGTCCGGGTTGGACAACAGCCCGGCCTGGGACGAGCCGATGGCCGCGGTCCCGGCCGAGGCGGCCGTCATGCGCGCGTACCGTCGGCATGACACCACGCACGCCGACGCCGCGCACCGCCCCACGGACCTGGACTACGCGCGCTACCTGGCGATCGTCGCGGCCTACCGCGACCACGGCTACACCGACCGCGACCTGGCCGACGATCATCCGTTCCTGGTGGAGTGCCCGCTGTTCAACGCCGCGTTCGGGGCTGCCGAACACGCCCTCGCCGAGATCGCCGCGCTCATCGGCGACGACCCTGGGCCCCACCGGGTCCGCGCGGCCCGGATCACCGATGCACTGGTACGACGGCTGTACGACCCGAGCACCGGCACGTTCCAGCCCCGTGACCTGCGCAGCGACCGACTGGTCCGCGCCCGGACCGTGCTCGGGCTGACACCGCTGATCCTGCCCGACCTGCCCGCCCGGCAGGCCGACGCGCTGGTCGTCGAGGCCCGGTCGGCCCGCTTCGGGGTGGCCCGGCGAATGGAGCGCCCGCTGCCCAGCCACGACCGGACCGCGCCCGACTTCGAACCGGTGCGCTACTGGCGCGGGCCGAGCTGGCTGAACATCGGTTGGCTGGTGCGGCGCGGGCTGCTCACGCACGGGCATCCGGAACTGGCCGCCGGGCTGCGCCGGTCGATGATCGGGCTGGTGGCCGGTGCCGGCTGTCACGAGTACTTCCACCCGGACACCGGCGCCGGGCTGGGTTCGCCGGCGTTCGGTTGGACCGCCGCGCTGCTGCTCGACCTGCTGGCCGACGGGCCGGATCCCGACGCCGGCTGAACCCGGTCCCGGCCGGTGCTCGTCTGCTGCCGGCCGGCTTTCGGGCGCTGCCGGGTGGTAGCGTGCCCGGTCCCCGCGGCCGGAAGGAGCATCATGCGCGAGATCGACAAGGTGGCCTGGATCCTCATCGAGGACGGGCGGGTGCTGAGCACCCGATCCCGGGACAAGGACGTCTGGTACCTGCCCGGTGGCAAAAGAGAGCCGGGGGAGACCGACCTGGAGACCCTGCGCCGGGAGATCGACGAGGAGTTGAGCGTCGAGGTGGACATGCGGGGCGCGGTGCACCTGGGCACGTTCACGGCTCAGGCACACGGGCACGCGGCCGACACCATCGTGCGGATGACCTGCTACCGGGCCGGCTACCGGGGGCAGTTGCTCCCGGCCAACGAGATCGCCGAGATGGCCTGGCTCGGGTACGCGGACCGACACCGCACCTCGCCGGTCGACCAGCTCATCTTCGATCACCTCGTGGCGGCGGACCTGCTGCGCTGACGACGCAGTTTGCCGGCACCGGCCGGGGGTAAGCGCCCGGCGTGACCGACAGCGCCTACGGTGGGTTTCCGCTCTTCATCGACGCGGTGTCCCGACGGTCCGGCCTGCCGATCGAGCAGGCCGCCGCTGTCGCCCGCGCGGTGCTTCAGACGATGGCCGAACGAGTGACCGGCGGCGTGCCCGACGACCTCGCCGGGCACCTTCCGGACGAGGTCGACGGCTACCTGACCGGCCCGGACCTGGCCCCCGATGCGGCAGCGCAGGCCGGCCGGGACCTGGCCCCTGACCCGGCTGGCCCGGACTGGGCCCCTGACCCGGCCGCCGCGCCCCGTGGTCCGGATCCCGGTGTGGACGGGCTGTCCATCGGTGGTCCGGATACCGGCGTGGACGGGCTGTCCATCGGTGGTCATCCCGGCGTGGACGGGCTGGACACCGGTGTTGGCCTGGATGTCGGTGGGCCTGTTGCGGCCCCGCCGCCGGACGCCGGGCCGACGGAGTTTCTTCGACGGGTCGGGCAGCGTGCCGCAGTGGACCAGGCCACCGCACGGGCCGGCACCGGGGCCGTCTTCGCGACCCTGCGGGAGGCGGTGACCGTACGGGAGTTCCGGGAGATGGTGGCGCGACTGCCCCGTGACGGCGAGGGCGGTGCCGCGTCCGTCCCGCCCGGCCCGTACGGAACCTGACCCCGTCGCACGCCGCAGTCCTCGCCCGCCGCAGTCCTCGCACGCCGCAGTCCTCGCACGCCGCAGCGAGATCCACTCGACATCCCCGATGTCGCGGTGTCCGGGAAGGTTCACACCCCCACATCGGCGATCTGGAGTCGATCGAGGCGCGCGTAGGTGCTCCTGCCGAACGTGACACCCAAAATCCCGCACTGTCGCGTATGGGTCATGCGTCCGCGTCGCTCCAATCAACGCTATTCCGCTATTGACACCACCTCAGCGGCGTCGCTGCGGGAACCGCCGCGACTTACGATGCAATGGGCGCCGCCATGAGGGCGGCGGGCAGCTTCTCGGTGACGCTCCCCGGGAACGGAGCGACATGACAATCTGGGACAAGCTCAAGAAGCTCGTCACGCGCAGAGGTGAGCGGAGTTGGGGGCCTGAGGTCACCGTCCATCACCCGCCGCCCGAGCGCATCCACCCAGGCGGTGGAGGAATCGGCGCATTCGACACGACTGCCGTGGGCACCGGAGTGACCGACGGTGGTCAGGAGGAAGCCGCCGCCTACACCCCGCCCCCGCCGGGATCGCGCCTGGCCTCAGGGCAGAATGTCGACAGATATCTGGCGCTGACGATCGCGCAACAGAGCGCCCGCGAGGCCTGTGGCATGGACGCCGGACTGCCCACGATTCACACCACCGAATTCCAGCGGACGACGGTCGATGATGGTCACGGCCATCTGGTCCCAGGCTGGGAGGCGCGGGTGTTCTTCACCTGTCCGGGCCCACCGATCGCATAGGGCTGGGCTCACGTCGCGGAGTCGGGCAACTCCTCCGGGTCGGCGACCCAGGCGGAGAAGACCGGCACCCCGTGCCACGGCCCGGTCGCGCCGTCGGCACGGGTGTCGGTGGCGACGGCCACCACGGCGTACGGATGGCCGAAGCGCAACTCGGCGGTGCGGGCGACACCCTCCGGCGGCAGGCTGGTCAGCCCGAACATGCCGGTCACCGCCGCCGCCTCGAAGCCGTACCGGCCGAACCGGGCCATCGCCACCTGCCGCGCCTCGAAAGCCTGCACCGGCTGGGCCAGCGCCCCTGCCAGCGCCGCCGTGGCGGCTGGGAAGCCCAGCGGCTCCGCGCTCAGGTCGTGCTCGCTGCGGGCCGACCAGCAGGGGAGTACGGCGTTGTGTCGCTCCTCGCGGCCGTCACGGGACCGGGTCCGGACCCGCTCCTCGCTCAGCGTCCACAGCGGAGTCTCACCGAGCGGCAGGTCGAACAGGGAGCGGCTGCCAGCCGGTTGAGCGCCGTCGGCCGCGCCGGTGCTGAGGTCGTACGCGACGGTCAGCACATCGGCCGGTGGCACCTGCGGTGCGGCGGCCACCGAGAGCACCACCAGCCCCGCGCCATCGGCCGCCTGGGCGGGCGCGGCGTGCACGATCACGTCACCGGCCCGCGTGGTCGTCACGATGGCGCACCGGTGGCCGTGGCTCGGGCTGCGCAACACTCGGCGCAGCCCGCGTGCCCAGGGGCTGCCCGGGCCGAGCGCGCGGGCGTCGGCGACCTCGAACGGGTCGGCCCACGAGATCCGGGTGGCCAGCGCGCTGGCCAGGGCGAAGACCACGTCGGGGCTGACCTTCAGGGGGAACGTCTCGATCAGGCCGTCGGTGTGCTCGCGCGCCCAGGCGTCCAACCCGGCCTGGTCGGGTAGCGCGCCGACCGCGGTCGTCGCGGGCAGCGCGGCCCGCCACCCGGTCGTCCCGTCGGTGCCCCGACCCTGCAGGTGCCAGAGCGCGGTCGCGGACGCGACCAGCGGATGCGGCGCGTCCAGCAGCCTGCGGGCGACCTCGGTCGCGCTGGTCAGGTCGGTGCCGAGGGCCTCCGCAAGCGCCCTGAGCGCCGTCTCGGGTGCGGTCGCCGGGTCGGAGTCGGCCGCCGCGCCGCTGAGGGCGAGCAGCAGCCAGGCCCCGAGCGGGGAGGCGACGTGGTGCCGGTCGCCGATCGTGGCGTGCAACCGCTCGGCGTACGCCCGGAGCGGCCCGTGCAGGTCGGTCGTCATGCCCCCACTCTGCCCGCCGCCGTCCGGTCCGGCATCCTCACCGGCCCCGCTCACGACCACAGCTCGAACGGTTCGTCGATAGCCTGGCCGGCGAGAAAGGGCGTGATCAGCTGAGGGAGCTGCCCGGGGTAGAACCGTTCCCGGCTGGCCACCACCTCCGGCAGCGGCCACCAGCGGAAGCCGAAGTAATCCTCCCGCTCGTAGTCGAGCCGGTTCGCCTCATCCACGTCCGGCCCGGAGCCGGTTAGCTTCACGGCGACGATCAGCTCGTCCTGGACGTGGCGCAGCTGGCGGTGCAGAAAGCTCGCCCGCCGCCGCCAGGTCGGCGCACCCACCTGGTCGGGGGTCACGGTGATGCCCGTTTCCTCGCGTAGTTCCCGCACCGCCGTGTCGCGGTACGTCTCGCCGGGGTCCATGCCGCCGCCGGGCAGCTCCCACCAGGTGCCCAGTCGGGGATGGTCCGGGTCGCGGGTGTGGAACAGCAGCACCCGGTCGGTGTCGTCACGGACCACCACGCGCACCGCGCGCCGCTCCAGGATCGGCAGGTCGTCGGGCAGCTCACTCATCGGGCCAGTCTGCCGGAGCGCCGCCGACTCCGGCGGCCCACGCAGGGGCCGGTAGGCTGCCGACCGTGGCTGGTCTGTTGAGGAACGTAGCGCAACGCATCTCCCGAGTGGGCGCGGTGCTCCCGTCGCCCCGGCGTTCCGGGCCGGCCCCCGCGCGGGTGGCCCGTCCCCGCCAGGTGAACGCGTTGCAGCGGCGGGAGCTAACCTACGCCCCGGAGCGGGACGGCCAGGCCGACCCCGGGGAAATCGTCTGGACCTGGGTGCCGTACGAGGACGACCCTCGGCAGGGCAAGGACCGGCCGGTGCTGGTCGTCGGGCGGCACAGCCGGACGCTGTTCGGGCTGATGCTGTCCAGTCAGAGCGAGCGGGACGGGCAGCGGCACTGGTTCGCGCTCGGGCCCGGCGAGTGGGACCGGGACAACCGGCCGAGCTGGGTCCGGCTCGACCGGGTGCTCACCATGCGCGAGGACAGCATCCGCCGCGAGGGCGCCGTGCTGGACCGGCCCCGGTTCGACCGGGTCGGGCAGGCGCTGCGCGCCGGCTACGGCTGGCGCTGACCGCGCGCCTCTCGGCCTGCCCCGACAGACGCTTCTCTCGGCCTGCCCCGAAACTGCGCCTGTCCGAGTGCCCTCAGAGCGCGCCTGTGCCTTGGATGGGCACATGGCGGCCGAAGCGGCGGGCTTAGGCCCCGCCCCATGTGTGGGGCAGCTCGACAGGCGGAGCAGCAGGGGCGTTGTCCGTCTGACGTGGTGTTCGACAGGCCGGGTGAGCAGCGGTCCGTCGTACCGGAAGTGGGTAGTCGAGCGGCGCCCGCTGGCGCGGCGTGACCTCGAGGGTCAGGCCGGTTCGTTGCTCGGGCTGACGCCGGCGTCCTGCGCCTCCGGCGGGGGGTACGGCTGCTCGGCGAGCAGTCGGGCCAGGTGGGCGCTGTTGAGCGCCAGCGCTTTCGTGGTGCGACCGGTGGTGTCGGGCTTGGGGCCGGCGTCGCGGTAGTCCACCTTGTGCAGAGCCTCACCGACCCAGTAGGTCGCGCCGGCCGCGGCGCAGCTGAAGCCGACCTCGTTGAGTGCCTGCTGCACCTGGCCGATGGTGTGGTGGGCGCCGTCCTCGTTGCCGACGACCGCGACGCCGGCCACTTTGCCGTAGGTGCGGAGCCGGCCCTCGGCGTCGGTCTCGGAGAGTTCGGCGTCGAGGCGTTCGAGGACCATCTTGCACACACTGGACGGCTGACCGAGCCAGATGGGTGTGGCGATGATGAGCACCTGGGCCGTCAGGATCTTGACGCGGATCGCGGGCCAACCGTCGCCGTTGCCCTCGTCCGTCGACACCCCGAAGCGCACGTCGTGGTCGACCACCCGGACGAGTTCACCGTCCACGCCCTGCCGGGCGAGTTCGGCCAGCACCTCCCGGCCGAGCTGGTCGCAACTGGACGGGGTCGGCGACGGCTTCAGAGTGCAGTTGAGTACGAGGGCGCGGATGCTCGCCACGTCGGTTTCCTCTCGACTGTCGAGTCGGGGTGACCACCACCTCATACCCGGGCACCGGCCCGAATCACGCCCAGCTCGGCCGGCTTCCGACGAACGGTGTGACGCGAGCCCGCTGAGGTTTATATTCAACCTGTCGGTTTATCAACCAGGGAGTTGAAAGCGACGTGAGGGCAGAGCCGGTCAGCAGCGTCTTCTCCGCCCTCGCCGATCCCACCCGCCGCGCCATCCTCGTCCGACTGGCGACCGGTGAGGCGACGGTCAACGAGTTGGCGGAACCGTTTCCGATCAGCGTCCAGGCGATCTCCAAACACCTCACCGTGCTGGAACGCGCCGGGCTGATCGTGCGTACCCGCGAGGCGCAGTGGCGGCGCTGCCGACTCGACCCCGCGCCGCTGCGCACTCTCGCCGAATGGGTCGACCAGTACCGCCGGCTCTGGGACAGTCAGGAGCAACCGCCGTGACCTCGTGATCGGGCGCACCGTGCTCACCAGCACCCCCGCTTCGAAACCACCGAGCAGCGGGAAGCTGCCTGATGGCACAGTGTCCGCATGATCGAGGACGTGCCGCGGCAGGTCGCCGACTGGGTCCGTGCCGACTTCGGCCTCGTCGTGTCCGCGATGGACGAGGTGAGCCACGGAGCGGACCAGCACGCACGGCTGTGGCTGGCCCGGGCGTCCGACGGCGCACGGTACGCGGTCAAGCTCAGCGGGGGCGGCACGCCAGCGGGGCTGGTCGTGACGGCGTATCTGGCCGCGCAGCGCGTACCCGGCATTGCGGCGCCGCTGCGGACCCTCGACGGCCGACTCTGCGGCGACCGCGACGGCCGCCGGCTTTCGGTGGTGCCGTGGGTCTCCGACCAGCGTGCGCTCGACGGTCCGATGACCGAGGCGCACTGGCGCGCGTACGGCGAGGTGCTGGCCGCCGTACACGCGGTGCCGGTGACCGAGGAGTTGGCACGCCTGCTGCCGGCGGGTGGCGCGGCGTACCCCTCGATCGTGACCGCGACCCGGGACGTGGCCGAGCGGCTGCGCGGCCCGGCCGACCCCGGTGATCCGCTGGTCGACGAAGTGGTCGCGAGCTGGTCCGCGGCGGCCGACCGGGTGTCCACCCTGATCCGCGAGGTCGAGCGCCTCGCCGCCGAGCAGCGCGACCGGCCACGGCCCGCGGCGGTGGTCTGCCACGGCGATCCGCACCTGGGCAACCTTCTGCTCGGCCCGGGCGGCCAGGTCTGGCTGATCGACTGGGACGACGCGGTTCTCGCCCCACCCGAGTGTGACCTGATGTTCGTGGTCGGCGGGGTGCTCGCGTTCGCGCCGATCACCGCCGAGTTGGAGAAGGCCGCGCTCGCCGGCTACGGCCCGTACGACGTCGAGGCGACCCGTCTGGCCTGGTTCCTCGCGGTGCGCGCGCTCGACGACCTCAGCGACTGGACCCGCCAGGCGTTGGACCTCGCCGCGAGCGCCGCCGACCGGGCGACGGCGGCCCGGATCGTGCGGGGACTGGTGTCGCCGGTCGGCCTGGTCACCCTCGCCGACGTGGCGCTGCGCGCCCTCGACCGGCGGCCCTGAGCGTCGGCCGCCCTGAGCGCCGGTGCGGCCGGCGAGGAGTGCCGCCGCGAGCCCGCTGGGTGTGGCGCCGACGGTGCCGGCCGTCGCGGTTCAGTTGCGGTGAGCCCGCGTGGACGGTCGGTCAGCACTCCGCCAAGCGGACGCTGTCGATGAGCTGCCGGGGCGACCGGGGGCCGGAAAGGCTCTTCGCCTGGTACATCGCCGCGTCGGCGCGGCTGAGCGCGTCGCTGAGTTGGGCCGGGCCGGTCACCGGCGCGAGCCCGACGGAGGCTGTCACCCGGACGCTGCACCCGCTCAGCCGGATCGGTGCGGCGACGGTCTCGCTGAGCCGTCGGGTGGCGTGCTCTATCCAGCGCCGGTCGATGGTCGGGCTGGCGAGCAGACCGGCGAACTCGTCACCGCCGAGGCGGGCGACGAGGTTGTCCCCGGCGAAGCCCGCCAGCCTGTCGGCGACGCTGATCAGCACCTGGTCGCCGGCGGCGTGCCCGTACCGGTCGTTGATCTGCTTGAAGTCGTCGAGGTCGAGCACGATGGCGATCAACGGCTGGCCGGCCGCGTCGGTGAGCAGGGTGGCCGCGAGGCGGTAGAAGGCGCGCCGGTTGGGCAGCCCGGTGAGCGGGTCGTGGCTGGCGGCATGCCGTTCGGCGGCGAGTTCGGCTTGGAGGTGCGCGATCTCGGACTCGGCCTGCAGCGCCCGTCGACGCAGTTGCCAGGAGGACAACAGCGCTCCCGCCGCACAGATGCCGGAGGCGACACTCATCGGATCCGGCACGAGACCTCCCATCGCCGCGACCGCCTCCAGGCGTCGGTCGACGCGGCGCGCGTGCCGCGTCGGGCCCAGTTTTCCCTGCTGGTTGCCCCAATCGGGGTAACGCAAAGTGAACGGATAAGCACCGATCACGTGCGTTATCATGCTCGCCGTCCGGTGCAGATGCAATAGCAGATGCACGTGCAGAACAGTCCGATGTCGATACGCACCCTCGCCGTCACCGCTCCTCCCACGGGCACCGGCGGGCTCGTGAGCAGAAAGACGCCTCTCATGCAGCAGCCACCCAATGGCGTTCCGATCCATCAGTTGCCACCGTTGAGCTGGCAGAAGAGTCGCCGCAGCAACCCCAGCGGCAACTGCGTCGAACTCGCCGAACTGCCGGGTGGAGCCGGCATCGCGGTCCGCAACTCGCGACATCCCGAGGGCCCGGCGCTGATCTACACAGTGGACGAGATCGCCGCGTTCGTGCTCGGCGCCCGCGACGGCGACTTCGATGACCTGATCAACTGACCGTTCCCGCGGGCCGTCCCGGCGGGACTGATTCACCGGTCCGGAGGAGTTCACCTCACTGTCGGTCCATGGCATGCTTACACGTCGGCCGGGCTGGGTGCCCGACCACGTGGTCGGTATCCGGAGGTCCGCACGTGACGATGGTTCCCGCCGAGGGCGGCCCGACAACCGGGCCAACGGTGCTGCGCATACTGCTCGGTGCGCAACTGCGCCGGCTGCGGGAATCCAGCGGGGTGACCCGCGAAGGTGCCGGCTGGGAGATCCGGTCCTCCGAGTCGAAGATCAGCCGGATGGAGCTGGGTCGGGTCGGCTTCAAGGAACGCGACGTGTCCGATCTGCTCACCCTCTACGGAGTCACCGACGGGCAGGAGCGCGAGGCGCTGCTCAAGCTCGCCCGCGACGCCAACAGCCCCGGCTGGTGGCACCGCTACGGCGACGTCCTGCCCACCTGGTTCCAGTCCTACCTGGGCCTGGAGGCGGCGGCCGCGCTGATCCGCAGCTACGAGGTGCAATTCGTACCGGGCCTGTTGCAGACCCGCGAGTACGCCCGCGCGGTCGTCCTGCTCGGGCACGGGACGGCCGGTGCGGCGGAGATCGATCGCCGGGTGGCGCTGCGGATGCAGCGCCAGCAGTTGTTCCGCCGAGACGACCCGCCGCAGCTCTGGGCCGTGGTGGACGAAGCGGCGCTGCGCCGCCCGATCGGCGGCGCCGAGGTGATGCGCGGCCAGCTTGCGACGCTCATCGAGGCGACCACGTGGCCCAACATCCGACTTCAGGTCATCCCGTTCGCCGCCGGTGGCCACGCGGCCGCCGGTGGCGCCTTCACCATCCTGCGCTTCGGTGACCAGGAGTTGCCCGACATCGTCTACATCGAACAGCTCACCAGCGCCATCTACCTGGACAAGCGCGACGACCTCGACTACTACGCCGTGGCGATGGAACGGCTCTGCGTCGAGGCCGAGCCGCCGGAGCGCACCCGGGAGATCCTTAGCAAGCTGCTGGAGGACGTCTACGCAGTGTGATCGCCAACCGGGGCGGCGAGCGATCGACCTGTCGCAGCCGGTCGGGCTCATGCTGGTCGCTGTCCTGCACTTCGTGTGGTCGAGGTGAGCATGTACGGCGGGGTCGCCCGGCTGCCCTGAGGTTGGCCCCGGCCCACGTCAGGAGCCCGACGCGTCGTACCGTTCGCGCGCCTCGTGCACCTCGGCGATGTGCGTCTCGGCCCACGCCTTGATGGCCCGCTGCACCGGCAGCAGGCTCTCGGCCAGCGGCGTCAGCCGGTAGTCGACCCGGGCCGGCACGCCTGGGGTCACCGATCGGCTCACCAGGCCGTCACGCTCCAGCTTGCGGAGCGTCTGGGTGAGCATCTTCTGGCTGGCCCCGGCCACGGTACGGGCCAGCTCGCTGTGCCGCAGCGGCCCGTCGGCCAGTGCGCTCACCACCAGGGTCAGCCACTTGTCGCTGAGCGTCGCCAGCAGTTCGTGGCCCGGGCACTCGGCGAGGAACGCGTTGTACCGGCGCCGTTCCTGCTCGCGGCGTTCGCCGGCGGTCATGGTGGCCATCGTGTACCTCCCGGGTACCCAGGGCACCCGAAGGTGCCTCCTTCCCGCCGGAGACTAGCGCTCCTAGCGTCGCTGGCATGAGAGCTGTGATCGTGCGCCGGTTCGGCGGCCCCGAGGTCCTGGAGATCGCCGAGATGCCCCGGCCGGAGCCGGGATTCGGGCAGTTGCGGGTGCGGGTCGCCGCCGCTGCCGTCAACCGGATCGACCTGTCCACCCGCAGCGGCGCGTTGAGCGCGGCCGGGCTGCTGCCGCCGCTGCCCGTCGTGGCGCTCGGGTGGGACGTCGCGGGGGAGGTGGATGCGGTCGGCCCGGGGATCCGGCGGTTCGCGGTGGGTGACGAGGTGATCGGGCTACGTGACCTGCTCTCCGCGCCGGGCGCACAGGCCGAGTGGGTGGTGCTCGACGAGGGTGCTGTCGCACCGGCTCCGCGTACGGTCGCCTCGGAGTTGGCGGCGACGCTGCCGCTGATCGGTCTCACGGCCGTCCGTTCACTCGCCCTCGCCGGTCTGGACGCCGGGCGGACGCTGCTGGTCACGGGGGCAGCTGGTGGAGTGGGTGGCCTGCTGCTCGAACTGGCGGCGCTGCGCGGTGTCCGGACCGTCGCGGTGGCCGACCCGCGGGACGAGGAGTTGGTGCGTGGGCTGGGCGCGGACTGGTTCGTGGCGCGTACCGACCGGCTGGGCGCGGCGGTGCGCACGATGGTTCCGGGCGGGGTGGACGCGGTGATCGACGCGGCGGTCATCGGCGTCGCCGCGCATGAGGCGTTGCGGGGCGGGGGAACCTTTGTCGCGCTGGTGGCGCCGTTCGCCCCGCCGCCGTTGCGGGCCACCAGGGTCGTCGTTCAGGAGGTCTGCGCCGACGGCGGCCAGCTGGCCGAGTTGTCCGCGCTGGTCGACGGCGGGCAGCTCAGCCTGCGGTTGGCCGAGCGGCTGCCGATGACCGAGGTGGCGGCGGCGCACGAGCGGGTGGCCGCCGGGGGCCTGCGGGGTCGTCTGGTGCTGGTGCCCTGAAGGTTCGGACGTTCGTATTGACCGACGCCGACTCGTCGCGCTAGTCTCTGTATCGATTCAGTCTAGATCGATACAGAGAGGTGCCGGGTGAAGCCAACACTGCAAGCCGTCGCGGACGCCGTCGGTGTCTCCCGCAGCACCGTTTCCAACGCCTACAGCCGTCCGGACCAGCTCTCCGCCGCGCTGCGGACGCGAATCCTCGACGCGGCCCGCCAGCTCGGCTACCCGGGCCCCAATCCCACCGCCCGCTCCCTGCGGCGCGGCTTCGTCGGCTCGATCGGGGTGCTGTTCACCTCGCAGATGTCGTACGCCTTCACCGACCCCTTCGCGGTCCGCTTCCTGGCCGGGGTCGCCGGCGCGGCCGAGCGGCACGGCACCAGCATGTTGCTGGTGCCGCTGCCGCCGGCCCAGACCGACGCCCGGCAGGCGGTGGAGAACGCCGCCGTCGACGGCTTCTGCGTCTACTGCGCCGCCGACGAGAGCTGGGCTGTGGAGGTGATCCGGGAGCGTGGGCTGCCATTTGTCACCACCGCCGTCCGCGACGACGCCGGTCTCGACGACCGGTTCGTCGGCATCGACGAGCGTGCGGCAGCCCACAGCGTCGCGGCGCACGTCGCCGGCCTCGGCCACCGCCGGGTGGCACTGCTCGCCGACGCGGTGCTGCCCGACGCGCCAGGCGGCCCCCTGACCCTTCCCGGGGTCGACCAGGTGGCGCACCCCACCACCCGCGGCCGACTCGCCGGGTTCGCCGACGCGTTCGCCGAGGTCGGTGTCGACTGGGCCGAGCTGACCCTGGTCAACGCCGCGGGCAACAGCCGGGCGGCCGGGGCCGAGGCCGTCGCCGGGCTGCTCGACCGGCCCACGCCGCCGACCGCCGTGCTGGCGGGCTCCGACGTCCTGGCCCTCGGGGTGCTCGACGCGCTGGCCCGCCGCCCCGCTGGCGAGCGCCCGCCGGTCTCGGTGACCGGCTTCGACGACATCCCCGAGGCCGCTGCGGCCAATCTCACCACCGTCCGGCAACCGGCCGAAGAGAAGGGCCGGATCGCCGCCGAGCTGCTGCTCGACCCACCTGTGGATGCTGCGGCCGGTCATGTGCTGCTGCCCACCGCACTCGTCGTCCGGGCCTCCACCGGACCTGTCCCAAGGAGTTGACCATGGAATTCCCAACCGGGTACGTCACTGCTCTCGACGCGATGAACCGGCACGTCAACTCGGCCCGACCGGACGCCCCGGTCCAGGCCGAGCGGACCCGCCGCGCGCTGCTCGCCCCGACCCGGCAGGTCACCGCCGTCGCCCTGCGTCGGCTCGCCGACCGGATCCAGCCGCGACCGCTGCCGGCCACCCCGCGCTGCTCCTGACCGGCCCGCGAGGCCCGGAGCCCCCCGCGCTACCGGCCATTTCGGTACGCAGGGGATGAGCCGGTAAGGACCGGGCGCCGCGGGTGGTCGAGTGGGACGCGGCCAGGCAGACTGGTGAAGCCATGTCGCCGTTCACGCCCACTCTCCGTCTCCACGACCGCTACGTACTGCACGAGCGGATCGGTCTCGGCGGCATGTCCGAGGTGTGGCGCGCCGACGACGAGGTCCTCGGCCGGCCGGTCGCCGTCAAGGTGCTCGCCGGGCAGCTCGCCGCCGACCCGCACCTGCGGGCCACCATCCGACGCGAGGCCCGCGCGGCCGCCCGGCTGACCCACCCGCACGTGACCCAGGTGTACGACTATGCCGAGGCGACCCTGGCCGGCGGCGTCGTGGTGCCGTACCTGGTGATGGAGCTGGTCGAGGGGCACAACCTGGCCGACCGGCTGCGCTCCGGGCCGCTGCCCTGGCCGGAGGCGGTCCGGGTGGCCGGGCAGATCGCGGCCGCACTGGCCGCCGCGCACCGCATCGGCGTCGTGCACCGCGACGTCAAACCGGGCAACGTCATGCTGACCGACACCGGCGCCAAGGTGCTCGACTTCGGCATCGCCGCGCTCGGCGGGCTCGACAGTCAGTCCGGCGAGCCGCTGATGGGCACGCCCGCCTACTTCGCCCCGGAGCGCCTCGCCGCCGGCCCGCCCGACCCGGCCAGCGACGTGTACGCCCTCGGCGCGCTGCTCTACCGCACCCTCACCGGGCAGGCACCGCTGCCCGTGCAGAGCTGGGAGGACGCTCTGGAGGTGCACCGGCGCGGCATCCCGGTGCCGCCGCTGCGGGTGCCCGGCCTGCCCGCCGACATCGCCGAGCTGACCGTCGCCTGCCTGGCCGCCAACCCGGCCGACCGGCCGAGCGCCGCGCACCTGGCCCGCCGCTTCGGCGCCGGCCAGCCGGTCGAGCCGCCCACCGAGCTGCTGCGCATCCTGCCGGCGGCCCACCCTCCCACCCTGATCGACCGCTCGGCGGGACGCCCCGTCCCGGTTGCCGCCGAGCCGGCCAGCCGCCGGTCCCGCCGGCCCCTCGCCGTGCTGGTCGCGTCCGGTCTCGCCGTGCTGGTCGGCCTCGGCGCACTGCTCACCCAGGGCTACCTCGGCACGCCGGGCGCACCCGAAACGCCTCAGATCGCCGCCCCGCCGTCGACGTCCGCCCCGGCGCCCGCACCCACCACGCAATCGCCGACGCCGACGGCACCGTCCTCGCCGTCGCCTGGCAACAGCACCGCGCCGTCGACCGTCGGGCAGCAGGTGCCGGTCAGCCTCCGGGAGGTGACCAGCGAGTTCGACGCCGTCCTCACCGCGGCGGTCGCCCGCGGCACCGTCGAGCGGAAGACCGCCGAAGATCTGCGCGACGACCTCGCTGACCTGAACCGGCGCACCAAGGATCGGGCCAAGAACGTCGCCGACCTGCGCGAACGCATCGCCGAGCTGGTGCAACGCGACCGACTACCAGCGCGGACGGGCGCCCAGCTCGACGCTCTGCTCTCTCAGGCGAGCAGCTTTTCCACCGGCCGTACGGACGACTGATATCCCCGTCGATGTCGCTGGCATGATGTCCCGATGCGGACACGTCTGATCTTCGTGCGACATGGCGAGTCGCTCCACCAGCTCGAAGGAATCGTGGGTGGGCCACGTGGTTGTCAGGGCCTCACCGCCCTCGGCCACGAGCAGGCACACGATCTGGCCAACCGACTGACCGGTGAAATTGCTGGCGACAGACCAGTGGCGGTCTACTCGTCCGTGCTGCGCAGGGCTGTCGAGACCGCGCAACCGATCGGCGCGGCGTTCGGCGTACGACCCGTGGCCGACTGTGGCCTGTGCACCTGGCACACACCCCCGTACGCCGACGGCCTGCCGACCACCCGCTTCCGCACGGAACACGCGGTAGCTGGTGGGGGAGTGTTCCGGCCCTTCGAGGAGGGCAACGAGAGCTGGGCCGAACTGGTGGTCCGCGTCAGCCGCGCGATCATGGAGATCGCACACCGGCACCGAGGCGCCACCGTGGTCCTGGTCGGCCACAGCGAGACCGTCGAGGGCGCGTTCCACGCGCTCGCCGCGCAGCCGATCTTTCGGGCGTTCGACCTGGACGTGCCCCCGGCCTCGATCACCGAATGGACCACTGACCACGACCCCGGCGGTTGGCCGCCGGCCCGTTGGACGCTACGTCGTTTCGGCGACATCGGCCGGTGGGCTAAAGCGTGATCCAGTACCGCCGTGCCGGGCCGAGTTCAGTGTCCCGACTGCCCTCGAGGACGCCGCCCCACTCGTCGTGCGCCGCCAGCCAGGCGGCGTGCAGGCGGACGGTGGGCGCGATCAGGCCGGGCATGTGGCGAGGCTATTCGGCGGCCACGAGTTGCTCGCGCAGGATCTCCGCGTGCCCGCAGTGCTGGGCCAACTCGCGCAGCGTGTGCAGGTACACCCAGCGCAACGGCAGCGGGCCCCGCCGGTTGCCGCGCAGCACGTCGTCCAGCCCCAGGGAGGCCGTCGCGCGGCGCGATGCCGCACACGCCTCGCGGTGTTCCCGCTGGACACTGGCGATCGTGTCGCCGTCGTTGAGGATGAACGACTCGTCCGGCGTCCCCGGGATGCCGATCTCCGAACGGGGCCGGCAGGAGACGGCCTCGTCGAACCACACCTTCTCGACGAACGTGGCGTGCTTCACCAGACCCAGCAGCGTCGTCCGGCTGGGCACCAACGACCGGCGCGCCTGCTCCTCGGTCAGCCCGTCCAGGTAGCCGTTGAGCGCGCTGCGGTGCTCGTCGATGAACGCCTCACACTGCACCTTCGCGGATTCACCGATGACGTCGATGGCGAAGGTCGCCGGGAAAGAAGTCATGGCCAAAGGATTCCAAGGTCAGCGACCAGGGGCAACCACCACGACGGCACTCAACCGAAGGAAATCAGGGCACCGCGCTCGTCAAAGCGGGCCGTGCCCGCCCACGCGAACTCCCAGCGGTTGCCCTCGGGATCGGCGATGTAGCCCGAGCGCCCACCCCAGGACCGGTCGGTTGGCTCGGCCACCACGGTCGCGCCCGCCGCGACCGCCGCGGCGAAGGCCACGTCGACCTCTTGCGGGGTGTCGACGTTGCAGGCGAGGGTGACGCCGGACCAGCCACCGGCCGGGTCCGGCACGCCGGGCGCCGCCTCAGCGGCCAACTCCGGCAGCGGAAAGAGCGCCAGTAGAACGCCGCCGAGCAGGAAAGCGGACCAGCCGTCGTCGCTGCCCGGCGACTCGGGCCAGCCCAACGACCGGTAGAACGATCGCAGCAGGCCCATGTCGCGTGTGCCCAGGGTGACAACGGACAGTCGGGAGGGAGGTGCGTCCATGACGCCGATCCTGCCTGGGGCATACGACATCCCCGAGTGCCACCGCTCCACGAACCTCAGAGGCCGGGCCGACGCACCCGCCTCGATCAACAGGTCGAGCTGACCGCACCGGCACACCGGCCATTACCTGCCACGTAATCGACAGCGCGCAAGGATGCCGAGATCATTTGTTCCAGAGGCGCCAACGCCCCAGCGGACAAGGAGAGATCCATGGCTACCAGCTTCAACGAACTGGCCGAGCGGTACATCGCACTGTGGAACGAGAGCGACCCGGTGCGGCGGCTCCAGGGCATCAACAACCTGTGGGCCGCCGAGGGCCGCTACGTCGACCCACTGACGGTCGCCGAGGGCCCGGAGGCGATCGACGCGACGATCGCCGCCGTGCGGAACCAGTTTCCCGGCATGACGTTCCGGTTGGCCGGACCGGTCGACGGTCACCACAACCAGGTCCGTTTCACCTGGGAGCTCGGACCGGACGACGTCGAGGCGCCGATCGTAGGCTTCGACGTCGCGACGACCGATGAGGACGGACGGTTGACGCAGGTTCTGGGTTTCCTGGACCGCGTCCCAACGGCGTAACCACCCGGAGACCCGACCGACCCTGACGAACGGAGCATCATGACGGCGGACAAGGCACCTCGCTGGCGAGGCGCTCCTGGTCGAAGGAGTCGAGCCCAACCACCGCTCATCGCGGATGGCGGCCGACCTGTTCAGCCGAAGGAGATGACGCACCGCCGCGACCCCGGCCGGAGCCGTCAGCTGATGCGGGCCCGGGTCAGGTCGCCCGGCTCGGTGCCCGCCTGGGCGAGGACGTCACCCTGGGGCGACCAGACGGCCGACCGTCCGGCCGCCTCGGTGTAACCACCGCCGGTCGACCCAGCGAAGCTCGCCATCGCCACCCAGACCCGGTGCGTCGTGGCGATCCGCTGTGCCCGCTCGTCCGTCACGGCGGCGTCGCGTGCCGACTCCAGCACGCCGGCCACGTACACGTCGATCCCCAGTGCGGCGGTCCGCGCCGCGTGCGCGGCGACGCCGGTGTCCTTGCAGATCGCCAATCCCACCCGCCATCCGTCCACTTCGAGCACAGTCGGCGCGTCGCCCGGCCGGAACCGGCGGGCCTCCGCGTCGCCCAGCCACATCTTCCGGTACGCCACCGTCACACCGTCGCCGGTCACGGCCAGCGTCGCGATGTGGTCACCGGCGACCGGTGCACCAGCCAGGGCCAGGGTGCCCATCTCGGCACACGCCTCGACCAGCGGCGCCAACCGGGCGTCATCAATCGGCACGACCGGGGCTTCCACCTCGTACCCCGTCAATGACAGCTCCGGAAAGACGACCACCCGGGCGCGCGCCGCGCGGACCGCGTCGGCGTGCGCCCGCGCGTTCTCCGCGACCTCCAGGGGTACGCACGGCGGCTGCGCCACCGCGAGCCGCAGCGGGCTGCGGGTGTCGTCGACCCGTGCGGCCGGATGGTCTTCTCTCAGGATCACTTCGTACGGTGTGCGCATGATTCGAACGTCCCACGCCGTGCTCGCCACCGGAACCCCCACCGCTGCGGCCGAACCGCCCCAGGATGGCATCGTCGGCTACGTCAGCGACCTGGTGGAACGGCTCGGCGGGCCGGGTGCCGGCCTGGCGGTGGCGCTGGAGAACCTGTTCCCGCCGATCCCCAGCGAGGTGATCCTGCCGCTGGCCGGGTTCGTCGCCGCGCAGGGCCGGATAAGTCTGGTGGGTGCGATCTTCTGGACGACGCTGGGTTCGGTGGTGGGTGCGCTGGCGCTCTACCTGATCGGCGCGTCACTGGGCCGCGACCGGATGCGCGCCATCGTGGCCCGGCTTCCGCTGGTGAAGCTCAGCGACGTGGACCGGACCGAGGCGTGGTTCCTCCGGCACGGCGTGAAGGCCGTTTTCTTCGGCCGGATGATCCCGATCTTCCGGAGCCTGATCTCCATCCCAGCCGGGGTGGAGCGCATGCCGGTGCGCACGTTCCTGCTCTACACCACGCTGGGCAGCCTGATCTGGAACACCACGTTCGTGCTCGCCGGCTACCTGCTCGGCGACAACTGGCACCTCGTCGAGGGGTACGTCGGCACACTCCAGAAAGTGGTGATCGTGGTCTGCGTGGCGGCGGGAGCCTGGTTCGTCGGGTCCCGCGTGCTGCGAGCCCGTCGTGCCGCCCGCACCCCCGAACCGCCCAGCCCTGAGTCGGCCCCGTTGGACGGTATGCCCGACCCGGCCGGTCGCGGCACCCTCTACCGGAGCGGCTCGTGGGCCCCCGACGAGCGCTAGCCGCGATCGATCACCCCCGCGCCGGGTGATTCCCCCACCTTTGTCCGCTTATGACCCGCGCCGGCGTGGCTGACGGGTTCATGATCGACACGACATCGGCGATGTGGGGGTTTCCGGGGTCTGTGATGCCGCGACATCGGCGATATGGAGTGGATCATGCCCGTGGTGGGTGTCTGAGGCGCCGCTCGCTGGGTTGTCTGGGTGGTTTGTCCGGTCCCGGCCGCCTCTGGGTTGTGACCGGTCGCACCCGTGGCCTGGAATCATGGCCGGCCCGGGGTCGTTACATACCCTGACGATCGCAGCACCACGGCCCGCCACCCCGCGCCTCGGGCTTGGAGCGCCGACCCCCGGGTTGGAGCGCTGAGCCCCGGGTTGGAACGCTGAGCCCCCGGGGTTGGAATGCTTGGCTCCGCCCGGTCGTTACGGTCCCTACGAACGACCGCCCGGTCACCGCTTCCTTGTGGGTGCCGGTGGATGGGCCACCCCCGGAATGACCCCGGCCCGCCGGTCGTTACATCTGGACCCGGCGCCATGAGCCCTCCGCTCGTAGGCCGCCGCCCTCGGCGCCCCAAGCCACCCCCGGCCCGTAGGCGCCGACCCTCAAAGACTTTTCCCCTGATTTTTGATGCGCCCGGACGAGGTGCTCACACCCCGCACGCCGGTTCCCCCTTTTGTGGCGGCTGGGTGTCCTTACCCC
>NZ_JBEXEV010000038.1:0-69146 GCF_040606435.1 Micromonospora sp. NPDC005413
CCCGGAAGCTAAGCCCTCCAGCGCCGATGGTACTGCACTCGTGAGGGTGTGGGAGAGTAGGACACCGCCGGACAATCTTTCGTCAGG
Source organism: Micromonospora sp. NPDC005413 (assembly GCF_040606435.1). NCBI lineage: Bacteria > Bacillati > Actinomycetota > Actinomycetes > Micromonosporales > Micromonosporaceae > Micromonospora > Micromonospora sp. NPDC005413. Next base: position 88 of record NZ_JBEXEV010000038.1, read on the forward strand.
GCCACCCCTCAAGGGGTGGCCCTGACGCATTTCCCCCCTACACAACGGGGCCACCCCTCGGGGCTGGCCCCGTTCTGCGTTCCCCACCTCAACCTGCGCTTGATCGACTCCATATCGCCGATCTGGCGGTGACCCCGCTACGGGATAGGCCCACATCGGCGATACGGAGCCGATCAACAAGATGGTGGCGCGACCGGTAATCCGGCGCGGAGGTCAGCCCCGCGGGCGATACGGAGCCGATCAACAAGATGGTGGCGCGACCGGTGATCCGGCGCGTGGGTCAGCCCCGCGACTGCATATCGGCGCGCAGATTGCGCAGCAGCCCGCCAGCGTCGCTCACCGACCGCCCCGGGAACATCGCCATCACCACGCTGCCGTGGTCGGCCCAGCCGCACACCGCGAAGTCCCCACCCTCGCCACTGGTGCTGCCGCACTTCATCACGCCGCCCGGAGGATGCGCTGGTGGTGGGTTGAGCGTTCTCGACACCGTGGTCGTCTACCTGCTCAGCTGGCTGCAGCGCGGAGTGACCTCGGACGGCGGCAGGTTTCACGAGACGGCCCTGGGCCCCGTGCGATGGCTTACCCGCTGAGACCGCCGGATCGGTGTTGGCCGTAGGTCGCGGCGGTCCTCAGCATTTCGAGTCGTGCGGCGGACAGTTGAGGATCAGGAGGGCTTCGGCCCGCAGACGTAGCGGGGCTCCGCGTCGTAGCGCCAGGTGAACTTCTCCCGCTTGACCACCGCGCCGCCCTTCTTGATGACCCGGAAGGCGTCCTGGGTGAAGCCGTTGATGCCGTTCGTCGCGATGCACGAGGGGCCGGGTGCCAGATGGATCAGCTTCGGCGTGGTGATGTTGCGGCGCGGCCCGTACTCCGTCTTCACGCTGTCGTAGATCTTCGTGCTCCAGATCGACACGGTGATCGTGCTCGACGTGTACGACGTGTCGATGAGTACGCCGTGCTCGGTGTTGTTGCGGAACTTGAAGTCCAGGTTCGGCCAGAAGATGGTCGACTCGATGACCGCCGGGTACCGGTCGAACCAGTACGAGTGCGGCTTGTGCTCGACGTCCTCCAGCCCGGCGTAGTAGGTCGCGTTGAACAGCGTGGTGGTGAACTGCGAGGTGCCGCCGCCGACGCCCGGCACCAGCTTGCCGTCGAGGATGACCGGTGCGTCCCGGTAGCCCTGGTCGTAGCCGCGCTCGCCGGTGTGACCGTTCAGCGAGAACGTCTTCCCGGGAAGCACGACCGTGCCGTCCACCTTCTTGGCGATGGTCGCGATGTTCTGACTGCGCGACGAGGCCATGCCTCCGGTGAAACGGGTGGTGAAGGTGGACACCCGCTCCTTGATGCCCAGGCCGGCCAGCTTCTCCGCGGTCAGCTCCGGCGGCGTCGGCTTCAGCTCGCCGGTCACCTCGCGGCCGTCCGACTTCGGCAGCACCGCCAGCAGGTCCCGACCCAGGGCTGCCGTGTCCAGCTGCTGCCCGGGTCGCCCCTCGGTGGCGGTGGGCCGACCACCGGAAATGGTCATCGTGGCGTCCTTCGGCGGCACCTCGATGGCGGCCAGGTCGTCGCCGAGCGCCGCCCGCAGCCGCTTGACGTCCACCGACGGGGTCAGCTTGCCGGTCTTGTCGGCGGCGAACCGCAGGCTCTTCGCGATGGCGGCGGGCGGGACCTCCACCGAGCCCTTGTCGGTACGCAGGGTGACCGGTGCGGCGACCGCTGGCTTCGCCAGCTCGGCGACCAGCCGGTCCAGCTCCTCCGGGGTGGTCGCCGGGGGGCTCTCCACCAGTGGCACGGTGACCGGGGTGCCGGCCAGCCAGCCGGCGCGGACCACCTCGGCGGAGCGCTGGGGCTCCAGGGCCAGCCCCGGCTTGGGCTGCACCACCTTCGGCGTGGTGCCCTGATAGGTGATCGCGGGCATCGTCATCCCCTGGGCCTGTTTGCCGAGCACCCTACGGAGCGCGTCGTCCAATCGGTCCACGTCGACGGTGACCACCGGGTCGACCGTGCGGGAGCCGACAAGCCGGCTGACCGGGTGCGCGTCGGCCGTGGCCGCTGCCGCGACGGTCGCCGGCACGTCGACGGCGAGCCCCACGTCGGCCGGGTTGATCTCGGCGGTGCGTCCATCAACGCTGACCTTCAGCGGCGTGGCGAGCTCCGCCGCCCGCCGGTCCAGCTCCGCCCGCAACTCCCGGTCGGCGTCCGCGCGGCTCCGGCCGCCCAGCTCGGTGCCGAGCACGCTGGTGCCGCGGGGGACGTCCCCGGCGTACGCCCAGGCGCCGACGCCCGCCACGGCGGCGAGCATGCCACCGGTGACGCCGGCGGCGAGCAGCATCCGCACACGGCGGGGGCGGTGCGGGCCGCCCTCCGGCTCGCCAGGGGCGGGTGCCGTCCCCAGATCCGGTCCGTCGTCCGGCCAGGTGACCGCGGTGACCTGCACCGTGGGCCGGTCGTCGGCGGGTGGACTCTTATCGCCGTACAGCGTCACTGCAACCTCGATCGCCAGGGTGCCGCGGGAGGTCCCCCTCCCGGAGCCACCTACGGTAACGAATGCCCGGCCGTCCTTGCGGGCTGCGCCCACCAGGCGCTGCTACCGCGTGTCTCCCGGCGTGTCGCGCGAGCCCGGGGGTGGTGCCGGTGGCGGGCCACTGACATGGCACGGTGGTCCGGTGGACACTGCGGAGCGGGTGTTGGCGTACGGCGGCGGTTGGCTGGACCGGGCAGGCCCGTTGCGCACCGATCCCACCCGTTTGAGCGCGCTGCTCACCGAGTCGACCACCGTGGTGCTGCCGATCTGGCGGGATCGCTCTCTCGTCGACGGGGACGGCCCGGTCCGGCTCACCGCTGAGCGCGCGTCTCTCGTCCGGTCCGCTGCCGGTGAGACCGTCTTCCTGGGGCTCGACGGGGACGTGGCCGTGTTCGCCGTGGACCTGTCCGCGCTCACCGAGCAGGCCGCCGCCGAGATGGCCGGTGCGAGGCGGTCCGTCGACGTACGGGCACTGGTCGGGCGGCTCGAGCCCGGTGACGCGGCCGTCCAGGCGTACGCCAGGGGGTTGCTGCACTGGCACCGGCAGCAGCGGTACTGCGGGACGTGCGGTGCGCCGGCCGTCTCCGACGGCGGCGGGCACGTGCGGACCTGTACCGGCGGGGAGTGCGGGCGTCTCCTGTTCCCCCGGATCGAACCGGCGATCATCGTGTTGGTCGAGGCACCCGGGGCATCGGGGCGCTGCCTGCTGGCCCGGCACGCGGGTGCGCCGGAGGACGCGTACTCGACGCTGGCTGGCTTCGTCGAGGTCGGCGAGAGCCTGGAGGACGCGGTCCGTCGGGAGATGGCCGAGGAGGCGGGCGTGACCGTCACCCACGTGACCTACCAGGGGTCGCAGGCGTGGCCGTTCCCCGCCGGCCTGATGGTGGGCTTCCGGGCCACCGCCACGTCCGACGAGGTACGTGTCGACGGCGAGGAGCTGCTGGAGGCGCGTTGGTTCACCCGGGCGGAGCTGCGGGATCGGGTGGCTTCCGGCCGTACGCTCGGCCGGGTGGACGCGATCGACCACCGTCTTCTGGAGGACTGGCTCGCGGAGGGCTGATCTGGTCTCCCGGCCCAGGCGCCGGTACCCCAGGTGGTCGACGGGCGGTCACCGCCATGATCAGAGTGGTGGCGATGGCCGTGCCCAGGGCCGCGAAGAGGAGACCGTTGACGGTGCGGGGCCGGATGGTCGCCGCGACGGTCACCAAGCCGGCCGTGCCCGCCCAAAGCGGTGCCGCCGCCCAGCGCACACCGGCTGCGAGGCGGTCGTTGAGCAGCACGAACGTCACCGCGTAGAGCGCACCGATCGCGGCGAAGAGCGGCGCGTACCGGCCAAGGTGGGTGTAGTCGGGTCCGCCGGCGAGGCGGAACGCCAGCCCTCCGGCGAGCGTCGAGGCGAGCACCAGCACCAGACCGCACACGCCCGTAACCGTGAGCGCGACCGTGCGGCTGCGGCGGTCCCCGCGTGCGAGACGCGGCAGGGCGAGGACGGCGGCGACCTGCGGCGCCCAGAGCGCGCCCTTGGTCAGGACCGTGCCAACCGAGTACGCCCCGGACCCCGACGGGGGAAGCAGTTGCCGGGCCAGGAGCAGATCGGCGTACGAGACGACGAGCATCGCCAGGGTCGCGCCGCAGCCGGCAACCACCTGAGCGACGGTCAGCCGTGGTGCCGTGGACGGTCCTCGCGGTGCGCGGGCGAGTCGGGCCAGCAGCACCGGGGCGAGCGCGGCGGTCAGCGCACCGCCCGCCAGTGCGCCGGTCATTCCCGCACCGAGTAACAGCCCGGCGATCACGCCGCCGTAGCGGCCCGCGGCGAGCAGGGCCATCCCCACGGCGAGTCGTAGGAATCGCTGGCCGCCCTGCAACTCCCCGAGGGAGCGGGAGGAGAGCACGATCGCCGCCGTGGTGACCGCCAGCAGTGCGGGCACCTCGATCGGGAGATCCAGAGCGGCCATCAACAGGGGCGTCGCCACGATGAGGGTTCCCGCGCACACGGCGGCGGTGACCGCGGTGAGCCGCCGGGTGTCGGAGGTGCCGTGCCGGGCGTGGTGCACGGCGACGGCCAGTTGCAGACCGAGCCCCGGCACGCCGACGATGGCCACCAGGCCGAGGGCGGTGGCGAGCGCGCTGAGGTCAGCCGGGTCGAGCCGGCGGGCGGCCAGCACCGGCACCAGGTAGGCCAGGCCGTTGACGAGGACGCCGGCCAGTGTGACGGCGGCTCCCGCCGCGCCCAGGCCGTTGTTCCGTCCGCCCGTCCGCTCCGTCTTCACCGTCCCCTCCGAACGGAGGGATCGCCGGGGGCTCACGTGATCCCGGAGAGGGTCGGAGGCTGCCCGTCGGCTGGCCCCGACGTCGCCAGGTCCGGCTTCGGCGGCTCGGCCGTGTCCGGCTGCAGGGCCTCCGGAGCCGCCGGTTCCGCCGGCGTCGGCGTGACCCGGCGTACGGGCCGTCGTCGGGCGGCGGTGGAGAGCCAGAGAGCACCCAGGGCGACGACGATCGTGAGTTGCAGCAGGGCGTCGGTGTTACGTTGCGTCGTATTGAGGTACAGCCACCCGGCGAGCAGGACGAGCGCGCCGGGGAGCCACGTCTCGACGGCCCGGCTGATCGTCCTGGCCCGACGTGGGTCGACTGACCAGGGCAGGCGGCGTGGGCCGGGTACCGCCAGCATGAACCCCGCCGCGACCAACAGGCCGCCGATGAGGCCGCTCGACAGCACCAGCGCTGCGGCGCCGACGGCCAGTAGCGGCAGGGATCGGGTGACCCGGCGACGGCCGCGCGGTACGACGGTCGACGAGGTGCGCCCGGAGGGCCGTCGGGCGGGCAGCACCGCGAGGAGGACCACCACCGCCAGCAGGATGCCGCCGAGCAGAAGGCCCGCCCGGTACGTCGTGTCCGGGGCGAAGCGCAGTACCACCTCCCCGGAGACGCCGGCGGGAAGAATCCAGCCCTGCTGCCACCCGTCCACCACCAGCGGCTTCAGGGTCCGCCCGCCGATGGTCGCCTCCCAGCCGGTGTTGGTGTTCTCCCGCACGGCGAGCACCCGGTCGACGGGGTGGTCGTCCACCCGTACCCGTCGTTCGGTGGCAGCCCAGGAGTCGACCTTGATGGCGCTGGCGACCGCCGCCGGGGCCGGCGTGGGCGTCCGTGGCACCAGGGCGACCCGGGTGGGCGAGGCCAGCCTGCTCGGTGTGGTCACGATGCGGTGCTCCCCGCGGCCCAGGTCAAGCTGTCGGGGCGTGCCCCGGCCGCACAGCGTCACCGGCATCTCGCGCAGTTCCAGCAGGTCGCGGAGTGTGCCGCGGAGCGTGGTGGTCACCCGGGACGCGCCGATCTGCAGCGTCGGACCCGATCCGCAGGCCAGCGTCAGGGGTGTGTCGAGGCGCGGTTCGACGGTGGACTCTCCGGGCAGCACGGTCACCTCGCCGACCGCGACGGGCAACTGCTCCGGCAACCGCAGCTTGTACGGGTCGGTGCTGGTGGCGGACGGCTTGTCCAGGAACTGGATGGTGATCTCGTCGGTGCGCATCGGCGGATCCAGACGAAGGAGCCCGTCGTCGCCGAGCAGGCTGCTCCGGAAACCGTCGTCGCCGACCACCCGCACACTGCCGAGGCGGGTGGCGGCTGTCTCGGCGTCGACGGAGAAGCGGAGCCCGGTGATGGTCTGCGGCTTGAGCCACTTGAGGCGCAGGATCGGTGCCTCGTCGTTGACCGCCGGTGACCAACTGGTGCTCGGGTCACCGTCGCGCGCCGCGCCGGCCCGGCCGGTCGGGTCGGGAACGGCCGTCGAAGAGGCGCTGACCTGCGCCGCGAGACGCAGCGGCTGTGCGTCGGCCACCAGCCTGTCGAGGGTGTTGTCCAGGTCCGGGCCGGCCGTCGGCCGCGCCCACAGCTGGGCGTCGTACGCCCCGGCGGCGGGCAGGGTCAGGGTCCGGTCGATGGTGGAGGCGTCCTCGGAACCGCGGACGGCGTCGGTGGAGCAGCGGGGTTGTCCGTCGACGGAGAAACAGGCCGGTGTGGTGGGCGCCGCCGACACGACGACGGTCGCCGGCCGGTCGGTGGCCGGAGCGGCGGGAAGGAGAAGGGTCCGGCTGGTCTGGATGCCGGGAATCTTGATCTCGGCGATGCCGACCGATCCGTTGCCGAGCGGGCGGAGGTCGTACGCGCCGACGACCGAGATCTGGACCTCGCGGGTGGCGTGGACGCCGGGCAGTTCGAAGACCATGTGATCGCCGAACTGTTCGACGGTGCTGCTCTCGGACCCGGCGGTGACGGTCACCGTCGTGGGCAGGGCGTCGGCCTTCAGGTCGAACCAGACCTCGACCCGGGTGACCCGTGTCGGGTTGGCGAGGCCCACCTCGACCCACTGGCGGTCACTGGGCGAGTACGGCTCGGACTGCCAGGAGGTTGCGGGATTGCCGTCCATCGCCGCGTACGGCTGGTGCTCAGGGCGGGCGCCGCCGGGGGAGTCCACCTGCGAGCGGGCGGTCGAGGCGCGGATCGCGCTGATGCCCTCGAAACGGGCGACGGTGGACTGCTCCGCCCCCCACTCGGGCAGGTAGTCGTGCTTGGGTGCCGTCACCTCGAAGGTGTCGTCGGCGGTGAGGGTCTGGGAGGTGTTGTCGCGCAGTCGGCCGAACGACACGTCCCGTCTGCGCAGCCCGTCGGTCATCGCGACCGGTCCGGCGACGCCGACAGCCGGCGCGTCGCCCGCCAGGACCGTGGGCGCCGAGCTGAGCTGTCCTGCCGCGGCGAGGTCGAGGAGCGATTCGGGGCCGCCCACGACGGTCGTCACGTCGTCACGGTCGTACGCGACCACCGGCTCGACGGGGCGGTCGACCCGGTAGACCTCCAGCGCCCGGACGGGCACGTCGAGCCCCTGGTCGCGGAACTCGTCCGGGGACGAGGGCCCGCCGCGCAGGGGGCCGAAGGAGGTGACTCGGGTCAACCCGGGTGAGCGATCCAGGGCTTGGCGGACTACCGCCGGGCGGGCCGTGTCGGAGCGGCCGTGGTCGAGGTCGGCGCGGAACAGGACGTGGCTGATCCCGGACCGGGCGAGCAGGTCGGCCAGGCCGGTCGACCCGGAGCCGGTGGCGAGCGTCGACTCGATCGCGTCCAGCAGCCGGATCGTGGTCGGTGGGGTGAAGGGGATGGCGTTGCGTACCGCCCACCGGCTGTTCAGCAGCGGCTGGGCGATCTCATCGGTGGTGCTGCCCCAGTCGTACGACGGGAAGCGCGCCCCGGGCACGACGAGCACCCGCCCGCGCCCCGTGTTCGCGTCGAGCCAGTCGGCGGCCTCGTGCCAGTAGCCGGGCACCGCCTTGACGCCGCCCGGCGTGGCGAGACCGCCGGCGAGCGCGGGCGTGGCGACCGCCGTGACGGCGACCATGGCCGCGCCGGCGGTGAGCCAGGCGCGAGCGACGGTTCGTGGGCGATGCTGTGCGGGCGCGGTGCGCGCCGCGCGGACGGCCAGACCGATCAGGTGCGCCATGCCCAGGGCCAGCGGCAGGCGGAGTAGGACATCGAACTTGTGCACGTTGCGCAGGGGGGCACCGACGCCGTCGAGGAACTCCTGCTGAGGGCCGGCGAGGATGTTCGGCAGGTCGCTGACGTGCCCGAGACCGACGAGCGCGACGCCGAGCACCAGACCGGTGATGAGGAACCGGCGGTGCGGCATCCCGCGTCGGGACAACCCGAGGACACCGAGTGCGGCGACCGCCAGGGTGGCAGCGATCAGTAGCGCCTCGTTGGCGAGTCGTGCACCGGACGGAATCGTCGGTCCGAACGGGGAGGCCAGGTAGGCGACCCAGTAGGAGGCGCCGCGGAGCATGGTCACCGCGTCGGTGACGCTTGTGGTGTTCCGGGCGGTCTCGATGTAGTCCAGGAAGGGTGGGCTGTACCGCCCCAGGACCAGCAGCGGAACCAACCACCACGCCGTGGCCAGGGCCACCGCGCCACACCAGGCGGCGATGGCGGTGACGCGGCGGCGTACGGGCTGGAGGGTGGCGAGCCAGAGCAGGGCGAGTGGCACCACCGCGAACACGGCCGTGGCGTTGACGCCACCGGCGCAGGCGACGGCGACGGCCGACCCGGCGACGGCGCGCCGCAGGGGGGTGCCGCGGGCGAGGCCCACCAGCGGGATGAGCACCCAGGGGGCGATGGCGCTGGGCCAGGACTCCACCGAGGCCCACCCGAGTTGGGTGAGGATGCGCGGTGACAGCGCGAAGGCGACGCCGGCGATCATGCGCCCGGCGGGCGTGCCGATGCCGAGCCGGCCCGACAGCCGCACCACTCCCAGGTAGGCGACACAGAAGAGCAGTGCCCACCACAGCCGCTGGACCACCCACGGCGCGAGGCCGAGTTCCGATCCGAGCAGGAAGAACGGGCCCATCGGCCAGAGATATCCGTACGCCTGGTTCTGTAGCTGGCCGAACGTGCCGGTGGGGTCCCACAGGTGCAGCGAGCGGAGCAGAAACCCGGCCGGGTTGACGTTCAGGTCGACCTTGGTGTCGGGGACGACCTGACCCGGGGTCTGCTGAAAGGCGAGGGCGGTGAGAACGATGCAGATGGTCAGGTGCCGGAACCGCCGGGCCGTGTGCCGGGTGCGGCTGGACCCCGAAGCGGTGCCATTGGCCACCTCTGCACGCATTTCGGCTCCTGTCTTCGCCAGCCGGACGCGCACCTGCAACCGACGACCGTCGCGCGACGTTATCCGGACCGGGCACGGACGGGCCACCAGGGGTGCTGGGTGGCGTTATCGGGAGAACGGCCGTCCCCACGGCGTGTAAGCGTGTGGCAGGCTGCCGACCATGTCAATGCCAGAAGCTGAGGCCGAGACGCATCCGGAAAGCGTCCCGTCCGATGGCGACCGGCCGGGGCCGATCGGCCGATGGTTCCGTGCCGACCGTGTCCGGGCGGTAGCGCTCGCCCTCATCGTCGTGTCCGTCGCCTGGCGCGCCGCCCTCGCCACCCGTGGCTGGTTCTCCCAGGACGAGTTCGTCATCGCCGCCCAGGTCCTCGACACCCGGCTGGACGCGGACTACCTCCTGGGCACCTTCAACAACCACCTCATGCCCGGCGGCCTGCTGGTGGCGTGGGCGATGGTGCGGGTGGCGGGCTTTGTCACCTGGCCGTGGGTGCTGCTGCTGGCGGTCGGCCAGGCGGCGACCGGGATCGCCGTCTACCGGCTGCTGCGTGATCTGCTCCGGCCAGGCTGGGGGCTGCTCATCCCGCTGTGCCTGTTCGTGTTCAGCCCGCTGACGCTTGAGGTTTCCTCGCTGTGGCTGGTCGGGCTGCTCGTGCTGCCGGCACAGTTGTCCCTCGTCCTGGCGGTGGCGGCCCAGGTCCGGTACGTGCGGACCGGCCGGCTGCGGCACCTCGTCGTGGTCGTCCTGTGGTTGGTGTTCGGCCTGCTCTTCGACACCAAGGCTCTGCTGACGGTGCCGCTGCTGTTCCTGTTGACCGTCTTCCTCTTCACGTCGGGCGGCGTCTGGCGCAGCCTGGTGACGGCGGTCCGCCGACACTGGCCGGCGTGGCTGGTGCTCAGTGCGCTCTCGGGGGCGTACCTGGCGTTCTATGCGACCCGTCCCGCCCGCGAGCTGGACGAGCCCACGTCGGTCGGTCAGGTCCTCAACTTCCTCGGTGACCTGGTCGGCGAAACCGTCGTGCCGGGTCTGCTCGGCGGTCCCTGGCGTTGGACGTACGCCGGTGACGGTCCTCCGCTCGTCGACCCGTACGACATCGCCAAGTGGTTGTCCTGGGCGGTGCTGGTGACTCTCATCGTGGTCACCGCCCGGCGACGCCCGTCCGCCGGGCGGGCCTGGGTGCTGCTCGCGTGCTACCTCGGGCTGGTCGCCGCGCTCTTCGCCGTGACCCGCCTCGGTGGCCCGCTCGGTCCGTTGGTGGGCATCATTCCCCGGTACGTCGCCGACGTGGTGCTGGTCGCCGCGATCTGTGTCGGCGCGGCCCTGCTGGGGACGAAGGACGCCGACGAGGACGACGTGTCCGCGTGGCCGGTCCCGACGGTTCTGCGGGAGCCGGGTGCCTTCGCGGTCGGCCTGGTTTCGATAATCGTCCTCCTGGCCACCATTGGCGTGGGCACGCTGTGGAGCACGGCCCGTTTCGGGGACAACTGGAGTACGAAGAACGGACGGGACTACCTCGCGACGGCGCAGGCCGAGCTTGCCGCCGCGCCGCCGGGCACCGTCTTTCTGGACGCCACCGTCCCGGACCGTGTCGTCGCGGGTTACTTCTGGCCGGACAATCTCCAGTCGCACTTCTTCCGCCCGGCCGATCGCCGGCCCACGTTCGTGACGCAGGCCGAGAAGCCGTCGATGTTCGACGAGAACGGACGGATCCGTCCGGTCGTGGTCGAGGGGCGGAAGGTCCTGCCTGGTCCGGTGCCCGAGTGTGGGCACCTGGTGGAGAGTGGCCGGCCTGCCAGGATTCCGCTGGACGGGTACCTGGAGGAGTGGCCGTACGCGGTGCACTTCGGCTACCTCAGCTCGGGTGACTCCACCGCCACGGTCCGACTCGGAGACGCCGCCAGGGAGATCACCCTGCGGCGTGGGCTGAACGAGGTCATCTTCCTGCTGGAGGGTGCCGGGAGCGCCGTCGAGGTCACCATCGAGGGCCCGGCAGTGGGGTTGTGCACCAACCTGATCACCGTCGGCCGGGCGGTGCCGGCACCGTGAATGGTTGAGCGTCCGGCCGGCGTCGACTCCCCACCGAGTCGGCCGGTGCGGGACACCCTGCCGCTGTACGCCGTTGCGGCGGTTGTCACGGTGCTGGTGCTGGCCCCGCTGGCGGCGCCCGGCTACGCGCTTCTGTACGACATGGTGTTCGTACCCCGGCAGCCGCTGAGTTGGGATCTCGTCGCCCCGGCGCAGAGTCTGCCCCGGGCGGTGCCGATGGACGCACTGGTCTCCCTGATCACTCAGCTCGTGCCGGGCTGGCTGGTGCAGCGGCTGGTGCTCGGCGGGGCGGTCCTCCTGGCCGCGGTCGGCGCCGGCCGGCTGGTGCCGACCGACCGGCGCGCCGTCCGGCTGTTCGCCGCGGTGGCGTACGCGTGGACGCCCTACCTCGCCGAGCGGCTGCTGATCGGGCAATGGGGGCTGCTGCTCGCGTACGCCGCGCTGCCCTGGTTGGTGCGGGCGGCGCTGGACCTGCGGGCGGGGCGCGATGGCGCGCTCGCCCGGCTGGTGCTCGCCGCCGCGCCCGCCGCGATCACGCCGACCGGCGGGTTGATCGCGTTGGGCACGGTGCTGCTGCTGGTGTCGGACCGGACTCAGCCGCGTCGGTCGGCGTTGGCGTTAGCCGGCGTCGGGATACTCAACACCCCGTGGGTGATTGCGGCCCTGGTCACCGGTGCCGGCGGTTCTTCCGACCCGGCGGGGGTGGCGGCGTTCATGGCGCGTTCGGAGAACTGGGCCGGCCCGCTGGTGGCGCTCGCGGGCACCGGCGGCATCTGGAGCGCGCAGGCCACACCCGCCAGTCGCGCCGCACCGCTGGTGCCGCTGGCGACCCTGGTGCTGCTGATCCTGGCCGCGGTCGGCGCGGGCCTGCTGCGGCGCCGGCTGCCCCCGGGTGCGGCGGTGCGACTGGGGGTGCTCGCCGGGATCGGCTGCCTCCTCGCTGCTTTCGGGGTGCTCCCCGGCGGGGACGCGCTGCTGCGCTGGGCGGTGGTGCACCTGCCGGGTGCGGGGCTGCTCCGAGATGGCCAGAAGTTCCTGGCCCCGTACGCGCTGCTGCTGGTGGTGTGTGCCGCGTTGGGCGCCGAGCGGCTGGTGGCCCGGGTCGACCGGGAGGTCGCGGGGGTGGTTCTGGTCGGGCTGCTGTTCTTGCCGGTGGCCGTCATGCCGGACCTTGCCTTCGGCGGTGCCGGCCGGCTTCGTCCGGTGAGCTATCCGGCGGACTGGCAGGCTGTTGCCGAGCGGGTGTCCAGCGAGCCTGGGGAGATCCTCGCGTTGCCGCTGGGCGCCTACCGGGCGTACCCATGGAACCCCGGACGGGTCGTCCTGGACCCGGCGCCCCGCTATCTGCCCGGGACGGTGCTGACCGACGACACGCTCTGGGTCGGTGACATCGCGGTGGCCGGGGAGAATCCACGGCTCCGCGAGGTGCGCAGTGTGGTGGCCGAGGGGCGGCCCCTCTCGGCCACCGGCGTGCGCTGGGTGGTGGTGCAGCACCAACTGCCCGGCCAGGTTGACCCGGCGACCCTTCGTGACCTCCAGGTCGTCCACGAGGGACCGTTCCTCACTCTCTACCGAAATCAGGCCATTCTCCCCGAACCGGCCCCGCCTGGACATGGCGCGTGGGCCGTCGTGATGGCGCTTGGAGCTGCCCTTCTGGTGGTCATGGCTGCCGCCATTTCGGCACTACACCGGCGCCCTACCGCGTGGTAACGTCCGCTCGCACGTCTCGCCATTGGAGGATTGGCATGCGTAGAGCTCTGACCCTGGTCGTGTCCGGCCTGGTGGCGGCGTTGCTGGGGATCCTGGCCCTCGGCGGGCTCTCGGCCGCCGCGACCGCCACCGACAAAGAGGCGGCCAGCGAGGCCAAGATTGTTTCGGAAGCGGCCAAGCGTGCCGGAAAGAAGGACCCGTACGCCCCCGCGGTTTACGGCGAAAGGTAGGACGGCTCGCCCCGCTGCTGCACTGGGCGGGGCGACTCCACTCCGTCCAGCAGGGCCGCGAAGTGCCCACCCGCGGCCTGCCAGGTGAAGCTCGCCGCGTGCTCCCGGGCCTGCGCCCCCATCTCGCGCCGCATCTCATCCTCGTGCAGAAGCGTGCGCACCTTCGCCAGGTAATCGTCGATGTCGTCGGCCAGCAGGCCGGTACGCCCGTCGACGACCGCTTCGGCGACTCCACCCGCTTCGCGGAACGCAACCGTTGGCGTGCCCGCGGAACCCGCCTCCACAATCGTCAGACCCCAGCCCTCCTTGAGTGACGGGGTCAGCGCGACCCAGGCCGAGGCGAGCAGGGCGGCTTTCTCCTCCTCCGTCACGAAGCCCCGGAAATCCACCCGCTCGGTGATGTCCAGCTCCGCGGCGAGCTCGCGCAGGTGCGACTCCCACCAGCCCTGGCCGGCGATGACCAGCCGCAGCTGGGGCAGCTCGTCGGTGAGGGCCGCGACCGCGCGCAGCGCGACCTCCACCCGCTTGTGTGGCACCAGCCGATTCAGCGTCACGAGCAGCGGGAACGTCGCCCGCTCGGCGTCGGTGCGGGGCAGCGCCGGGGTGCCGTTGTGCACCACGGCGACCTGCTCCGGCGGTACGCCCAGCGTGGCCAGCTCTCTGCGGGTGGCCTCGGAGACGGTGACGTAGCGGCACCGCTGGTAGACGCGTACGGCGAGCGACGACTCGACCCACCAGCCGAACCGGGCGGCCCACTGGGGAAGGACCACCGGCCACTGCTCGCGATGCACGTGGTGGATCAGCTTGACCACCGGGCGTCGTGCCCACAGCGGGGCGAGAAACGGCAACCCGTTGCAGACGTCGACCAGGATGTCGGGCCGGCCGCCCCGACGGCTCGACAGCGGGCCTACGCCCAGCGCGCCGGCCAGGTAGCAGAGCGCCGCCCAGAGGTAGACAGTGTGTCGGCCGCCGCGCCGCACCAGCCGGACGCCTGCCTCGTTGACCTCGTCGCCGGGTGCTTGGCCATGGGCGGCGCAGAAGAGGGTGGCGCGAAAACCGCGCGCCACCAACTCGGCGGCGATCCGTTCCACGTACACCTCGGAACCGCCACCCTCGGGGTTACGGGTGTCTCGCCAGTTGAGAAACAGCACGTGTCCGGGCATGCCGAAGCGACGCTCCACGCGAACCCTACTCTCAAGTAATTTAGGGACGCGCGTCACACTAGGGGCTGGGGTGCTGCCCGGCAATGCCCCGATGGGCCAGCGCTGACCGGCTGGGCGCTACGCGCCGACCGTGGGCATCGGCGTACCCGCCGCGACCGACGGCGTGGTAGCCGGTGCGGCCCCGTCGACGGCGGGCGTGCCGGGTGCGTGCCCGCGCCCGGCTGGTCGGTGCCGACGTTGCGATCCGAGCATCTGCAGGGGCCGCTCGACGCCGTAGTAGCTGACGGTGGCGTACACGAGACCGAAGACCATGGTGAGGGCGAAGGTGTTGAACAGCCCACCGGTGAAGAGCGGCCGGTCGTCGAGCAGGTAGATGAATTCGATGACCAGCGGGTGCCACAGGAACAGCCCGTACGAGACGGCGCCGAGCCATCGGGCGAACGCGGTGCCGAAGACCTCCTTGACCCGGGTCGGTCCGCCGAAGGCCACCGGGATCAGGATCAGCGTCGCGATCGCGAGGTACAGGGCCAGCTTGAGCCCGAACTCGGCGGCTGTCGGGCCGGTGAGGTCGCGGGGGCCGGCGATGGGCGTCGTCGCGATCGCCATCAGGCCGACTGCCGCTGCCCAGCAGGCAACCGGTGCGGAGGCGAGGTCGTCCAGTACGCGGAAGGCGGCGGGCGCGGTCCCGGTACGCAGGGCGACGTGCGCCGCCGCCAGGGCCATGCCCGCGCCGAACCAGGCCGCGTACGAGGGGAGCCACATGGTGTGCAGGCCACTGTTGAGCCAGCCCAACCCCATCAGGGTGAGCCATCCCGCGGTCACCAGCACGCCCCCGCTGACGATCACGACGGTTCGGACGGGACGCCAGGACCGGCCCACGGCGAGCACGGCGACCAGCGGCAGGATCAGGTAGAACGCGACCTCGGTGGCGAGACTCCAGGTCTGGCTGAGCCCGTAGCGCAACTGGCCGGGCTGGTAGATCTGGGTGAAGGTCAGGTGGCGGAGCCAGTCACCGGCGGACGCCGGCCGATTCTGCGGCAGGACGATCAGGCAGACCAGCACTGCCAGCCAGTAGGCGGGCAGGATACGGAGGGCCCGCCGCCAGAGGTACCGCCTGGCGCGCGGTCGGGCCTGTCCCGTCGCGGCGCTGAGGGCCCACGGTCGGAACAGCAGGAACCCGGAGAGCACGAAGAAGATGGCGACGCCGACGTCCAGCCGGGCCAGCCAGCCGCCCCACGTGGTGTTCATGGTGGCGGCGGTCTGGAACCCAACGTGGTGACCGACGACCGCCACGGCGCCAATCGCTCGCAGCGCATCGAGTGCGGGGAGTCGGCCGGTTACCGAAGGTTGCGGAACTGTTGGCGCGGCGGCTGTGGACATCTGGACATCCAGGGGGTCGCTTTGAAGGTGACCGGGGAGTAACCTCCCGCCATGTTAAGGATCGGGTGCCCCGGACAACAGGTCGTAGGGCGGCAGGTTACAGGAGGATGAGTGAAGCTTCGCGTGGGCGCCGCGCTCTTCGGGCTAGGTGTCTTGTTGCTGGTCTTCGCGGCCGGGCTGCCGTTCTATGTGGCCCCCGCCGTGACCAAGCTCCCCTATGATCTTGAACCAACGACATCCGTCGCGGAGGCGAAGAACGCCAAGTTCCTGAAGATCACCGCAACTGGAAGTTCGGTGAGCATCGAGGTCCCGCAGGGCGACCTGGTGTCCAACGTCGAAGTCATTCCGCAGCCGGACGACACGAAGGACCGGCTACCGAAGGAACTCAAGGGCGACGCGGTGATCTGGGACGTCTACCAGACGGTCAGGCGTACCGACACCCCGGATGTGGTCAGCCAGTACAGCACCGAGCTGGCTCTCTACCGGATCTCCGGCGCGGCCGCCCCGTGGAAGGAGCAGTGGCTCAACGAGACCGGCGCGGACCAGACTCCGGTCGGAAACGTGAGTTACTCCGGCCAGATCTACAAGTTCCCGTTCGGCACCGACAAGCGGGACTACCAGGTTTTCGACCGTGACCTGAAGCGGGCCACCCCGGCGAAGTTCACCGGCACCGAAAAGATCAAGGGTATCGAGGCGTACCGCTTCGAGCAGCGCATCGAGAACGAGGTGCTGGCCACCCCGGAGAGCAGCATCCAGACGCTGATCGGCAAGTTCGCTCCCGGCGCCACCAGCGGTCAGATCGTCTACAGCAACACCCGCACGCTCTGGGTCGACCCGGTGACCGGCTCCTACGTGAACGTCCGGGAACAGCAGCACAAGGAGTTGCGCCCGAACACCGGCACCGCCACGGTGCTGCTGGACGCGGACTTCAACTACACCGACGAGACGGTCAGCAACAGCGTCAAGACGGCCAAGGACAATGGCTTCAAGATCGGCCTGATCAGTTTCTGGGGCCCGATCGCCGCCGGTGTCCTCGGCTTGATCGCCCTCGTCGTCGGCGTGTGGCTGGTGACCCGACCCAACGACGGCGCCGCCCGGCACCGCGCCGAGCCGGCGACCGCCGACCCGACTCCAACCCGGGTGGACCAGGCGCCGGTACGCGACAGGGACACCGCCGAGCAGCCCAGGACCGAGCCCGCGGGCGGTCCGCTGACCGACGAGATCCCGCCGGCGTCGACGAACTGGAAGTCCGAGGACCCGACGGTCCCGACCCAGCGCCCGGCGCACGGCGAGGTGGAGCAGCGCTGACGGGTACGACGAGGAAGCATGATTGAGGGGTGGACCAGGATGCGGTCCACCCCTCAATCATGCGGTGGGTCAGCTAGGCGCGGCGTACCGCGTACCGCGTGCAGACCCAGTCTTCGCTGTACAGCAGATCGCGCCACTGCCCGACGATGTCCCCGCCGTATACGGTCATCAACCGCACCATGTCGGCGTGCGGTACGACCGTCATCTTCATCGGCGCCGGATAATTGAGCAGGTGGCACTGTGCCCAGCTGATCAGGCGGAACGGCGCCAGCTGCCAGATGATGCCCCTGGCCGTACGCGCCGGCTCGGTTGGCAGCCCAACGACGGCGATGCCGCCTGGCCGCAGCACGCGCAGGAACTCGGCCAGATAGTCATCGATAGCGGGGCGCGGCAGGTGCTGCAACACCAGGGCGCTGTAGACCAGGTCGAAGTGGCCGTCGGGAAACTGGCTCAGGTCCGGCGCGTCGTTGAGAACGAACCGGATGTTTCCGGCACTCCGGTCCAGTCGCCGGGCGGTCTCCAGCATGGACGGAGCGATGTCCACACCGACGACCTCGTCCGCGTGCGGAGCGAGCGCCTGCGACAGCCGCCCGACGCCGCAGCCGAAGTCGAGCACTCGCTCCCAGCGGGTGGGTAGGCCGAGCTGGCGAAGCCAGCCAGTCGTCTCCTCGACGTCGGTGCGGCCGGTGGCCAGGAACTCCCCGACGTCCCACCGTCCGCCGCGTTTGCCGGGCTCAACGAGTACGGCCCAGAGTGGATCCTCAGCTCCCAGCTTGGTCCAGTCGCGTCGCACGTCGTCCAGATGCACGCCGAAACCCTAGGGCACCCGGCCATTCAGCGATGCCCGGCTGGTTCCGAGGTCGCCTCGGTGTTCGGACGAGCGGGCGAGCCGCACGAGCCTCCGCGACCTGCGTACTTTACATCCGTTACCTAATTGTAATTCGTCGATGCCCCGCCACTCTCCGCTGTTGCGGAGTGGGTTTGTGCCGGCTTTGTCGCCTCCCGGGGCTTCTGGCCGTACGGGAACCTCTACGTTTCGTGACGCCAGCCTGCCCGTGGATCGCCCTCGTGTTACCGCCGGGTGGTCAGGGGGTTGTGAGCCGCGCCGAAACGGGTGCACGATCAGGCTCGATCGTTACCCGCCGGTAACACATGACGGGCCTGGTGCGGGGCCGCCAGTCCGGGACCGGCCACCTGAGGAGGAACCCCGTGCAGGATCGATTTGAGGATCAGGGTCGTACCCGGTGGCGGCGGTTCGTCGCCATGGTGGTCCCCACCACCGCCGCCGTCGGCGCCATCCTGTTCGGCATGTCGACCGGCGCCATCGCGTCCGACGTCACCGTGTCCGGGCAGACGTTCAAGATCGGCGCGGCCCGCCTTGAGGGCGACGGCTTCAAGCAGTACGGCGGCGTCGTCCGGGAGAAGGGCGAGGACGGCAAAACCCGCCCGATCGCCGTCGCCGAGATCAGCAGCGCCGAGTTGTACAGCCTCTGCCAGTCCGTCCGCTCAGACCTGCCCGGCCTGCCGGTGGTTCTCACCATCAACGCCGGTGAGGGCAAGGAGCCTGCCCGGGCCAAGGACCTGCTGATCGCCATGGACTCGCTCGACGGCAACGCGACGTTCACCAACATCAAGATCGGCCGGGACGCGACCGACCTGAACGCGACGGCGCAGAAGGGTTCGTTCGGCCAGAACTCCGACCACGTCACCATCACCAACCTGCAGCAGGTGTCCCGGTACACCACGGCGGCCACCTTCAACCTGGTCGGACTCCGGTTGAAGGTCAACGTGGGCGACGACGCCAAGGGCAAGGAGTGCTTCTGAGGTGAGTCGGGGCCCGCGGTGGCCGACCACCGCGGGCCACGGCCCCGTCCCCGTCCCCGCTCCGCCAGGAGGAGTACGTGACAACCGCCAACCCGACCCACGCCCGGCCCGGCGGCACGGCCCAGGCGTGGCGGACCTTCCGCCGCTGGCAGCGGAGCCGACCGTTCTGGGGTGGCCTCTTCATCATCCTGGCCGGGGTGGAGATGTTCGCCTCCACCCGGATGACGATCAACGGCCTGAGCTTCCACAGCGGAACCACCGGTCTGCTCTCGCTACTGATCCCGGTCATCCTGGTGACCTGCGCCCTGCTGCTCTGGTTGAGCCCGGCGCAGCGGCTGTTCTACTCGGTCGTCGCGGCGTTCACCGTGGTCTACTCGCTGATCGGGCTCAACCTCGGCGGCTTCTTCGTCGGTCTGCTGCTGGGCATCGTCGGAAGCGCGCTCGCCTTCGCCTGGACGCCGACCCGACCCGCGCCGGCCGACGCTGAGCAGGCCGACGCTGAGTTGTCCGACGCTGAGTTCTCCGACGCTGAGCAGGCGGCTGAAGATCAGCCCGGCGCGCAGCGGGACGATGCGGATCAGCCCCACGCGGAGCGGCTCGGCTCGGAGCGGCTCGATACGGGGCGGCTCGATACGGGGCGGCTCGATACGGGGCGGCTCGATACGGGGCGGCTCGATACGGGGCGGCTCGACACCGAGCGGCTCGCAGCGGTGCCGGCCGGCACGGCTGGTGAGCGGGTGGATCACCCGGCGGGCGGGACGGCCGACACGGGCGCACCGCCCGAGTGGCCGGGACGTTCCGCTGATCCGCGGACCTTCGGCATCGTCGTGGTGGTGCTCGGCCTCGCCGCCGCCGGACTGGCCGCTCAGCCCCGAGCGGTGCAGGCCGCCCCGAGCAAGCCCGCCGCGACCGCCTGTCCCACCCCGTCGCGGGCGGTCACTCCGTCGCCCCGTCCCAGCGCGCCCACCTCGACGCCGACGGCGAGCCCGAGTCCAAGCCCGGAGCGGGACGGCAACGTGATCACCGACATCCTGGACGGCATCGGTGACCTGCTCACCGGTGGACACCGCACGGACACCGCGACGCCGTCGGCGAGCCCGACCGCCAAGCCGTCGGCACAACCGACCGTCACGCCGACGGCCCGCCCCGGGTCCACGGCCTGCCCGTCGCCGGCCCAGCCTGGTAAGCCGGGCACGACGACACCCGAGAAGCCGGGCACAGTGGAGCCGGGCAAACCGCTGCCGCGCATCGCCGCCGACCCGAATCTGCCGAAGGTGGCCCAGACGCCGTCGAAGCTCACCGGATCCAAGGTGACCATGACCGGGCTCCGTTTCGAGGGGATCACCGACCTGCAGACCGAGAAGGGCACCCTCAAGGTGCTGAAGTTCAGCATGGAAAAGGCTGTGACCGACGACTTCCTGCTGAGCGCGGACGGTCCGCAGGGACGTAGCCAGCGGTACGCGACCGACAGCCTGACCATCAGCGGTGACGTGGCCTTCTACTCCACCCGGTTTGTCGGCAAGCTGGCCGGCATCAAGATCACTCTGACTCCGGACCTGCCGTTCCCTGACGGACTCCCGGTCACGTTGCCCATCCCGGTCACGTTCACCGACCCGGTCATCGACCTGGCGTACGTCACCAGTGACACGCTGACCGCCCGGCCGTCCTTGGCGCTGACCCTCGGCTGAGCCGCACACCCACCGCTGACCTCGGCTGAGCCGCGCACCCACCGCTGACCCTCGGCTGAACCCGCGCACCCGTACCGATGGCTCCGGGCGCCGACGACTCGTACCGTCGGCGCCCGAAAGCGTCAGCGGCTCAGAGCCGGGCGAGCGCCTGGCGCAGCGGGTCGAGACCCAGCGCGCCCAGGTCCAACGCCTGCCGGTGGAACTCCCGCAGGTCGAAATCCGCGCCCTTGCGGGCCTTGGCGTCCTCGCGGGCCTGGAGCCAGATCCGCTCGCCGACCTTGTACGACGGTGCCTGCCCCGGCCAGCCCAGGTAGCGGTTCAGCTCGAAGCGCAGGTTCTCGTCCGGCACCCGGCAGTGCGCCCGCATGAACTCCCAGCCCAGCTCGGGCGTCCACCGCTCGCCGGGGTGGAAGCCGAACGGGTTGTCCTTCGGGATCTCCAGCTCCAGGTGCATGCCGATGTCGACGATCACCCGGGCCGCGCGCATCGCCTGGCCGTCGAGCATGCCCAGCTTGTCGCCCGGGTCTTCCAGGTAGCCCAACTCGTCCATCAGCCGCTCCGAGTAGAGCGCCCAGCCCTCGCCGTGCCCGGAGACCCAGCAGAGCAGCCGCTGCCAGCGGTTGAGCAGGTCGGCCCGGACGGCGGTCTGCGCCACCTGGAGGTGGTGACCCGGCACACCCTCGTGGTAGACGGTGGTCACCTCTCGCCAGGTGGAGAATTCGCTGATGCCCTGCGGCACCGCCCACCACATGCGGCCCGGGCGGGAAAAGTCCTCACTCGGGCCGGTGTAGTAGATGGCGCCGTCGCTGGTCGGGGCGAGGCAGCACTCGATGCGGCGGACCTGCTCCGGGATGTCGAAGTGGGTGCCGTGCAGCTCGGCGATCGCCTTGTCCGCGAGCGCCTGCATCCAGTCCCGGAACGCCTCCTTGCCCTGGATGGTCCGGGCCGGGTCGGCGTCCAACGTGGCCACGGCCTCGTCGACGGTGGCACCGGAGCCGGCGATGCGCCCGGCGACGACCCGCATCTCCGCCTCCAGGCGGGCCAGCTCCGCGAAGCCCCAGGCGTACGTCTCGTCCAGGTCGACCTTGGCGCCGAGGAAATACTGCGAGGCCAGCTCGTAGCGCTCCCGGCCGGCGGCCTGCTTGTCCCGACCGTACGGGGCCATCTCGGTACGCAGGAACTGGCCGAACTCGGCGGTCGCCGCGGTCGCCGCCGCCGCACCCCGACGCAGCTCCGCGCCGAGCGTGCCCTCTGCGCCCAGCCGCTCGACCAGCCCGTGGAAGAAGTTGTCCCCGGTCGGGTCTACCCAGATGTCGCACTGCTTGGCCACCTCGACCAGCTGCACCTTCGAGCTGATCTGGCCGGCGGCGAGCGCCTCGCGCAGCGTGGTCTTGTAGCTGTCCAACGCGCCGGCGAAGCCGTTGAGCCGGGTGGCGATGTTGGCCTGCTCGTCCGTGGTCGCGGTCGGCATCAGGTCGAACACCATGCGGATCTCGTGCAGCCCGCTGGTGATCACGCTGACCTCGCTGGTCACCTCGCCCGCGTCGTACCGGGCCAGGTCCAGGCCGAGTCGTTCCTGCATGGCCTCCTTGGCGGTCCGTTCCGGCTCGGTCGCCGGTTCGGTCACCTCCAGCTCGGAGAGCGTCCGTCGGGTGAGGTCCGCGCGCGCCCGGTAACCGTCGGGCGAGAGGTCGTCGAGCTGGTCGTCATGGCCGGCGATGCCGACGAAGGTCGCGCCGGTAGGGCTCAACGGCGCCCACTCGGCCACATATCGGTTGGCGATTTCATCAATTCGTCCCACGCTGCGACCCTACGTGACCACCCAGCCCTCGTGTCGACGACGTTTGTCGTGTTCAAGCCACAGGTTGCGGCACGGTGCGACGTCCGAAAGGCGCGCGACTTTGTCGGACGGCTACGGCAGAGTGTCAGGGGTGACCACCGATATCACTCCTGACAAGGCACCGGTCCGATCCTGGCTGCCGGGCTTCGTCGCCCTCGCCGCGATCTGGGGTTCCAGCTTCCTCTTCATCAAGGTCGGGGTGGCCGAGCTGCACCCGGTCCAGCTCACCCTCTACCGCGTTGTCGCTGGCGCGTTGACCCTGCTGGTGGTCCTCGCCATGCTGCGCGACCGGCTGCCCCGCGAGCCCCGGGTCTGGGCGCACCTGACTGTCGTCGCCGCGTTCGGTGTGGCCGTGCCGTTCACCCTCTTCGGCTACGGCGAGCAGCGGGTCGAGTCGATGCTGGCCGGCATCTGGAACGCCACCACGCCGCTGATCGTGCTGCCGCTGGCGGTGCTGGTCTTCCGCACCGAGCGGTTGACCGTGCGCCGCGCGGTCGGGCTCGGGCTGGGCTTCCTCGGTGTGCTGGTGGTGCTCGGGGTCTGGGAGGGCATCGGCGGGGCGCATTTCACCGGGCAGCTGATGTGCTTCGGCGCGGCGGCCTGCTACGGCGTCGCCATCCCGTACCAGAAGCGGTTCGTCGCGGGCAGCGCGCACTCCGGTCTCTCGCTCTCTGCCGCGCAGCTGCTGCTCGCCGCCGGGCAACTGGCCATCGTCACCCCGTTCGTCGCCGGCATGCCGCCGCTGCCCACCGAGTTGTCGGCGGGGGTGGTGGCAAGCGTGCTGACCCTCGGCGCGCTCGGCACGGGGCTCGCGTTCGTCATCAACATGCGCAACATCCGGGTGGCCGGTGCGAGCACCGCCTCCACGGTCACGTACCTGATCCCGATCTTCGCGGTGCTGATCGGTGCCGTGGCGCTCGACGAACGGCTCAACTGGCACCAACCGGTCGGCGCGCTCATCGTGCTGCTCGGGGTCGCGGTCTCGCAGGGCGTGTTCGGCCGCAGGAAGCCACTGCCCGTGGTCGGCGTTCCCGCCGTACCAGCAGCCGAGCCGGCCACCCAGCGCTGACCCACGCCACGCCGCCGATCAGCGCCGATCGTGCGTCCAGGCCACGAGTTGCTCCGCCGACCAGGTGTTGACCACCCGGTCGGCGGAGACGCCGCAGAGAGCGGCCCGCTCGCAGCCGAACCGCTGCCAGTCGAGTTGACCGGGCGCGTGCGCGTCCGTGTTGATCGCGAACCGGCAGCCGGCCTCCAGGGCACGACGGATCAGGCGTTTCGGCGGGTCCTGCCGCTCCGGCCGAGAGTTGATCTCGACGGCGGTGTCGTGTTCGGCGCAGGCGGCGAAGACCGCGTCCGCGTCGAAGTCGCTCTCCGCACGGGTCCGGGCGCGGTGCCCCCGGTCGCCCGGCCCGGTCACCCCGGCCGGGCGGGACGACACCATCCGGCCGGTGCAGTGGCCGAGGATGTCCAGGTGCGGATTCGCGACCGCGGTCAGCATGCGCCGGGTCATCTTCGACCGCTCGTCGTTCAGGCCGCTGTGCACCGAACCGACCACCACGTCCAGCTGTGCCAGCAGCTCATCGTCCTGGTCCAGCGAGCCGTCGGCGAGGATGTCCACCTCGATCCCGGTGAGGATCCGGAAACCCTCGGGCAGTGCGGCGTTGACCTGCGCCACATGGTCGAGCTGCCGGCGCAGCCGGTCCGCGGTCAGCCCCCGTGCCACCTTCAGCCGCGGCGAGTGGTCGGTCAGCACCATGTACTCGTGACCCAACTCCACCGCGGCCAGCGCCATCTCCTCGATCGGCGAGCCGCCGTCGGACCAGTCCGAGTGGGTGTGACAGTCGCCCCGTAGGGCGGCGCGCAGCGCCGTCGCCTCGGCGTCCAGGTCGCTGCCCTCGGTCGCCACCAGCCGGCGCAGGTAGACCGGCTCCTCACCGGCCAGCGACTCCGCCACGCAGCGCGCCGTGACGTCACCGACCCCGGCCAGCTCGGTGAGCGTGCCGTTGCCGGCCCGCTCGGTCACCTCGGCCGCCGGCAGGCCGGCCAGCGCCTTCGCCGCCGACCGGAACGCGCGGACCCGATAGGTGGCCTCGTTCGCCCGCTCCAGCAGGAATGCGATCCGGCGCAGGTCGGCGATGGGGTCCCGGGCGCTCGTCACGTCAGGGAGCCTTTCACGTCAGGGAGCCTTCGGGCAGCCGTGTTTGCGTTGCCACGTGGTGACCTCGGCGGCCGGCTCCCGATTGCCGCCGCGTCGCCAGGAATCCAGGTAACGCGCCGGCCACAGCACCCCGCGTCGGATCCACCAACCGTCCTTGCCCGCGCACGGCGGGGAGATGCCGAAGTGCACGTGGCAGACGTTGTTCGCGTTGCCGGTGCGCCCCACCTTGCCGAGCTGCTGCCCGGCGCGGACCCGGACGCCGGCGTCGACGCCGCTGGCCACCACGCTCAGATGCGAGCCGTAGTAGCGCACCCCGTCATCACCGAGCAGGGCGACCGACAGGCCGCCGTTATCCGGACCCTGCGGACCACGCTTGGTGTACCGGTCGACGCGACTCACCTCCAGCACCGTCCCGTCGGTCACCGCCACGAACGGCTCACCGCAGTCGGCGAAAAGATCCGTGGCCGGGTACGCCCCGTGCGTCGGGTGATAGTCCACGTTGTCGGCGCGTACCGGAAAGACATGCCGCAGCCCGGCGCGGGGCGCCGTCACCGACGGCCCGGCCGACGACGGCACCGGGCTGGCCGGGCCGGTCGCCGTCGGGGTGGCCGACGGTGACGCCGGCTGGTCGGCGGTCGCCCAGACCGCCGGCGGCGTCGGCGCGGCGCCGTCGGGCGGCACCCCCGGCCGGGTGGTCGCGCAGCCGGCGGCCAGCACCGGGGCCAACAGCAGCAGGATCGGGTACGCCGGACGCACGCGGCGGCCGATCGTCGGCGAGGGCATCCGGTCATCCTGGCAGAGCCGGTACCGTGGGCACGAGCGGCGCGCGTGAGGGGAGGCAGCGACGGTGACCATCGCCCGACCCGAGCCTGGCCCGGATCCCGGTGCCGCCGCACGCCCGGTGGCACGTCTCCCCTCAGGGCTCTTCCCCTCTGGGCCCCCGCCTCGCCCGACCTACCGCGAGCCGCACCCGATCACCGGCGGCGGTGTCGCCGCTGGCGGCGGCGCCGCGGCCGGCTGGCTGCTGCTGTTCGGCCTGCTCGGCACCGATCTGGCCAGCTACGCGTGGTGGACGGTGGTGGCCGGCCTGCTGGCGTGGCTGACCGCCCTGGTGCTGGTCCGCTACGGCGACCGCGGGGTTGCCACCGGGGTCGCCATCGTCACTGCCGGTGGCTGGAGCATCGCCGCCGCCGTCGTGGCGGTTCGCTGGGCCACCAGTGGCGACTGGCCGCTGTGGTGACCAAGGGCCGGCAGGCCCCGAAACGGCTGCCGATGACTGCGCCGCGTGCCCGGTTGGCTGCGTAGCGAACGCCGTCTTGACGTGGCCGCCGAGACTCGGCACGCTCGGCACTATGGCCTGGACCACCCCGCGACAGGACCCCGATCGCTGCCGCCGCCGCCTGCAGTTGCTGGCCGAGTTGGCGGGCGCCCGGGCGGTCCGCCAGCGCAGCCGACCGCAGCGCCAGCGCACCGAGCGTCTGCGCCAGCTCATCGCCACCCGCCGTCGGGTAGCCGGCTGATCCGACTTTGTCAGGAATGGCCGGCCCTTCGGGGCGTTGACCGGTCGCCCGCCGACCCGACCGGCTAACGTGCACGCGTAACGAGTCGACGCTGTGTCGAGGGCTATTGGGGGGACCGTGTCGTACTTCGCTGCGGCCGTGGTGCGTGACGACAGTGGCTGGACCGCCGCCGAGGTCAGCCTGCGTGGCGCTACCGACATCGATGAGGTCGCTGACCGGTTGCGTGACGTCGACCAGGAGGCCGACGTGTCGCTGCTCTTCGTCGAGGCCGACGACGCATACCTGGTGGTCCTGCGTCTCGACGAGGGCGAGGACCTGCGGGTGTTCGGTTCGGACTCCGCGTACGCCGAGGAGTCCCAGCTGGGCTCGCTGCTGGTCGGTGACCTGAAGACCTCGGTCACCGGGCTCGACGGCGACGAGGAACCACGCTCGGTGACCATCGGCGACGAGGAGAGCGAGCAGCCCGTCGTCGACCCGGAGGCGGACCCGGTGGGTGATGCCGATCTGCTGGCCAACCTGGGCATCTCCGCACAGAAGCTGCTGAGCCTGTGCACGCACGACGGGATGCTGCCGGCGGAGGTCACCGCCGAGATCTGCCAGGTG
Organism: Micromonospora sp. NPDC005413; assembly: GCF_040606435.1. Taxonomy (NCBI): domain Bacteria; kingdom Bacillati; phylum Actinomycetota; class Actinomycetes; order Micromonosporales; family Micromonosporaceae; genus Micromonospora; species Micromonospora sp. NPDC005413. The sequence goes on from NZ_JBEXEV010000038.1 coordinate 26,729, forward strand.
CTCGGCTGCGTCGACGAGGTCGAGGAGCTGCGTGAGGTCTGAGCCGGCCGACGCCACCGATCCTGCACTGGAGACGATCCGGCCGGGGCAGCCGACCCCCGGTGCGGTGGGGCGCGCCGGGCCAGGCGCCCACGAGGGCTTGGCCGACCTGGGCGAGGTCGGTCGGCGACAGCGGCACGAGTCGTGGATGCGCCGCGCCCTTGAGGTCGCCGTCACGGGCCCTGCCGGCGCTGCCGCAGGCGCCACCGACGTGGACGACGTGCCGGTGGGAGCGGTGCTCTACGGGCCGGACGGGACCGAGCTGGCCATCGGACGCAACGAGCGGGAGCTGACCGGCGACCCCACCGCCCACGCCGAGGTGCTGGCCCTGCGCCGAGGCGCCGAGCAGGCCGGCCGGTGGCGGCTGGACGGCTGCACCCTGGTGGTCACCCTCGAACCGTGCACCATGTGCGCGGGGGCGCTGGTGCTGGCCCGGGTCTCCACCGTCGTCTTCGGCGCGTGGGAGCCCAAGACCGGCGCTGCGGGGTCGCTCTGGGACGTGCTGCGTGACCGCCGGCTCAACCACCGCCCCGAGGTCTACGGCGGGGTGCTGGAGGCCGAGACCGCAGCCGTCCTACGCGCCTTCTTCCGCTAAGCACCACGCGCCCCCCGCCCCGCGCCCCGCGCCCCCCCTCGCGCGTCGCCCCCCTGGCGCGTCGATCTAGGGCATATCGTCACTAGTCGATCTCTGCGGGCGACGATTAGCCCTAGATCGACGGGCGGTGGTGATGGTGGAGAGAATCGTTTCGGGGGAGTGGTAGAGATCCGCAGCGGTGAAGTAGCGCATCGCCCAGCCCTGTTGCTCCAGCCAGTTGTGACGGGATCGGTCCTGTCGCAGACGCTGCTGGCTGAGGTGGGAGGAGCCGTCGTATTCTGCTGCGATCATGCGGCAAGGATCGCCGAGGTCAAGGCGGCATCGGACGCGCCCCGCGGCGTCGCGCACCGGCAACTGTGGCACGAAATCCCTGATGCCAGCGTCAACCAGGAGTAACCGGAGCTGGGTCTCCTGCCTGCACTCCGCTCGTCCGTCCGCGATCGCCACCAATTCGCGAGCCGCTCGCACACCACGTAGGCCATCGTGTCGGCCCACCTCGATGAGCAGTTCCTCCTGCGTCACCGCACCGGCGAAGAGCGCGGCGTCAAGGACCGGCAGTGCCTCGAGCCGGGGAAGCGTACGGGCGAGATCAACGGCGACTCGGGACGCACATGCACAGGGAAGACGAAGAATGGAAACGGGCGGAGCGGTCCGCAGGACTGTCTGGTGCGAGGTGATCCCTCGCCGTTGCGGGAAAGGGCTTCCCGCAAGCGTGAGCAGGTGAATGTTGTTGCTCGGTACAACCCCGAAGCCGTGGAGTAGGGCAGCGGTGTGGAAGCCCAGCACCGCGTCCGGGTTGTCCATCAGCGCGGCTTGGGCCCGCCCCCACAGCCCGGGCGAGTCCGGGCCGGAGATGTATCTGCCGTGGCCCGGCCGGTGCAGCCGCCCTCTGTTCGAGCGCCAACTGATCGCCCCCGCCGACAATCCAGCATTCAGAAGTTGACGGTAGTGAGCCGGCTGCTGGTCGATTGAAATCCGCCAGGGTAGCTCCGCTGCCTGCGAGTAAAGGTCCACGACGGCGAACGTTGCCCCCGCTCACCGTCGCCGCGCTCGCCCGCTGCCGCATCCTGTGGACAGCCGACGGCCCTGTGGACAGCCCCCACTCGCCCCACCCTTGTGCTATCCACCCCCACCCCCGCCCCCACCCCCGCCCCCACCCCCACCCCCACCCCCACGTCGTATGCCCCTAGCGCCGTCGATCTAGGGCATATCGTCGTGATTCGAGATCCACTAGCAGCGATATGCCCTAGATCGACGAGGTGGGAGAGGTGGCGCGGGGCGGAGCGGGGCGGAGCGGGCGGGGAGGGGCGGCGTGGGGGCGGGGCGGGGAGAGGGGGGTGAGGCGACGTGGGGGGTGGGACGGGTTAGGTGATGATCGTGTCGAGGGCGATCTCGACCATCTGGCTGAAGGTCTGCTCCCGCTCCTCCGAGGTGGTCTTCTCGCCGGTCTTGATGTGGTCGCTGACGGTCAGCACGGTCAGCGCCCGGGCCTTGAACCGGGCGGCGATCGTGTAGAGCGCCGCCGACTCCATCTCCACCGCCAGCACCCCGTAGTCGGCGAGCGTGTCGTAGAGGTCCGGCCGGTCGGTGTAGAAGGCGTCCGCCGCCAGGATCGGCCCGACGTGCATGGTGATGCCGCGCCGCTCAGCCACCTCGACCGACGTACGCAGCAGACCGAAGTCGGCCACCGGGGCGTAGTCGATCAGCCCGTCGAAGCGCATCCGGTTCATGTTCGAGTCGGTGGACGACCCGATCGCGGCCACCACGTCGCGTAGTTGGAGGTCGGTGCTCAGGGCGCCACAGGAGCCGACTCGGATCAGCGTCTTCACGCCGTACTCGTTGATCAGCTCGTGGGCGTAGATGGAGGCCGACGGCATGCCCATGCCGGAGCCCTGGACGGAAACCTCGACGCCGTTCCAGCGGCCGGTGAAGCCCAGCATGCCCCGGACCGTCGAGTAGCAGGTGGCGCCCTCGAGGTAGGTCTCTGCGATCCACTTGGCCCGCAGGGGGTCGCCCGGCATCAGGACCCGCTCGGCGATCTCGCCCGGCTTCGCGCCGATGTGCGTACTCATGACAAAGATCCTGCCAGGCCGGCTCGGGCGATACCGGTTCGGCGTCGGAACCGGCGGTCCTGTACCCTCGTCGGCGGTGGCGTGTCCGAGCGGCCTAAGGAGCACGCCTCGAAAGCGTGTGAGGGTTAACGCCCTCCGAGGGTTCAAATCCCTCCGCCACCGCTCCTGAAATGCAGAAACGCCCGGTCGATCCGCGAGGATCGACCGGGCGTTTCTCCGTTCGGTCAGCTCGCCGGCAGGCTCGCGTCCCGGTGGGTGAGCTGGTAGGTGGCGTCGACGCCGTCCGTCTCCAGGATCACCGTGACTGGTCCGGCGGGCAGCGAGCAGGAGATGGTGCGCTCGACTGCGTAGCCGGTGGGCCCGCAGTAGCGACGCCCCTCCGAGTCGAACACCGACAGCCGGGCGTCACCGGTTCCGGCGGTCCGCTTCCACGTGATCGACTCCGTGGCCGCGCGGGCGTCGGCAGGGATCGAGAGGCACACCCCGAACCGTTCCGCGCCGGTCGTCACCGTGGTGCCCGTCGCACCCGCCGACAACGCGGGGCAGGCGGGCGGTCCGTCAGTGCGGGCAAAGGCGAGCGAGTACGCCCCGGCCTCGTCTCCGTCATCCGAGTTGACGATGGCGAAGAACGGTGCCTGGCCGGTCAGCTCGCAGTGGTACTGCCGCAGTGCCCAGGAGGAGTCGCACAGGTAGGCCCCGGTGGAGTCGATCACCGACACCTCGGGTGAGCCGGCCCCGGTTGCGTCGCCCGGGAGCAGTTCGGTGATGAGGGCGCCGGCAGGGCTGCTCAGCTGGAGGCAGTCGAACTGTGCAGGTGAGCTCAGCTGCCCGCGTACCGGCGCGTCCTGCCAACCGGTGTCAGACACCGGCCGGCAGTCGGACGGCAGCCACGGCAACACCGCGAGGTGGTACCGGAGGCTCTCGCCGATCACCGAATCCGGAGCGCCGCCGCCGAGCACCAGCGTGTATCTACCGGCTGCCGGGACCTGACACCACACGTCCGTGCAGACCCGGTGGCCGGTGCTGTCGTAGACGGTCGCGTACTGCCGGTAGTTGTCCTCCCCGACCGCCTTGACCCGGTAGGTGCCCGCGGTGGGGAGGTCCAGGACGCGGCAGCGGACGGCGCCGAGCGGACCGGCCGGGGCAGCGTTGTACGTCCCGGGCGTGACCGTCGGGCAGCCGGTCGCGTCCGTGAGGGCGCGTACCTGCATCCGGTAGGTCAGGTCGGTGTCCTCCGCCTCCCAACGGGACAGGTAGGAGATGACCCGGAAGGTGCCGGTGGACGGGAGCGCGCAGCCGTCCTCCTCCGACGATTCGGTGCACAGCACGCCACCCTGCTCGTCGACGATCCAGGAGAAGACGTCGTTGTACCGGTCCGGGGTCCGGTAGACCATGACCCGCTCGCCGGCCTCGCCGTGGAACGGCTGGCAGTTGGTCTGCACCGGTGAGGTCTGGTGCACCGTCAGGGTCGGCTGGTCCCAGTTGAGCCCGGTGGGGGCGGCACAGCCTTCGGCCTGGTCGAGGCGGGCTGCCGCCACCCGGTAGGTGACCGGTTCCCAGTTCCAGTTCTGCGACACCAGCGTGTACGCACCGGCCGTCGGCGCAGCGCAGGACCGCCAGGAGTCGTACTCGGTGCACACCACCTGGCCGGCGTCGTCGTACAGCCGCCAGTCGAGGTACTGGTTCGCGAACTGGTCCAGGCGGACGACCAGCCGGCCGGGGGTGGTGACCCGCAGCGACTGACAGCTGATCCCCTGGTTCGGTGGCACGGTGCCGGTGCCGACCGCCGCGCCCGGGTCTCCGAACGCGGTCAGGGGCAGGGCCGGGCAGCCGACCGACTGCGAGATCCGGGGCATCTTGAGGGTGTACGCGGCCTTGTTGCCGTACATCTCCCCCAGGAACAGCCGGTACGGCCCGGGCTCGCGGAGGGTGCACTCCGTGGGGTACCGCACCGAGCAGATCGGCTGGAACTGGGCGTCCAGGATGCTGCCCTGGATGTCCTCGGCGCCGCCCGGGTCGGCGAGGTGCAGGACCGTGCCGGTGGGCTGCTTGAAGGTGAAGCAGCGGGCGGCGAGGCCGGCGGGCAGTGTGCCGCTGCGACCGGTGGAGGCGAAGGAGAAGAAGCTCGCGGGCAGGTTGGCGCAGGTGGACGGGGTCCGCATCGACTCCGCCGACAGCGAATAGGCGCCCTTGCCCGTGCCGTAGCTGAGCGTCACCGTGAGCGTGTAGGTGCCGGCGACACCGAGTTCGCACTCCGTGAGGTACGAGCCGGCGTAGCAGACGGGGGCGCCATCGGGGTCCTTGACCTGTGCGCCGACACCGTCACCGGAGACCTCTCGGAGCCGGATGTACAGGGTGTCCTGGTCGACCGTCGAGGTGATCGTCCAGATCTGCTGTGTCGCGCCGGTGATCGACGCGCAGTTCTTGACCTTGCCCAGCGGGAGCTGCCCTCCGCAGGTGGCGGAAGGGCTGACGACCGTCGTCGGGCCCGCGGTGGCCCGGCCCGGTGCGGGAGTCGCGGGTGTCGGCTTCGAGGGCGCGGTGACGGCGGGCGGTTGCCCGGTCGCCAGTGTCGGTCGCGGCGACGGCTCGGCCGTCGGGGCGGCGGTGGCGGGGCCGGCCAGCAGGCCCGCCCCCGTGAGGCTCAGGGCCGCCACGGCGGCCCATCTCGCGAGGTGTCTCCACCATGGATCGGGCACGGTTGTACGCACGATGTCCCCCCGTATTGGTCGCGCGATCTGCGCGAGTGGGGAGATAATTTCATGGTGGTCGATCGCAGACAATCGGCTTGTCGGATCGACCGGAACGGGTCGCTCAGCAGGGGCCGACGCCCTCGTCGAAGAGGCGGCGGGCCCAGTCGGCGTACCCGGCGATGGTCTTTCGGACGGTGCGCCCGTCGTGCAGGAAGAGGTACGCGCGGTCGCCGCTGCGGGCGAGCAGCCCGTCGAGCCGATGTGTCCCCTGTGGAGCTTGCAGACGAGTGACGAGCGGATAGCGGTCCCAGACCTCGTCGACGGGTGAGCCCGCCGTGATGCCCTCCGGTGTCCGCATCGGATCGTCGACCCAGAGCAGCACAAGTTTGTCCTCCACGAAGACGGGGCTGACCGCGTCGTGGCCGGCGAGCATCGGCCCGCAGGCGTCCAGGTCGGTACGTAGGATGCCGCGTCGGGTCAGCTCGTCCTCGGTGACACCGAACTCGATGTTCCGCAGGCCGTTCAGGTCGATGATTTCCACGCTGCCGGCGGGCCGGCCGTCCGGGATCGGCCCAGTCGGCGGTACGCCGCTGCCAGCGATTGAGGCAGCCGTCATCAGCATGGCAATAAAAGCAAATTGTCGCAATTTCATGGAATCCCCCAGTCCCCAACGGGACGGGAGCGTTCAGGTTGCTGCCGGTCGCCGGATTACTGGTTTTCCCACTGCTCGACCAGCTCATCCCAGTAGTCGGCACTGAGTCGACGCCGCCCGTGCGCCAGCCAACCGTCGGTGTTCCGCTCCAGGTGCAACCCCAGTTCGGCGAACGGGTCGATCCACGATCCCGGCTCGACACCGAGCCGGGTCAGCGCCGTATTGATCGGCCACTGCTCGCGTGGCGAGTCCAACACGTCGTCGAAGTGTGGACCCCAGTACAGCGCCCCACCCAGCCACACCGCCGCCGACTGGTAGCCAGCGCCACCGCCGAACTCCGCCTCCAGGTACGCCACCGGCCCCAGCTCTGACCACCGGGCCAGCAACTCGACCAGCGGCGGCGACAACACCAGGCCGAACGGATGCTCGGCACTCCGGTCGTCCGTCGCGAAATCCGGCAGCGACCCGGTCAGCTCCACCACCAGCTGCGGGGTGACCGGCAGCAGCGCGAAGTCCTGGCGCAGCTCACCGAGGACCGCGTGATCCAGCTCGACGGCCTGCTCACGGAGCAGTTCGGCGTCAGCGACCACCGCGCTGAGCTGGTAACCCATCGAACCCTCCGTCGTCCACAGCCTGTGGATAGAACATGTGTACGACGGGTTCCGGGGCCTGGCCGGCGTCGATCCCCGGACCGTACCCGTCAAGTGGCGGCGGGACCGCCCAACCCTGCTCAGCGGACGGGCACCGGTAGCAGGGCGTCATCGCCCAGCCGTCGTTCGGTTCCCTGCCGGGACCCGTTGTACCGTCGCCTGCATGGCTGATCGACTGACCGTCCCCGGAATGCCCTCTCCGCTCGCGCCCTCGTCCGCGGGGCTCTGGCGGGTCGATGAGGAGACCGGTGCCGTGACGGTGTCGGCGCAGCCACACACGGACATCTTCATCGACCCAAGTGGCGGCTTCGTCAGCTCGGGCGAGAACACCGCGCCGAGCCCGGAGCCCGTCCTCAACGCGGCGACGCTGCTCGGCGACCTGCCGCCGGAGGGCGACTTCCAGTTCAGCGCCCGGGTCACCGTGGCCTTCGGCTCGACCTTCGACGCCGGGGTGCTCCTGCTCTGGCGCGACCAGCGGTGCTGGGGCAAGTTGTGCTTCGAGTTCTCGCCCGAGGCTGAGCCCATGATCGTGTCCGTCATCTGCCGGGGCGTTGCCGATGACGCGAACGCCTTCGTCGTGGCCGACCGGTCGGTGTGGCTGCGGGTCTCGCGAATCGGACGGGTCTACGCCTACCACGCCTCACTCGACGGCAATACCTGGCAGTTGATCCGCGTGTTCAGTTTTGATGGCGAGACGTCACGTGACCGGATCGGCTTCGCGGGCCAGTCACCGACCGGCGACGGGTGCAGCGCGACCTTCGACGAGATCCACTTCCGGCCCACACGCCTCGCCGACCTCCGCGACGGCTCCTGACGCAGCTCGACGATCCCCAGGCGCTGGCGCGACCGCCGGCGGAACTGCTGACTCATCGAACCCTCCGTCGTCCACAGCCTGTGGATAGAACATGTGTACGACGATTCCGAGCCGGCCGGCGCCGATCTCCGGGTCTCGGTCAGGCCCGGAGGGCAAGCCGGGTGACGAACGCGCGCCAGGCTGCGGGCGCGAAGGTCAGCGCCGGGCCGCTCGGGTCCTTGGAATCCCGTACGCCGACGACGTTGGGGAGGTTGTCGGCGACCTCGACACATGCGCCGCCGTTGCCGCTGCTGCGGCTGCTCTTGCGCCACCGGGCGCCGTTCAGCTCCATGTCTCCGCCACTTCCGTGATGAGATCGACCGACTGCCAGTGGGACAGCGCCTCGCCGCGCACGTTCTCCCATGCCGCCATCATGGCCGCGATGTCCTCGGGGTCGCTAGCCACTTGTCCCTGGAGTTGATTGTCGAGATAGCCGGCGACCCGGTGGTCGTGGCTGTGCGCGATCACGAATGGCCCGTTGAGGCCGGCGTAGGCACCGACCGTGCTGGGCACGACGTGCACCCGGATGTGCGGCTCGGCGCATGCCGTTACCACGGCCAGCAGTTGCTCGCGCATGGTCGACCGGCCGCCAATCGGCCGGCGGAGGATCGCCGCGTCGATGACCGCTGTGAACTGTGGCGGGTCGTCCCGCTTGAGCACGCCCTGCCGGCCGAGCCGGACCGTGAGGTGCCGCTCGATGTCGCCCCGGGGGATCAGGCCCGCGCCGCTCAGTACGGCGCGGGCATACGCCTCGGTCTGAAGCAACCCCGGCAGGACGGTGGACTCGAACCAGCGAAGCGACACCGCCTCGCGCTCGATCTCCTGCCACGGACGGAACCAGATGGGGTCACGACGTCTCGAAGTGTCCGGCCAGATGTCCGACACGTCCTTGCGGAGGGCCTCCGCCGCTGCCAAGCGGTGCCGAGGATGCGGGATGCGCCCCTCGGTCAACCAACGCCCCACGGTCTTCGGGTCGACGCCGACGGTCTCGGCGAGGGATTCGGTGGTGTGCCCGGTGTCGCTGAGCGCCACCCGAAGCGCGTCGTTCACGGCCCCTCCATCGGATGTCTCGAATATCTGAGGACCATATCGCTACGCGGTGTACTTGTCCGGTGACGCGCTTGAGGGTGGTCCACAGATGACGGCGTGATCGGTGGAGGCGCAGGAGCCCGGCGGTCGGCGTCAGTCCGGGTGCCGCCCCGACGGAAAGGCGGGGCGGCACCCCTTCCAGCGCCGAAGGAGGCCCCGCTCATGCCCCGCCGCCACCGGGATCACCTGCCGACCCGTCCCACCTGGCGCTGCGCCGCGTGCGGCATCGCCTGGCCCTGCTCGGCGGCCAAGCTGCGGCTGCTCGGCGAGTACCGGCACGACCGGCTGGCGATGACCGTCTACCTCGCGACGCTCCAGACCGAGGCCAGCGCACAGCTCATCGGGGTCGACCCGGCCCGCCTGACCGAGCGCTTCCTCTCCTGGACCCGCGCTCGCGGCTGATGAAAGGTCAGGGACGCCAGATCACGACGGCGACCTCACGTCGCCGCTCGGTGAAGCGGCCATCTCGTGCCGCGGCGGACAAGAGGCCGCGCAGATCCGCCTCGAAGGCGGGGAGTCGGTCGGCGAACAGATGCGGCGCCGAGCTGGACAGGGAGAAGACCGCCGAGGCGATCTCGTCCACAGAGCGCTCCTCGACCATCCCTCCGCCGACCTCGACTCTGGTGTGACCGGTGAAGCCGGCGTCCCGCATGACCACCTCTTCGCCGGTGGGGAGGCCGGCGGGCAACCACCCCTGCCCGGCCCGGCGGACCGGTCCCAGATAGGAGGCGACCAGGTCGTCGATCTGCCGCCAGGGCGGCCGGGGGTATGGCAGTGGGGCGTCGTCGGCCACGCCCTGGTGAGTGTTGGCGTGGACCTGGACCCAGGCCCCGTCGGGCGCGAGCATGTCGCGGACGCGCCGGGCCACGAGCGGTCGATCCATCCAGTGGAACGACTGGGCGAAGGTGGCCACCCGGAATGTGCCCAGGTCGGCGGGCAGAGCCTCGGCGCGTAGGTGCCGCCACTCGACGTTGGCCGCTCCGAACTCGGCTGCCCTGCGCCGCGCCTCGACGAGCATGTCCTGGTCGGCGTCGATGCCCACCGCCACCTCGAACAGGGGCGCGAGCAGCAGCGTCAACGATCCAGGCCCACAGCCGACGTCCAGGAGCCGGCCGGTGCCGTCGAGGTCGAGCGCGGTGGCGATCGCGTCGGCGAGGCTGGGCGGGTAGGGCAGGCGACCGACGCTGTAGTGGCCGGCGCTGCCCGCGTACAAGCTCTCGTCCCACTCCCACGTTGTGTCCGCCATGGCCCAGATGAGACCACAGGATCGTGTGAGGGCGGCCGCGAAGTCCCGGGTGGACGGTCGGCACATGTTAATCTCCGTCAGCTAAGCATGATCACCTTGAGCGACCGAGGGGACGCATGGCAGCCAACGTTCCACCCACCGGAGGCCTGCTGGACCCGGGCGGCGCCATGGAGCGGCTGGCGGATTGGAAAGGCCGTCTCGACCAGTTGTCGGCCGCCACCGATGCGATGAGCGACCGGATCCAGGAATTGCGAGTGACGGTTGCCGACGACAACGGGCTGGTGGAGGTCACTGTCGACTCCGTGGGCGCGTTGGTCGATCTGCGGCTGACTCAGCGGATTCAACGGGTCGCACCCGACGTCGTTGCCAGAGCGATCATGAGCACGATCGGTGTTGCCAAGCGGCAGCTCGCGGATCGTTCTCAGGAGATCATCGGCGACACGCTGGGGACCGAGTCGGCGGCGGCACGCGCCATCGCCGAGCGTGTCGGGCAGCAGTTGCGTGATGCCGATCCCGGGGTGGACGTGCCGGACGAGCAGCACGGCCGATGGTGAGCTAGGTGAGCGACGGGTTCGAGGTCGACGCCGAACAGATCCGCCAGCATGCGCGCAACATCGAAGCGTTGCGCTCCCGCTTCGGCGCGGTCAAGAACGCCAGCGCGCACATCGCGCAGGACGACGCGGCGTACGGGCTGTTGTGTGGGTGGATCTCGGGCCTCCTGGAAGGTCGACACAACCGCCAGGATGAGCTGATCGCCTATGTCGAGGAGAACCTGTCCCTGGTGGTCAAAGGGTTGGGGACGACCGCCGACAACTATGACAACGCCGACGGCGACGCCGACACCACGATCCGCAAGGTCGGCAGCCAGTTGGACGCGGTGTCATGAGCGAGGCGTCACTGATCGCCGGCGTGCAGTCGACCCACAAGCCCTGGACGGGTGCGGCCGCGGCCGACAGCTTCCAAGGTCTGGTCGACGCCATCCACAGCGAGGGCTGGGTCGACGATCTCCTGGCCGGTGCGGCGTTCGGCGTCGAGGCCGTCGCGACGGTGCTGGATCCCCTCAGCGCCCTGCTCGCCAACGGGCTGGGCTGGGCGATGGAGTACTTCGAGCCGCTGCGCCAGGTCCTCGACGAGCTCACCGGCATGCCGGACGTGGTCGCTTCGCATGCGGCCACCTGGGACAACATGGCCGCCGAGTTGGAGAGCATGGCCACCGACCTGAGGTCATCCCTCGGTGCGGACCTGCCGAGTTGGCAGGGGAAGGCGGCCACGGCGTACCAGGGCGTGATGGCACACAACGTGACGGCGATCGACGGGCTGAGTGGCATCTCCGCCGCGATGGCTGCGGCCACCCAGGCGGCAGGGAACCTGGTGGCGTTTACCCGTGATGTCGTCCGCGACCTCATTGCCGACCTGGTGGCGCGCGTGATCGTGTGGGCCGTGGAGGCGATCTTCGTCATCACGATCCCGGTGATCGCCGCGCAGATCGTGGCGGCCGTGGTCAAGTGGGCCGGACGCATCCTCACGTACGTCGCCGCACTGATCTCCAGCCTGACCAACCTCTCCAAGCTGCTGAACGGCTAGCCCTCGACGATGGCGAAACCCAAGACACCCCCCGGCGGGCACGGCGACGGCGGCACGCCGTCGCGCCCGGGTGACGGTGATGGCGACAGCGGCGTTCCGGGCCAGCGACGTCGCAGTTCCAGCGAGGTTCCCGACAACGTCAGCAGGGCGCAGGAGGTAACCGCCGAGGAGGCGCGACTGGGTCGCCCAGGTGGGGATTCCGGCACGTCGCCGGGCCGCCCCTCCGGCGGCGACGACGGATACCAGAGCCCTCAGCCAGGCACCCCGGAGTACGACCGCCGGGTGGAGGAACTTGCCGCCGACCCGGCCCACAACGGCAACATCAGCGCGAAGTCCCGGATCGAGGCCGAGGTCGGGCTCGCGGCAGAGGCGGACGGCAAGATCCCGGGGCCGATTCGCCGGGCCGAGCTCGACAACTCGGATCCGGCATTCCAGAAGGATCAGGGAGAATTCTTCGACTCCAACGGCGATAACTGGGACGTCAAGTCGCCCAATGATTTGTTCCCGGCAGGGCGGCGGGCCGGTGAGCCGATGCCCGAGGGTGTGAAGGGCCGGTACGATGGCGAAGAGTTCGAGCAGAAACTTGCCGACGAGGTGGCTGGTGGGCAGAACGTCATTCTCAACACCAGGAGCCTGTCGCCGAGTGCGCTAGCCGACCTCAAGACGCGGGTCGCTGGTCGACCGGAGTGGGACGGCAAGGTGGTGTTCGACAATGAGTAAATACAAGCGAAGCGGCGCCGACGTGATCCGCTGGCCGGACAGCCCGGACGCCCGGGAAGCGCTTGAAGAGTGGTTGACCGCTGCACCAGGCACTACGTACCTGTCAGGTGATTTTCTCGATTTTCGCGGTGCCGATCTCAGCCGTCTCGACCTGCTTGGCGCCTATCTTGCCAATTCGCACCTGGTCGGCGTTCGGTTCGAGGAGGCCAACCTCGGCGACGCCAACCTCAATAACGCCGAGTTGCAGGGTGCCGATTTTTCCTTCGCCGACCTGGCCAAGGCGGAAATGGTCGGCAGTTCGGCCAGGAAAGCGCTGTTCCGCTCGGCGCGGCTGTTTTCGGTGCAGCTCGACGATGCCGTTCTGGCAGGGGCCGATCTCAGCCACGCCATTCTCAACTCTGCCAAGCTCTACAAAACCGATCTGCGCGACGCCAATCTGGAGTTCGCGAGCCTGCGGTGGTGCACGCTGGGCGGCGCGAGCATGCCCGCGGTGCTGAGTGGCGCGAAAATGCACGGCTGCCAGTTCGAAGGCGCGAAGGGGGCCGTCGTCGGCCCGGTCTTCGTCGACAAGGATGCGACCCGGTCCGTCGGCGGCACCGAACTGGAGGCGTGGTTCTCGGCGCAGGGTGCCCAGAGCATCCAGGTCGTGGGCTGACGCCACCGTGCAGACGACTCAGGGCCGGTCCCGTGGGGCCGGCCCTGTCGTTGGTGCTGCTCAGGCGAGCGGAGGATACGAGATTCGAACTCGTGAGGGTGTAAACCCAACACGCTTTCCAAGCGTGCGCCCTAGGCCTCTAGGCGAATCCTCCGCGAGCCAGGATACAGGCCCCCGTCGGCCGGGCCACCCCACCACCCCCTGAAGATCGACGGGCGGTCGGGTAGGCTTGGCGGCACCTCCCGTGCGGCGGTATCTCGTGAACCTCCCCAGGGCCGGAAGGCAGCAAGGATAAGCGAGCTCTGCCGGGTGCACGGGAGGCCTTTTTTTGTCTCCGGGGCCCTCGGTCGCCGATGTGGGGCTGTCCCGGATCCTGGATACCGCCATGTCGCCGACATGGAGTCGATCAAGCGCGGCAGATCAAGCGCGGCAAGCAGCGCAACCACAGCAGCCAGCGTCAAGGCGGGGTGGTGGGTGGTCACCCGCGCTCGACCGGCGCAGAATGGCTCGGTCGAGAGGAGGCGGGACGAGTGACGCTGGCGCTCTACCGCAAGTACCGGCCGCGTACCTTCGCTGAGGTCATCGGTCAGGAGCACGTGACCGAGCCGCTGTCGCAGGCGCTGCGCAGCGGGCGGCTCAACCACGCCTACCTCTTCTCCGGCCCGCGCGGCTGCGGCAAGACCTCCAGCGCCCGGATCCTGGCCCGCTCGCTCAACTGTGAGCAGGGCCCCACCCCCGAGCCGTGCGGCAAGTGTGTGTCCTGCCGCTCGCTGGCCACCGACGGCACCGGCTCGATCGACGTGATCGAGATCGACGCGGCCAGCCACGGCGGTGTTGACGACGCCCGCGAGCTGCGCGAGCGTGCCTTCTTCGCGCCAGCCAGCAGCCGCTTCAAGATCTACGTGATCGACGAGGCGCACATGGTCTCGACCCAGGGCTTCAACGCCCTGCTCAAGCTGGTCGAGGAGCCTCCGGAGTACGTCAAGTTCATCTTCGCCACCACCGAGCCGGAGAAGGTCCTCGGCACGATCAGGTCGCGGACCCACCACTACCCGTTCCGCCTGATCCCGCCGAAGGTGCTCCGCCCGTACCTGGAGCAGCTCACCCAGGCCGAGGGCGTCACCGTCGAGCCGGCGGTCTTCCCGCTGGTGGTCCGCGCCGGTGGCGGTAGCGCCCGGGACAGCCTCTCGGTGCTCGACCAGCTCATGGCCGGCGCCGGCCCGGAGGGCGTCACCTACGCGCGGGCCGCCGCCCTGCTCGGGGTCACCGACGCCGCGCTGATCGACGAGATGTGCGACGCGCTGGCCGCCGGGGACGGCGCCGCCGCGTACGCCACCGTCGACCGAGTGGCCGAGGCCGGGCACGACCCGCGCCGATTCGCGTCGGATCTGCTGGAGCGGCTGCGCGACCTGATCGTGCTCCAGCAGGTGCCGGACGCCGCCGCGAAGGGCCTGATCGACGGCCCCGCCGACCAGATCGAACGGATGGCCGCCCAGGCCGCACAACTCGGCCCCGGCACGCTCTCCCGCTGCGCCGACATCGTGCACGACGGCCTGGTGGAGATGCGCGGCACCACCGCGCCCCGCCTGCTGCTGGAGCTGATCTGCGCCCGGATGCTGCTGCCCGGCGCGGACGACTCCACCGGCGGCCTGCTCCAACGCCTCGAGCGGATGGAACGCCGGCTCACCCTGAGCGGCACCGACGCGCCGTCGGCCGCCGCCGGCTCCGCGTCGGCCACCAACCCGGGGGTACGCCCACAGCACGCCACCCCGGTTCCGGCTGCCGCCACCCCGGCACCCGTCAACGCCCCGACCTCGGCACCGCCGTGGGCGGTCGACCCGGCGACGTCCCCGACCCAGCACGCTGGGGCCCCGGGCGCTCCGGCTTCGGCTGCTCCGGTCCCGAACGCGCCGGCGTCGGGCGTACCGGCCTCGTACCCCTCGGTCGCGGACTCGCCGATCCCGGCGTCACCCGGCGCGTCGACCGCCGCACGGTCACCCGCTGATCGGGCCGTACCCGTCTCGCCCGCCGGACCGAGCGCTGGCTCGCCGGCCCCGCGTCGCGTGGTGCCGCCGTCGGCGGTGCTCCCCGACCCGGCCACACCAGAGCCGCCTCGCCCGGGTGCGCCGGCCGCGGCGCTGGACGCGGTCGCGGTCCGCCGCGCCTGGCCCGACGTGGTCGGCAAGGTCAACCGGACCAACAAGCGGATCGCCGCCCTGATGCGCGACGCGGTGGTACGCGAACTCGACGGCGACATGCTGGTGCTGACAGTGAAGTCGACCGTGCTGGCCAAGATGATGGCCGACCACGCGGCGGTGCTCACCGACGCGCTCTACGAGGAGTTGGGCGGGCGCTGGCAGATCCGCTGCGAGGTGGCCGGCGAGCGCGGTGGCGTGTCGCTGTCCGGCCCGCAGCGTTCGCAGCCCGCCACGCCGCCCGTTGCGGCTGCGGTGCCGCCCGTTGCGGCTGCCGTGCCGCCCGCTGTGGCTGCCGTGCCGCCCGTTGCGGCTGCCGCACCGCCTACTCCGGCGGATGCCCGACCCGCCCCGGCGGATGCCCGACCCGCCTCGGTGAACGCGTCGCCCATCTCGACCAACACGTCTCCAACTTCGACGACCACGGCCACCGCTGCTGGCTCGACGACTACTCAGCCCGCTGCGTCGTCAGCGGACGACGAGGACGACTGGCCGGAGGCTGCTCGCCCCGGCGGCAACGCTTCCGCCGCCCAGGCGACGGATGGCGAGGACTGGCCGGAAGCCGCCCGGCCGGGCGGCGCTGCCGTGGACGACCGCGACCCCGCCTCGGGCGGCTCCAGTTCGGCGCCCGCACCGACCAGCGTGAACGGCACCAACACGGCCCGCACCGGATCGAGCGGCGGCGGCCCCGGCGGGGTGAACGGCGGCGGCGCGGGACCGAACGGCGGCGGCTCAGGTGGCTCTGGCGCGGCGACCGCTAAACCGGACGGACGGGCGGGCAACCCGACACCGGCGGCCCGGCAGCCGGCGACAGCCGGTGGTGCGCCGGTGAGCAGTGCCATCGCCGCAGCCCGCGCTGCGGCGGCGGGGCGCGGTCCGCGTACCGGAGCGGCGACCCGGCCCACCGCGGACGCCGAGTGGGCCGGCGAGCCGCCCTACGACCCGGACTTCGACGGCCCGGTGCGCGGTGGTCGGCCGGGTGGCACGGCGCCGGCGGCCACCCCGGCCTACGAGGGGTTCGACCCGGGCGACGAGCCGCTGGACGAGGTCATCGACGAAAAGACCGCCCGGGAGTCCAGCGAGGAGCAGGCGGTACGGCTGCTCCGCGAGACGTTCGGAGCCGAGAAGATCGACGAGGTCGACGCCCGCTAGCTGGTCTCTCGGCGAGCAGGACACCGAGGCAGCAGGCCCAGAGTGGGAAGGGCAGCACGGCGACCCGTTCCATGCCGCCCACCCCGATCCCGATGCCCTGCTGGGCGAAGAACAGCACGGTCCCGGCCAGCGCGATCAGTGCGGCGGTGAGGGTGAGTCGTCGCCACCGGCCGAGCATCGTGGTGCCCGGCGCGAAGCCCGCGAGGAGCAGGCCGACGTTGCCCAGTCCCATGATCAGGAACGCGCCGAGGACGTGCAGGTTCTCGTCGACGTCGGCCGGGTAGAGGGCCGCCAGGGCGTACCCGCCGGTGGCCAGCAGCAGGAGCATCTGAGCCGACCGGACCACGCCGCCGTGACCGAGGATCCGCCAGGTCAGCAGCAGTCCGGCGGCGAGCAGCACGGCGGTGGCCAGCATCGCGGCGTTCATCAAGGGGTGCCAGGGCGAGCATACGTAGCGGGGCCTGCTGGTGTCCCAGATCCCGCAGTGGACGTTGCCGAGGTCGCTGATGTTGTGGGTGGCCCAGCTGTAGGTCGGCTGGCGCCAGCGCAGCCCGGTGACCAGGCTGGCGACGAGGAAGATCGGTACGGCCGCGACCCAGCACAGCGCGCCGACCCGGCCGGTGCGGTTGAGTTCCATGCCATCGAGCAGACCAGTTCGGCGGCTCCTGGCGCACTACCCGCAGACGGTCCGTTGCGGGTAGTGGTAGCCGTACCCTTCACGGATTCCGAACGGGGTGGACGAGTGTTTGGGGCGCTGTCAGGATGTGCGCCGTGAAGATCACCTCGAGTCCGGAGCGGAGCACGTCGGACTCCGCCGGCACCGTCAGGTTCGGCCGCCGACACGCGAAGGCGGCGGCGATGACGGTCGTCGGTCTGGTGGCCCTGGCTCAGGCGCGATCGATGCCATGGGTGGCGGTACACGAGGGTCAGGACTCGATGGACAGGCTGGTCGGCCGGACCACCTCGACCGAAGTGCGGACGTACGCGTTGACCGACCTCGCAGGCTTCTGGCCGGTGCTGTACGTCGGGTGGGCGCTGCTGCTGGCGATGCTCGTGGTTGCCTGGGTGCGGCCGCCGTGGCGTCCCGCCGTACGGTTGGCCGCCGCGCTGCTCAGCGTGGTGCTGGCGGTCACCAACCTCATGCCCGGCGGTGCGGCCGTCGACGCCAGCGGTTTCGCGATTGACGACTACCCCAGCACGAACTTCCTCGGCGGCCTGTGGCTCGCGCTCTTTGGGATGCTGCTGCTGGCCGGCGCCGTCTCGACCCTGCCGGTGGCCCCACCGCCGGCCGGCCCCGCCGCGCCACCAGCACCGGAAGCGGTCTCCACCGCACCGACGCCCCAGGAGGTGGCACGCGTCGATGAATCCGCCGTGGGTGACCCGCAGGCTTCGGCGGATACGACATCGTTCGTCTGGCAGAGTCCGCGCCTGGGCGCCCGGCCGGCCACGGCGCCGTGGTGGCGGCGTCCGGGGCCGGTAGCCGGCGTGGTGGCGGGTGCCGTCGCCGCAGCGGTTTTCGTCACGGTGATCTGGTACGCGGCTCATCCGGCCGTCGACCTGCACCCCGATCTCGGTGCGCTGGTGGTTGCGGCTCCGTCCGACTCGAAGCCCGCCGATCCGGCCGCCGTCGACGACCAGGTCGACTTCGGTCGGATCCTGCCGGTCTTCAATGCTGGGACACTGCTCCTCGCCGCGCAGGTACGCGACGACGTGCTGCACGCCGCCGGCACGGCGTGGACCCGCCGCGATGCCACCTCCGTGACGATCACCCTGGTCCAGTTCAGCTCGGTTGGGTCGGCCAACCAGTTCGAGCGGTCCTACGTCGATCTCCAGCAGGCAAGTCCCGGCGAGGTGGTGGAGATCGACGACGTTCCGGGCGCGATGGCCTTCGTCGGTGACGACCAAGGAGGCGTCTGGGCGGTCGCCAGGCAGGACGAGATTGTGGTGGTCGTCAGCGCGGTCGGCGGATCGTCGGACACCGTCACCGCCGTCGAGTCGCTGGTACGGGAGCAGTACGACCGGATCTGAGCCGCTCCGCCCTCGCCCGGCACGTTCGGCGCGGGCGGACGCACCGGGCGGGGGCAGGGTCGGTCCCAGCGGTTAGGCTGGGCGGCGGTCGAGCAGACGAGTGCGAGAAGGAGCCATCCGTGCGCCCAGGTGGACAGCCGAACATGCAGCAGATGCTGAAGCAGGCGCAGAAGATGCAGCAGCAGATTGCCGCCGCTCAGGCCGAGCTGGCCGAGGCCGAGCTGACTGGCACCGCAGGCGGCGGGCTGGTCACCGCGACCGTCTCCGGCTCCGGTGAGCTCAAGGCCATCAAGATCGACCCGAAGGCCGTCGACGCGGATGACGTGGAGACGCTGGAGGACCTGGTCGTCGCGGCCGTGCACAACGCCGCCGAGGCGGCACGGGAGCTGACCGAGCGCAAGATGGGCCCGGTTGCCGGCGGCATGGGCGGCCTCGGCCTGCCCGGTTTCTGAGCCGGCAGATGTACGAAGGTGCCATCCAGGATCTGATCGACGAGCTGGGTCGTCTGCCGGGCGTGGGTCCGAAGAGCGCTCAGCGGATCGCGTTCCATGTGCTGTCGGCGGATCCGGCCGACGTCAACCGGCTGGCCGGCGCGCTGCGCAAGGTCAAGGAGCTGGTGCGGTTCTGCACGACCTGTTACAACGTGGCCGAGTCCGAGCAGTGCCGGATCTGCCGCGACCAGCGCCGCACCGACGAGGTGCTGTGTGTGGTGGAGGAACCCAAGGACGTGGTGGCCGTCGAGCGGACCGGTGAGTTCCGCGGCCGCTACCACGTGCTGGGCGGGGCGATCAATCCGCTGGAGGGGATCGGTCCGGACAATCTGCGCATCCGCGAGCTGATGATCCGGCTCGGCCAGGGCACGGTGCGGGAGCTGATCCTGGCCACCGACCCGAACACCGAGGGCGAGGCGACCGCCACCTATCTGGCGCTGATGGTGAAGCCGATGGGCATCGCGGTGACCCGGCTGGCCAGCGGGCTGCCGGTCGGTGGCGACCTGGAGTACGCCGACGAGATCACCCTGGGCCGGGCCTTCGAGGGCCGCCGGGCCGTCTGAGCACGTACCTGCGGGGGTGGTGCCGTCATCGACGGTGCCACCCCGTCGCGGCATCCGACCCCGTGTGGATCGATGTGTCGCCCTATGCATTCGCCGTGCCGTCGACTGTCAGACCCCGGCGCAAGGTGTCGGCTTGATAGCGATTGCCTAACGCCCGTTCCGCTTCACGTGTGACATGTCATAGCCTCCCGCACACGGACCGAGCCACAACTCGGGTGGTCATGCGCATGACAGAGGTGAGAGATGCAGGCGAGAAGGCTTAAAACGGCTGTGGCCATCGCGGCCGTTGCCGCTCTGGCGGTCGGCGCGGCCGGCTGCGCGGAGAGCGAGCGCGACGGTGACAGTGGCGAGGCCAAGACTGGCGGCACCTTCATCTTCGCGGGTGCCGGTGACCCGAAGAACTTCGATCCCATCTTCAACGATGACGGTGAGTCGTTCCGGCCAGTCCGGCAGATGTTCGACACCCTGGTGAGCCACAAGCCGGGTACCGCCGACCTTCAGGGCGGTCTGGCCGAGAGCTGGGAGCACGACCCGGCCGGCAAGGTCTGGACGTTCAAGCTCCGCCAGGGCGTGAAGTTCCACGACGGTACGCCGTTCAACGCCGCTGCGGTCTGCTTCAACTTCGACCGCTGGTACAACATGAAGGGCGCTGCCGCCCAGTCCCAGATGATCTACTACATGGACACCTTCGGCGGGTTCGCGAAGAACGAGGCCGAGGGCGCTGGCGAGTCGATCTACAACAAGTGCGAGGCCAAGGACGACGGGACCGCCGTCCTGACCCTGAACAAGTACAAGGGTGCCTTCCCGGGTGCCTTCGCGCTGACGTCGCTCTCGATCGCCAGCCCGGAAGCCCTGAAGAAGTACGACTCCGACACGGTGAAGCAGAACGGCGACTCGTTCGAGTACAGCGCCTTCGCCACCACCAACCCGGTCGGCACCGGCCCGTTCACCTTCGGTGGCTGGGACAAGGCCAAGAACGAGATCACCCTGAACCGCAACCCGGACTACTTTGGCGACAAGGCCAAGGTGGACAAGGTGATCATCAAGGTCATCAAGGACGAGAGCACCCGCAAGCAGGAGCTCCGTGCCGGCACCGTCCAGGGCATCGACTTCCCGGCCCCGGCCGACCGCAAGGCGCTCGAGAGTGAGGGCTTCCAGGTCGTCAACCGTCCGGCCTTCAACATCCTCTACCTGGGCATCAACCAGAAGAACCCGAAGCTGAAGGACCTGCGGGTGCGTCAGGCGATCGCCTACGCGCTCAACCGTCAGCAGCTGGTGCAGACCAAGGGCCCGGGTGGCGCGAAGGTCGCCGACGAGTTCCTGCCGGACACCGTGCTCGGCTACGCCCCGGACGTGCAGAAGTACGAGTACAACCCGGACAAGGCCAAGCAGCTGCTCAAGGAGGCCGGCGCCGAGGGTCTGACGCTGAACTTCTACTACCCGCCGGACGTCTCCCGGCCGTACATGCCGAACCCGCAGGAGATCTTCACCGTCCTCGCCAACGACCTGCAGGCCGTGGGCATCAAGGTCAACGGTGTGCCTCGTCCGTGGAACGGTGGTTTCAAGGACGACGTGCAGCAGTTCGGCAAGCACGACCTGCACATCCTCGGCTGGACCGGTGACTACAACGACCCGGGCAACTTCGTCGGCACGTTCTTCGGTCGCGCCAAGGCCGAGTTCGGCGACCAGTCGATGACCGAGATGTTCGACGCCATCGAGAAGGCCGACGCCACCGTCGACGAGGCGGGCAAGAAGGCGGCCTGGGAGCAGGTCAACCGGGACATCGCCGCGAAGTGGCTGCCGGCTGTGCCGGTCTGGCACGCGCCGCCGGCGATCGTCGTCACCAAGGATGTCAAGGGCCTGGTGGCCAGCCCGCTGACCGACGAGCGGTTCAACACGGTCAGCGTCAGCAAGTGACGTCCGTCGGCTGATGCCGTAGGCGTGATCGGCCCGGTCCGGGGCTCCTTCCCGGTCCGGGCCGATTCCGCGATCATCGAGAGTCTGGTGTGTGAGAGATGTTGCGAGTCATAGTCCGCCGGCTGCTGCAGCTGGTGGTGACCCTTATAGCGTTGTCGGCGCTGATCTTCATCTGGCTGCGGAACCTGCCCGGTGGGCCGGTCGAGGCGCTGCTCGGCGAGCGGGCCACGCCCGAGCGTCGCGCGCTGTTGATTAAGGCGCTCGGCTACGACCAGCCGATCCTGGTGCAGTACGGCAAGTTCATGCAGCGGGTGCTGACCGGCGACTTCGGTAACTCGATTCGGACCGGTGACCCCGTCACCGAGGTGATCAGCCGCGCCTTCCCGGCCACCATCGAGCTGGCCCTCGCCGCGATGATCATTGCCGTCGGCCTCGGGGTGCCGCTCGGTTACCTCGCCGCCCGCTGGCGTGGGCGGGCGCTGGACAACCTCACCATCGCCGGCACCCTGCTCGGTATCTCGATCCCGATCTTCTTCCTGGGCTACCTGCTCAAGGACGTCTTCACGCAGAACATCCACTGGTTCCCGCCTTCAGGGCGGCTCACCACCGGTCTGGAAAACACCAACATCACCGGCTTCTTCGTGCTCGACGGCCTGCTCACCCGGGAGTTCGACGCCAGCGCGGACGCGTTGTGGCATCTGATCCTGCCGGCGATCACGCTCGCCACCATTCCGCTGGCCGTGATCGTGCGGATCACCCGGGCCAGCGTGCTCGACGTCCTCAACGAGGACTACGTGCGGACCGCCGAGGCGAAGGGCCTGCGGCACCGCACCATCCGCGGCCGGCACATCATGCGCAACGCGTTGCTGCCGGTGGTCACCACCATCGGGCTGCAGACCGGCGCGCTGCTCTCCGGCGCGGTGCTCACCGAGAAGGTCTACAACTGGGGCGGCATCGGCACGCTGATCACCGACTCGATCAGCGGCGGCCGGGACTACCCGGTGCTCCAGGCGATCATCCTGCTGGCCGCGCTGGTCTTCGTGATGGTCAACCTGCTGGTCGACCTCTCCTACGCCTTCATCGACCCGAGGGTGCGTGTGCGATGAGTGACCCGATCACCCAGGCCGGCACGCCGGCTCCCCGCCCCGGGGACGACAAACCACGCCCCGGTATGAGCGAGCGCAGCATCGGCCTGCTCGGCGACCGCAAGAAGGCACGGCTGGACGAGCTGGCACAGGCGAGTGCGGCCGACCGGGGCGGGGTGAGCCTCATCCGGGACGCGGTGCGCCGGCTGCGGCGCAACCCGGTCGCCATCGTCGGGGCCGGCATCGTGGGGCTGTTCATCCTGGTGGCGATCTTCGCTCCGCTGATCGCGCCACACGATCCGGCGCAGCGCTTCGACGAGCTGACAAAGAACCTCACCGTGGACACCATTCCGGGTGCCAGCAGCGCATTCCCGTTCGGCGGCGATCCGCTCGGCCGGGACTTCCTGTCCCGCATGATCTACGGCGCGCGGCAGACGCTCTTCGTCGGCGTGCTCGCCACCCTCATCGGTCTCGCGCTCGGCGTGCTGATCGGCGCGATCGCCGGCGCCTTCGGCGGCTGGGTTGACGTGGTTCTGATGCGTCTCACCGACGTGATGCTGGCCCTGCCGAGCCTGCTGCTCGCGATCACCCTGGTCGCGATGGCCAGCCGGTCGACCCAGTGGACGGTCATCTTCGCGGTGGCCATCGTGAACGTGCCGATCTTCGCCCGGCTGCTGCGCGGCTCGATGCTGGCTCAGCGGGAGAGCGATCACGTGCTCGCCGCCCGCGCGCTCGGCGTGAAGGAGCGCAACATCGTGCTGCGGCACATGTTGCCCAACTCGCTGACCGCGGTGATCGTGCAGGCCACCCTGACCTTCGCGGTGGCCATCCTGGACGCTGCGGCGCTCTCCTTCCTGGGCCTCGGTGACCCGGACATCAACCGGGCCGAGTGGGGCCTGATGCTCGGCGTGGACGGTCAGCGCTATTTCGAGGTCCGCCCGGAGTTGGCGTACTACCCGGCGCTGGCGATCATCGTGGTCGCGCTCGGCTTCACCCTGCTGGGTGAGGCGATGCGCGAGGCGATCGACCCGAAGAACCGGCGGTGACGACGGTGCGCGCAACCAGCACGGCCGGACCCTGCCTCGGGCGAGCGCGAGGAGTGAGCTTGCGAGCCCCGCAGTCGCGAGCGAAGGACCAAAGCAGTGAGGAAGTGACGCGATGAGCCTGCTCGACGTCCGTGACCTGAACGTGGTTTTCCAGCGACGCGGCGAGCGGCCCTTCACCGCCGTCGACAAGGTCAGCTTCACGGTGGAGCCGGGGCAGACGGTCGGCCTGGTCGGCGAGTCCGGCTGCGGCAAGAGCGTGACCAGCCTGGCCATCATGGGCCTGCTGCCCAAGCGGGGCAACAAGGTCACCGGGGAGGTGCTCTTCGAGGGCACCGACCTGCTGAAGCTGCGGCCGGACGACATGCGCGACCGGCGCGGTCGGGAGATCAGCATGATCTTCCAGGACCCGCTCTCCTCACTGAATCCGGTCATTCCGATCGGGATCCAGGTCGCCGAGGTGCTGGAGCGCCACCAGGGCCGCGACCGTAAGCAGGCGCTGCGGGAGGCGCGGGAGCTGCTCGACGCGGTCGGGATTCCCGACCCGCAGCGGCGGCTCACGGAGTACCCGCACCAGATCTCGGGCGGGATGCGCCAGCGCGCGCTGATCGCCATCGCGCTGGCGTGCAAGCCCCGGCTGCTGATCGCCGACGAGCCGACCACCGCGCTCGACGTGACCATCCAGGCGCAGATCCTCGCTCTGCTCAAGCAGTTGGTGGACGAGACCGGGACCGCGCTCGTCATGATCACGCACGATCTGGGTGTGGTGGCCGGGCTCTGCGACACGGTCAACGTGCTCTACGGCGGCAAGGTGGTCGAGCGGGCGCGACGGCACGATCTGTTCGCGCACGCCCGGCACCCGTACACGCACGGGCTGCTCAACTCGGTGCCTCGGCTCGACTCGCCACGGGGGGAGCGGCTGCACGCGATCCGTGGGTCGGTCTCCGACAACATCCCGTGGGTCGAGGGGTGCGCGTTCGCGCCGCGCTGCGACAACGTCGTGGACGCCTGCCTCGAAGGGCCCCCGCCGCTCGAACCCACCGCTACCGGCGGCGACCTCCGCTGCAACAACCCCGTCCCCGAGGAGGTGGCGGTCCGATGACCGAACAGACCGGACCTCTGGTCGAACTGCGCGACATCAAGGTCCACTTCCCGATCAAGAGTGGCCTGCTCTTCGACCGCACCGTCGGGTACGTCTACGCGGTGGACGGCGTGTCGCTGAGCATCCGCAAGGGCGAGACGTACGGCCTGGTCGGCGAGTCGGGCTGCGGCAAGTCGACGCTCGGCCGTGGCCTGCTGCGGCTGGTCGAACCCACCGACGGCGAAATCATCTTCGACGGCATCGACGTCCGCTCGCTCAAGGGCGAGGCGATGCGGCAGGCCCGCCGCCGGATGCAGATGATCTTCCAGGATCCGCTCTCCAGCCTCGACCCCCGACAGTCGGTGGAGTCGCTGCTGGTGGAGGGGCTCAAGGCCCACGGGCTCGCCGGCGACAAGGCCGAGACGAACCGGCGGCTGCGCGAGACGCTGGAGGCGGTCGGCCTGCCCTCGTCGGCGCTGGGCAAATACCCGCACGAGTTCTCCGGCGGCCAGCGTCAGCGGATCGGCATCGCCCGGGCGTTGGTGCTCAATCCGGAGCTGATCGTCGCCGACGAGCCGGTCTCCGCGCTGGACGTGTCGATCCAGGCTCAGGTGCTCAACCTCCTGGAGGACCTGCAGAACGAGCGCGGTCTGACGTACCTGATCATCGCCCACGACCTGGCGGTGGTCCGGCACATCGCCGACACGGTGGGTGTGATGTACCTCGGTGGGCTGGTCGAGGAGGCGTCCAGCGACGACCTGTACCGCGAACCGATGCACCCGTACACCCGGGCGTTGATGTCCGCGGTGCCGGTGCCGGACCCGCTGGTGGAGGACCGCCGGGAGCGGATCCTGCTCGCTGGCGACCTGCCCTCGCCGACCAACCCGCCGCCGGGCTGCCGCTTCCACACCCGGTGCCCGTGGGCGCAGGAGACCCGCTGCGCGGACGAGCGGCCGGCGCTACGCGACGTGGTCGGCGGGCACCGGGTCGCCTGCCACTTCGCCGAGGACATCGCCGCCGGCCGGATCCGGCCGCACGAGGTTGAGGTGGAGCTGGTCCGCCCGACCGAGGGCACCGGCCCGATCGACCCGCCGGGAGAGTTGATCCCGACCCCGTGACGTCGGCAGGGGCCGTCCTGTCACAGGACGGCCCCTGACCTCTCGACGGCTCCGGCGTGCGGTTCAGCCCTCGGGGCGGTTCAGCAGGCCCACCGCGACACCGTGCACCGCGTCCAGTCCGGCCGGGTCGGCCAGCGCGACCGACGCGCCGGTCACCACGTACCACTCGTCCGCGTCCTTGTACTGCACCCGCAGGGTGACCTTGCCGTCCGCGTACTCGGTGCGCAGGGTCAGGTCGCCGGTGACGACGCCGACCTCATCGGTCATCACGCCACCGGGCCCGGGCACGATGTCGGTGGTGCGGCTCTGCGCGCCACCCGCGCCGCCAGCATCCGCGACCATGCCGGCCCCCGGAACGGCGGCCGGGGTCTCGGCCGTGCCGTCCGCGGTCATGCCGGCAGTGGCCGGGCCGGTGTCAGCTGTCGCCCCGGCGCCCGTCGCCGCTTCTTCGCTCATGAGCAGCCCCCCAACATGTCGGCCAGGGCGGCTTTCTCCGCACTGGTCACCGTCAGCCGCCAGTAGTGCTTGACCGTCACCCAGTTCTCGGCGTACTGGCACCAGTACGACCGGTTCGCGGGCTTCCACTGAGACGGGTCCTGGTCACCCTTTGACCGGTTGGAGGACGCCGAAACCGCGAAGAGCTGCGGGCGGGTGGTGTCGTTGGCGAAGTCCCCCCGCTTCGCATCGTCCCACTCGTCGGCACCGGAGCGCCACGCGTTGGCCAACGGCACCATGTGGTCGATGTCCACGTCAGAGGGATCGGTGGCGCTGCGACCGTCGTACACGCTCTCCCAGCGGCCCCCGACCACGTTGCAGCCGGAGAGTTTCACGTCCTTGCCGTCGCGCTGCAGGATGCTGTCCCGCACATCGCAGTTCTTGCCAGTGTCCCGCCAGTGCGGGAAGTGGTCGCGGCTGTAGCCCTTCATCGAGCCTGCGGCGGCGACGGTGAGTTGGCCCAACTGTTCCACGGCGTTGCCGCCGTCACTCGGCGGCGGGGTGTCCGGCTCGTCCTGCGGGACGCAACCGGCCACGCCGAGCGCCAGCGCCGCGGCGAACGCGGCCACCGCCACTCGCGGTCCTGATCTGGTACGCACAGACGACACCTCTCCAGCTTGCGGTCTCCCGGCGATTGCGCACAGTACCCGGGAAAGGTTTTGGCAATTCGTGGCGTCTCCCACATGATGCAGGGCAGATTGGTGGGATGACCGCACCCGTACCGGCGCCTGCCCTCCGGATGGGCACCGCCGCCGGCCGTGGGACGCTGCTCGCCGCCGTACTCGCCTCAGGCATGGTCTTCCTCGACAGCACCGTCGTCAACGTGGCGCTGCCGAAGCTCGGACAGGATCTCGGCGCGAACGTGGCCGATCTCCAGTGGACCATCAACGGCTACCTGCTGATGCTGGCGGCGTTCGTTCTGCTCGGCGGCGCACTCGGGGACCGCTTCGGTCGGCGACGCATCTTCCTCATCGGCGTGGTCTGGTTCACCGCCGCGTCCGTGCTGTGCGGGCTGGCCCAGGGCACCGGTTGGCTGATCGCGGCCCGGTTCCTGCAGGGCGCCGGCGGCGCGCTGCTCACGCCCGGGTCGCTGTCCGTGCTCCAGGCCAGTTTCCACCCGGACGACCGGGGCCGGGCTATCGGCGCCTGGGCCGGGCTGTCCGGGGTGTCCACCGCGCTGGGCCCGTTCATCGGGGGCTGGCTGATCGACGCGCTGTCCTGGCGCTGGATCTTCTTCCTCAACCTGCCGATCGCCGTGCTGGTGGTGCTGGCCGCGACGCGCTGGGTGCCGGAGAGTCGGGACGAGAGCGCCTCCCGGACCGAAGGTCCAGGGCGGACCCGACGGCGCTTCGACGTCGCCGGAGCCCTGCTCGGAGCACTCGCGCTCGCCGGCGTCACGTACGCCCTGATCGACG
This sequence comes from Micromonospora sp. NPDC005413, assembly GCF_040606435.1. Lineage (NCBI taxonomy): Bacteria > Bacillati > Actinomycetota > Actinomycetes > Micromonosporales > Micromonosporaceae > Micromonospora > Micromonospora sp. NPDC005413. Next base: position 54,160 of record NZ_JBEXEV010000038.1, read on the forward strand.
CGCCAGCGCGCGGCTACAACTCAGCGCCGGTGCTGATCGCGGCGCTGGTCGGGGTGTTGTCGGCCGTCTCCTTCGTCCTGTTGGAACGGCGGCGTGGCGACGCCGCGATGCTGCCCACCGGGCTGTTCGGCAGCCGGCTCTTCTCGGTGCTGAACATCTTCACAGTGGTCGTCTACGCGGCGCTCGGCGGCTTCACCTTCTTCTTCGCCGTCTACCTGCAGAACGTGGTCGAGTGGTCGGCCTTCCGCACCGGCATCGCGTTGCTGCCGATGACCCTGCTGCTGTTGATCGGGTCGGCCCGGGCCGGCGCGCTGTCGGCGCGGATCGGCCCGCGACTGCCGTTGACCGTCGGGCCGGTGGTGGCCGCCGTCGGTCTGCTGCTGCTGCGCGGCGTCGGACCGGGCGCGTCGTACTGGCGGGACGTGCTGCCCGGGGTGCTGCTCTTCGGCATCGGGCTGACCCTGGTGGTGGCACCGCTGACCGCGTCGGTGCTGGCCGCCGTGCAGGACCGGTTCTCCGGGGTGGCCAGCGGCTTCAACAACGCCGCGTCCCGCGCCGGCGGCCTGCTCGCGGTGGCGGCGCTGCCGCTGCTGGTCGGCCTCTCCGGCGGCGGGTACGAGCAGAAGGGCGAGCTGACCAACGCGTTCCGGGGCGCGATGGAATGGTGTGCCGGGCTGCTCGTGGCCGGCGCGGTGCTGGCCCTCGTGCTGGTCCACCGACCGCCCCGGGAAGCCCCGCCGTCACAGCCCTGCCACTCGCTGCCCGCCGCCACACCCCCGAAGTAGGCAGGTACTCCGGGGGTATGGCGTCTGCGATCAGCGGCGGGCGCGGTTGACGGCGCTGGTGACCGCCTTGATCGAGGCGGTGACGATGTTGGCGTCGGTGCCGACACCCCAGACCGTCCGGCCGTCCACCTCGCACTCCACGTACGCGGCGGCCTGCGCGTCCCCGCCGGAGGAGAGGGCGTGCTCGTGGTAGTCGAGCACCCGGACGCCCACCCCGACCGACTGGAGCGCGTTGACGTACGCGTCGATCGGGCCGTTGCCGACCGCGGCGAGCGAGCGCTGCTCGGCGCCCACGCCGACCTGGGCCTCGATCTCGACCTTGCCGTCGGTGGTGCCGATCGTGTAGCTGGCCAGCCGGACCGCCGGGTCGGGCTGGTGGTCGAGCAGGTAGTGCGTCGCGAAGATCTCCCACATGGTGCCCGGGTCGACCTCGCCACCGTCGTGATCGGTGACCTGCTGCACGACCCCGGAGAACTCGATCTGGAGCCGGCGGGGCAGGTCCAGTTGGTGCTCGCTCTTCATGATGTACGCGACGCCGCCCTTGCCGGACTGCGAGTTGACCCGGATGACCGCCTCGTAGGTGCGGCCCAGGTCCTTCGGGTCGATCGGCAGGTACGGAACGGCCCAGGTCTGCTCGTCCACCGGTACGCCGGCCGCCTTCGCGTCGGCGGCGAGGGCGTCGAAGCCCTTCTTGATGGCGTCCTGGTGGGAGCCGGAGAAGGCGGTGTAGACCAGGTCGCCCGCGTACGGGTGGCGCTCGTGCACAGGCAGTTGGTTGCAGTACTCGACGGCCCGCCGAACCTCGTCGATGTTCGAGAAGTCGATCATCGGGTCGATGCCCTGGGAGAACAGGTTGAGCCCCAGCGTCACCAGGTCCACGTTGCCGGTGCGCTCGCCGTTACCGAACAGGCAGCCTTCGATGCGGTCCGCGCCCGCGAGCAGGCCCAGCTCGGCGGCGGCCACCCCGGTGCCCCGGTCGTTGTGCGGGTGCAGGCTCAGCACCAGGCTGTCCCGGCGGGGCAGGTGCCGGTGCATCCACTCGATCGAGTCGGCGTACACGTTGGGCGTGGCCATCTCGACGGTGGCCGGCAGGTTGATGATCAGCGGCCGGTCGGGCGTCGGGTCGATCACGTCGATCACCCGGGAGCAGACCTCCAGCGCGTACTCCAGCTCGGTGCCCGTGTACGACTCCGGCGAGTACTCGTAGTAGATGTCGGTGTCCGGGGTGTGGATCTCCGCGTACTTCTGGCAGAGCCGCGCGCCGGTGGTGGCGATGTCGGCGATGCCGTCCCTGTCGAGGCCGAAGACGACCCGCCGCTGGAGGGTGGAGGTCGAGTTGTAGAAGTGCACGATGGCTCGCTTCGCACCGCGCAGCGACTCGAACGTCCGGTCGATCAGGTGCTCCCGGCACTGGGTCAGTACCTGGATGGTGACGTCGTCCGGGATCATGTCCTGTTCGATGAGCTGCCGGACGAAGTCGAAGTCGGTCTGGCTGGCCGACGGGAAGCCGACCTCGATCTCCTTGTAGCCCATCTGGACCAGCAGCTGGAACATCCGGCGCTTGCGCTCGGGGGACATCGGGTCGATCAGCGCCTGGTTGCCGTCGCGGAGATCCACGGCGCACCAGCGTGGGGCGGCGTCGACGTGCCGGGTGGGCCAGGTGCGGTCGGGCAGGTCGACCCGGAACGGCTCCTGGTAGGGCTGGTAGCGGTGGTACGGCATCCGGCTCGGGCGTTGCCGGGCGATCGGATCGGTCTCAGCGTCGGTGACAGGTTGAGCCATCTCAGAGTGCTCCCTGGAACATGTGGCGTCAGCAGATCGGAAGGTGTCGGCGAGGTGCCGGGCGACGGTGCCCATGCGGGTGCCGATAAGAAACTCGGATGTGCTGGACGGCGCGATGCAACTCCGCGACGAGGTGCCGGCCGGTCAGGCCTCGTCGCGGCGGCTAAGGAGAAGAAGCGCCTGCCACATGACCAGGTCACCCTACGTGATGGAACGGGGGGTGGGTAGGTAGGTCCGGACTATGGGACCGGCGTCATGGCCGGCTCGGGAGTGGCAGCACCCAGTCGCGGCGTCCGTCCGGCCCAGCCCACCACGGGTACGATCGCCAGCCCGACCAGCGCGAAGATCGCCGCCGTCGGGTACCAGCCCCACCCGCCGGTGGTCACCCCGAGCGCGGTCAGTCCCGCCGGGGCGATCAGGTACTGCACCTGCGTGCCGAGCCGGAACGCCCCCACGTACGCGCCACGCTGGGCGGCTGGCGGCAGGGCGGCGGTGAGCCCCCAGGTGCCGGCCGACTCGATCAGCTCGGCCAGGATCAGCACCGTCGCGGCGGCCACCAGCACCACGATGGTGAGCGTGCCCCGGGTGGCCCCGGAGATCGGCAGGACCAGACAGAACAGGGCGATCAGCAGGGCGCCCCGACGAGAGGCCCTCGCCGCGCCCGGAGCGGTGTCGGCGCCCCGGCTGGCGCGTACCTGAAGCAGCACGATCAGGACCGTGTTGAGCAGCACCAGCCCGGCGATCGCCGTCTTCGGGGCGTCGGTGTGGGTGAGGATCCAGAGCGGCATCACCGTCAGGTAGAGCGTCTGATGCGCGGTGAGCAAGCCGGAGAGCAGGGACACCGCCATGAACGGGCGGTCCCGGAGCACGGCGAGCCGGCTCATCGGCTCCGCCGGCCGGGCCGCCTGGGGCAGCCGGGGCAGTCGCCGCACGAAGAGAGCCGTCACCAGGAAGACCGCCGCGATGAACCAGACCATTCCCCGGTACGCCGCCATCGTGTCGACTGCCAGCACCAGGCCGCTGATCACCGCACCCAGCCCGAACCCGACGTTCAGCGACGAGCGCTGGTACGCCATCGCGGTGACCCGTTCGGCCGGGGGGAGCGCGTTGATCGAGTAGACCTGCCGGGCCACACCGGTCGCGGCGTCCACGGCGGCCAGCGCCACCACCACGGCGAGGAAACCGGCGAAACCGCCCACGAACGGGTAGGTCGCGAAGAGCGCCGCGTCCAGCACCAGCCCGACGATCCAGATCCGCTGCGGTCCGTACCGGTCGGTGAGCCCGCCCAGCGGCACCGTACCCAGCAGCGACACCCCCGCCGCGATGGACAGCCCCAGCCCCACCTGGGCGGCGCTGAGCCCGAGCGCCCGGGTGAAGAAGACGGCGCTACCGGCCTGGAACAGGCCGCCGCCGACGGCGCCGACCATGGCCTGCACGGCAAGGGCGCGCGTCAGTCCGGCCGGCGGTACGACGTTTTGGACGGCGGTGCGGATGGTTTCTCTGGCCCCCATGGCCGGTGAGTGAACCGTGCCCCCATGGCGTCGGTCGACTCTTTTAGGCTGAATCGAATCCTGCGTCGGGGGTGCGCGTGTCCGAGTTACGGTTCAGCCTGGCCGACGTGGCGGGAGTACGGCTCGCCGTGTCGCCGGCCAACGAGACGGTCATGAGCATGTGGGCGCTGGCCAACCCGATCCGCTACGCCGTGCACCTGCCCTGGATCGACCGGGCCCGGGTGACCTTACGTAGGCCCGAGGTGGCCGACCGGGTCCGACCACTGGTGGAGCTGACCCGGCCGCGTTGCTGGCTGCCCGACTTCCTCACCCCGGCGGCCCGGCCGAACATGGAGATGGCCGAGCAGCTCGACCAGATCGCGGCGACGCCGCCGGACGTGGTGGCCCGGGATCTGCTGGCGACCACCCCGAGCCGACCGTTGAGCCCGTTCGGGCGGGCGCTGCTCGCCGATCCCCGCGGGTTGCTGCCGCAGCTCATCGACGCGGTGCGGTTCTGGTACGACGAGGCGATCGCCCCGGACTGGCCGCGGATGCGCGCGCTGCTCGACGCCGACGTGGCGTACCGCGCCACTCAGCTCGCCGAGGGCGGCGCCGGTCGGTTCTTCGAGCAGCTCCACCCGAGCCTGCGCTGGCTCGGTGACCGGGTGGTGAGCGACGACCCGTTCGAGCGGGACTTCGACCTTCGCGATCGCGGGCTGGCGCTGAATCCGAGCGTGTTCAGCGACCGGCGGGTGCTGTGGAACCTGCTGGAGGACTCGGTGCCGGCCGGGGCGTACCCGGTCCGGGCGGTCGGAATGCTCTGGGAGGCGACCGCGACGCCGCCCGGCGACCCGCTGGCACGCGTGGTCGGCCCCGGCCGGGCCGCGTTGCTGCACCTGCTCGACACGGTGGCGACCACCACCGACCTGGCCCGACTCACCGGGATGTCCGCCGGAAACGTCTCCCAGCACCTGGCCGCGCTGCACGCCGCGGGTCTGGTCTCCCGGTCCCGGCAGGGTCGGCACGTCCTCTATCGCAACACCGACGCCGCGAGAGTTCTGCTCGGGGCCAGCCGGGGCGGGTGACCCGATCAGGCGAGCAGCAGTTCGGCCAGGGGCCGGCGGCAGCGCAGGCCGGTCTCCTCGGCGACGAGGTCGGCCGGCAGGCTGAGCGGGTCGCCGAGCTGCCCGACGGCGATCACCGCGTACGGCCGCACGTCGGCGGGAAGGTGCAGGTCAACGGCGAGCCCGGCGCGGTCCACGGTCAGCACCTGCCGTACGTGCAGCCCGAGCGCAGTGGCCTGCACCGTGAGGTGGGCGACCGCCTGGCCCAGGTCGTACGCGACTCCGTCGGCCGACGCGGCGTCGATGTCGATGTGTGCGGCGAGCAGTAGTGCGGCGGCGCGGTGCGCCCAGCGCTGGTCGTGCTCGGGCAGGTTGACCAGGATCCGCTTCCAGGTCTCGTCGTCACGGTGACCGAGGGTGAACCGCCACGGTTGGCGGTTGCCCAGCGACGGCGCCCAGCGGGCCGCCTCCAACAGGGAGGTCGCCTCCGCCGCGCTCAGCTCCTCGGTGGGGTCGAACGCCAGCGGGCTCCAGCGGTAGGCGAGGAGCGGGGTGAGATCGGCCATAGGAGAATCGTCCTGTATGGGTGATTCATGGCTCAGGGTGGTCCTTCCAAATGTGGGCAAGAGCACCCGTAACGGGACGAAGATCAGGGCGTTCCCGCGCCCGGGCTGTCCGACGGATCAGGGGTCGGTGGCGCCGCGGTGTCGAGCGGGTCCCGGTCGACCACCACCGGCCCAGCCAGCTGCACGGTGGCCGGCGCCGGGCCCGGCGGGGCGGCCAGCCTCAGCGTCCCGGCTCCGGTCCGGACGCCGGTCGGCGTGCCGTCCCGGTCGTAGCAGTAGATGCCCACATCCAGCGGGGCGTTGAGCGAGGCCGAGGTGGAGTCCACCGAGTAACAGGTGCCGGTGAGGCCCTCGGGCGGGCTGGCCGGGGCCACCGCCAACGGCGCCCGCCGGTCGGTGAGCACGTCCAGCCAGTCGGTGAGCGGATGCTGGACCCGGGGATCCGACCGGCGTGGGATCGCGTCGTCGCGCTCACCGAGGCGTACGCAGCTCGCCGCCTCCGGTCGGCCGGCCGACGGCAGGGCGCACTGGAACAGCCCGTCCGTCGTGGCAGCCATCGAGACGTCGGCGGTGCCACCCAACGCGCCACCCGGCACGTCGACCCGCCAACTGCCGTCGTTCGCGCTGGTGAAGACGATGGTGCGGTCCGGTTGACCCGCCCGGCTGAACACGTACTGCGTCACCATGTGGCGGTCCTGGGCAGCCGCGGCCAGGGCGGCCAGCTCGTCCCGCGCGGCATCCACCTCGACCGGCTCCGGATCGGCGGGCGGCGGGGCCGGAGGCTGCTCACTGGTGCAGGCGACCAGGAGAGCCGACAGGGCGAACACGAGCGGCCCGAGCACGCGGCCGGCCGGGCGGATGAGGACGGGCACCGGCCCATTCTGGTGGGTGCGAGCGGTTGGTGGGTGCCGGCGCGTACCGGCTCGTCCCGGCGTGTCGGAAGGGCGGTACCCGCGTACCCCTTCGACCTGGTGGGACCGGCCCGGCTGGCCTCTCGCGGGCCGGATGGTGGGATCACCTGACCCGGCGTCGTTACCCGCCGGATACCCTCAAGGGGTCTGACACGCGCCGCCGGCCCCGGTTCCGGCGGCGTCGGCACGCTCAGGGTCGCTGGGAGGGAGTGCACCGTCGTGGCACTCGTGGTGCAGAAGTACGGCGGGTCCTCCGTCGCCAACGCCGAGCGGATCAAGCGGGTGGCCGAGCGCATCGTCGCCGCCCGCAAGGCCGGCGACGACGTGGTGGTGGTGGTCTCCGCGATGGGGGACACCACCGACGAGCTGCTCGACCTGGCCAACCAGGTCAGCCCGCTGCCGCCGGGCCGCGAGCTGGACATGCTGCTCACCGCCGGGGAGCGGATCTCCATGGCCCTGCTGGCCATGGCCATCCACAACCTGGGGTACGAAGCCCGCTCGTTCACCGGCTCGCAGGCCGGCGTGATCACCACCTCGGTGCACGGCCGCGCACGGATCATCGACGTCACCCCCGGGCGGCTCAAGGGCGCGCTCGACGAGGGCTCGGTGGTCATCGTGGCCGGCTTCCAGGGCGTCTCACAGGACACCAAGGACGTCACCACGCTGGGTCGGGGTGGTTCGGACACCACCGCCGTGGCGCTCGCCGCAGCCCTGCACGCCGACGTCTGCGAGATCTACACCGACGTGGACGGCATCTTCACCGCCGACCCGCGGATCGTGCCCAACGCCCGGCACATCAAGCAGATCACCTACGAGGAGACGCTGGAGCTGGCCGCCTGCGGCGCGAAGGTGCTGCACCTGCGTAGCGTGGAGTACGCCCGCCGGGCGGGGTTGCCGATCCACGTCCGTTCGTCATACTCGACCAACACCGGCACGATGGTCACCGGATCGATGGAGGACCTTTCCGTGGAGCAGGCACTGATCACCGGGGTCGCGCACGACCGCAGCGAGGCCAAAATCACGATCGTCGGGGTGCCCGACGAGCCGGGCGCCGCCGCGCGGATCTTCGACACCGTCGCCGGCGCCGAGATCAACCTTGACATGATCGTGCAGAACGTCTCCACCGAGGGCACCGGCCGGACGGACATCTCGTTCACCCTGCCCAAGACCGACGGCCCGACCGCGATGGCCGCGCTCAGCAAGATCCAGGAGTCGGTCAAGTTCAAGGGCCTGCTCTACGACGACCACGTCGGCAAGGTCTCGCTGATCGGTGCCGGCATGCGCTCACACCCCGGCGTGGCCGCCGGCTTCTTCGCCGCGCTCGGCGCGGCCGGGGTCAACATCGAGATGATCTCCACCTCCGAGATCCGGGTCTCCGTGGTCTGCCGGGACACCGACCTCGACGCCGCCGTCCGCGCCATCCACGACGCGTTCGAGCTGGGCGGCGATACCGAAGCCGTGGTCTACGCGGGGACGGGTAGGTAGCGCCGATGACGGCGCTGCCCACCCTCGCCGTGGTCGGAGCGACCGGTGCCGTCGGCACCGTGATGTGTGAGCTGCTCACCGGGCGCCGCAACGTCTGGGGCGAGATCCGGCTGCTCGCCTCCGAGCGCTCGGTCGGGCGCACGGTGCGCTGCCGGGGCGAGGAACTCGTCGTCCAGGCGCTGACCCCCGAGGCGTTCGACGGGGTCCACGTGGCGATGTTCGACGTACCCGACGAGGTCTCCGCCGAGTGGGCGCCGATCGCCGTCGGCCGAGGCGCGATCGCGGTCGACAACTCCGGGGCCTTCCGGATGGACCGGGACGTCCCGTTGGTCGTTCCGGAGATCAACCCTGAGCAGGTTCGCAACCGCCCCCGGGGCATCATCGCGAACGCCAACTGCACCACCCTCGCGATGATCGTCGCGGTCGCGCCACTGCACCGCGAGTACGGCCTGCGGGAGTTGGTGCTCGCCTCGTACCAGGCAGTCTCCGGCGCGGGCAAGGCCGGCGTGGACATCCTGCACGACCAGCTCGCCAAGGTCGCCGGGGATCGGGCGCTCGGCTCGCGGACCGGTGACGTACGGCAGGCGGTCGGCGACGACCTGGGCCCGTTCCCGGCGCCGCTGGCGCTCAACGTGGTGCCCTGGGCCGGCTCCCCGGCCGACGCTGGCTGGTCATCGGAGGAGATGAAGATCCGCAACGAGTCGCGGAAGATCCTCGGCCTGCCCGACCTCAAGGTGTCCGCCACCTGCGTCCGGGTGCCGGTGGTCACCGGCCACTCGGTGGCCGTGCACGCGGTCTTCGGCACGGAGGTGGACGCCGAAGGGGCCCGCGAGGCGCTGCGCAACGCACCCGGGGTGATCCTGGTCGACGATCCCGCGGCGGGGGAGTTCCCGATGCCGATCGATGCAGTCGGCACCGACCCGTCCTGGGTCGGCCGGATCCGCCGCGCCCTGGACGACCCCCGCGCCCTCGACTTCTTCGTCACCGGCGACAACCTCCGCAAGGGCGCCGCCCTCAACACGGCCCAGATCGCCGAACTCCTGGCCAAAGACCTAAAAACCCCGTAACCCCCCGCGCCCCGCCCTACTCCCCCCGCCCCGCGCCCGCCCCGCCCCGCCCCCGCGCCCGCCCCGCGCCCGCCCCGCCCCCGCGCCCGCCCCGCGCCCGCCCCGCGCCCGCCCCGCGCCCGTAGGCCACGTTGATCTAGGGCATATCGTCGTGAGTTGATCTCCTGCCGCAGCAATATGCCCTAGATCGACGAGAGCTTGGGGTGGGGGCGCGCGCACGGAGCGCACGGGGGGGCGCGCGGGGCGGGGGCGGGGTTACGCGGCGGAGAGTTGTACTCCGTCTCGGCCTTGGCGTTTTACCGCGTACAGGGCCTGGTCGGCTCTGCGGAGGGTGCGATCGGGGGACTCGCCGGGGCGGGGCAGCGCGACGCCCACGCTGATCGTGCGGCCGATGCGCCGAGCCGCCTCGGTCAGCCGCTCGGCGATCCGGACCGCCTCCTCGGGGCGGCTCACCTCGATCACGGCGACGAACTCGTCACCGCCGATCCGGTACAGCTCGTCGCCGTGCCGCAGGGCCCCCTCCAACGCCCGGGCCAACCGGACCAGCACCCGGTCGCCGGCCTGGTGGCCGTACGTGTCGTTGACGGTCTTGAAGCCGTCCACGTCGATCGCCAGCAGGGCCGTACGCCCCGGGGTGGCGGCAGCGATCCGCTGCCCGAACGGGCCGGTGTGCCGTAACCCGGTCAGCGGGTCGGAGCTGGCCTGCTCCCGCAGCCGGGACAGCGTGCGCAGCCGGTCCAGGCTCGTCCAGGCCTGCCCGGCGAGCAACTCCATCAGGCTGATCGTGGTCGGGTCGGGGCGCAGTGCACGTTCGTCGGCGACCAGCAGCACCCCGCCAGCGTCCGACGGCCCGACCGGGACGGCGACCAGCGTGCGTACCCCCGCCCGGGTCAGCGGTCGGTAGTCCTCGGTCGGCGGGTGCCCCGCCTCGCCCAGCGTGTAGCCGGCGCCGTACCGGTGTGCCCGGTCGATCATCCGGTTCAGTGCGGCCGGACCCGCCTTGGTCAGCTCGGTGCGGATCCGGGTTTCCAGGTCGCTCGGCGCCACCGGGGACGGGCCAAGCTGGTCGGCGATCAGCAGCACCGCGGTGGAGAGCGTGGACACCTCTCGGGCGGCGCAGGCCGCCACGCCCAGCACCTCCCCCTCGGTCGGTGCGGAGGAGAGTGCGGCAGTGTGCCGGAGCAGCTTCTCGCTGCGGCTCTCCGCCGGTGGGCCACCGAGGGCGGCGATCCGCCCGCCGAGCCGGTCGGCCAGCCGTTGCGCGGTCTCCCGCCACGGCTCAAGGTCGATCGGCTCACTCCACTGCAGGTCGAGCACGCCGATCGCCCGGCCCGCCGGGTCCAACACCGGTACGCACAGCTCGGCCGTCACGTCCAGGCGTACCGGGAGGTAGTCGGGGTCGACGGTGACGTCCGGGACGACGGCGGGGGTGCCGGTGGCGTACACCCTGCCGACGATGCCGGTCCGTGCCGGCACGGTGGCGAAGACCTGCCAGGCCCCGGTCGCCGCCACGCAGCGCAGGCGGTCATGGACCGCGAGCAGCACGGAGATGGTCGCCGGGGTGTGGTGGGACAGCGCGGTGACCGTCCACCGACAGGCCTCCAGCGCGCTCGACGCCATCGGCAGGCGGACGGTGACGTCACGGATGACTAGCTGATGATCCACTCGCACGTCGTTCCAGGTAGGGGGAGGGCTCGGCCGACTCCGAGCCACGCGATCAAGCGTACTCACGGTGGGGCAGGGTCGATCCGGCTTCGTACACACGTGCTATCCACAGGCTGTGGACGCAGCCTGTGGGCATCGAGCCCTCCGGGGTGCCGCGCCCGGCGATAGCGTGGAACTCCCGGCGTCGAGGAGGCGAGCCCCCATGCTCATCGCCCAGCTCAGTGACCCGCACCTGACCACCGGCCTGCTCGCCGCCGAACCGGCCGCCGGGCTGCACCGCGCGCTCGGCCGGGTGCTGGCGTTGCTACCCCGACCGGACTGCGTGGTGATCACCGGCGACCTGGTCGACCACGGGAGGCCCGACGAGTACGCCGCGCTGCGCGAGCTGATCGGCCGGTTCCCGCTGCCGGTGCACCTGGTCCCCGGCAACCATGACGACCGGGAGTCGCTGCTCGACGCATTCGGGGGCACGCCGTGGCTCGGGGGAGGCTTCTCCGCCTACTACCACGTCGACCACGAGGCGGCGACGGTCGTGGTGCTCGACTCGCTCGTCCCCGGCAGCAGCAGCGGGCAGCTCGGCGAGGAGCAGCTCGGCTGGCTCGACGGGGTGCTGGCCGGGCGGCCCGAGGTGCCCGCCGTGGTCTGCCTGCACCACCCGCCGGTCGCGGTCGGCATCCCGGCGGCCGATTCCGTCCGGCTCACCGACGGGGACGCGCTCGCCGAGGTGATCGGTCGGCACCGGCACGTCGTCCGGGTCGCCGCCGGCCACCTGCACCGCCCGGTCACCTCGGCGTACGCCGGCACGGTTCTCACCGTGGCACCCAGCACCTGGAAGCAGAGCACGCTCACCATGAGTGCCGACGAGCAGATCGGCTGGGTCGACGAGCCAACCGCCTTCCTGCTGCACCTGGTCGAGGCGGGCGGCTGCGTGACACACACCGTGCAGGTCAGCCACTCCACCGGCCAGACCTGCGGCTTCTGAGAGCGCCCGTCCTGTGGCGCTGGTCAACGGCTGACCGCCTACGTCCGCCCGCCATTCGGTGGTGAGACGGCCGGCCAGCGGCCGTCAACCGAGCAGGAACTCGCGCAGCGCGGGAGCGAGCGTCGCTGGCGGCACCTCGTGGTAGCCGCCGTCGAGGCTGATGGATCGGCCGCCCGGGACCGCCTCGGCCGCGGCGCGGCTCCCGTCCCGCAGCCACTGTGGACTGCCGGTGCTGTCCACCGCGAGGGTCGGCACGGTGATCGCCGCCAGGTCGGTGGGCAGTCGCCCTCCCGCGGTCACGATCGCGTCGTACGGCAGGGTGTGCGCGATCGCGGTCAGTGAGCCCCACACCGGTTGCGCCTTCATCCCGGCGACCGCCTCGGCGGGCAGCCCCACCGAGGCGGTGAGGAAGGTCTCCACCGCGCCGTCCCGGTCGTCCACGGCGATCAGCTCGATGAGCTGCGCGGTGATGTCTTTCCGGACGCCCACGTGTGGGCCAACCTGAAACGGCGGCTCGAACAGGACCAACCCGGTCACCGGCAGGCCCTGTGCGGTGGCGAGGGCGGCCAGGACGGCGCCGGAGGAGATCCCGTAGAGCGCCGCGGAGCCACCTGCCGCAGCGATCACGGCGGCCAGGTCGTCGATCTCCCGGCCGATCTCGTACGGTGCGGTGTCGCCGCTGTGGCCCCGCCCCCGGCGGTCGTAGCCGATCACCGTGAAATCCGGTGCCAATGCCGCACCGAGCGCGCGGGTCGTGTTGCGGTCGTTGAACGCGCCGCCGACCAGAATGATCGCGGGCCCGGCCCCGGACCGTTCGAACGCGATGGGCGTGCCATCCGCCGATCGCACCTGCTCCACCACCGGTGTCGTTCCGCTCACGATGCCGCCTCCGTCCGCGCTGGCTGTCCCGATCCTTTCTAGACCCTGGGTCCGACCATGTCCGGCGGACGGCACCAAACGCCGGTCGATCCCGGTTCGGGCGTACCCGCAGCTCTGATGTGCTGCCTGGGTCGACCGGTCGGCGTCCGGATGAGAAGCTGTCGGGGCAGGCGGTCATCCCCAATCGCCGCCATCCGCGATCGACCCTTCCGACGGTGTCGGTCGGCGGCCCGGTCGACCCACCGTCCGGGCACCGCACGCGCCGAATCTCACAAGGAGTTCCATGTCCATACCCGGGATGCGTCGGGCCGCTGTCGGCCTGACCGCGCTCGCGGTGGCCGCGCTCGGCGCGGTCGCCACCAACCCTGAGCAAGCCGACGCGCGACCGAAGCCGGTCGACGTCACCCTGCTGGCCCTCAACGACTTCCATGGCAACCTCGAACCGCCGAGCGGGTCCAGCGGCACCATCGCCGGGCAGACCGCGGGCGGGGTCGAGTTTCTGGCCACCCACCTGGCCGAGCTGCGCGCCGCCGCCAAGAAGAAGAACACCATCACGGTCGCCGCCGGTGACCTGATCGGCGCGTCGCCGCTGCTCTCCGCCGCGTTCCACGACGAGCCGACCATCGAGGCGCTGAGCATGGCCGGCCTGGACTACGCCAGCGTCGGCAACCACGAGTTCGACGAGGGCGCCGCCGAGCTGCTGCGGATCCAGAACGGCGGCTGCCACCCGGTCGACGGCTGCGCCGACGGCACCCCGTACCGGGGCGCCGGCTTCAAGTACCTGTCCGCGAACGCCTTCAAGACCGCGACCGGCAAGCCGCTGATGGCGCCGTACGCGATCCACAAGGTGCAGGGCGTCAAGGTCGGCTTCATCGGGATGACCCTGGAGGGCACCCCGGAGATCGTCAGCCAGCAGGGCGTCGCCGGCCTGAGCTTCGCCGACGAGGCGGTCACCGCCAACCGGTACGCCCGCGAGCTGCGCCGCCAGGGCGTGGAGACGATCGTCGTTCTGCTGCACGAGGGTGGCACCCAGGCGCCGACCGGTGGCATCAACGACTGCGTCGGCATGACCGGGCCCATCGTGGACATCACCAACCGGATGGACCCGTCGATCGACGTGGTGGTCAGCGGGCACACCCACCAGGCGTACAACTGCGACATCAACGGCAAGCTGGTCACCAGTGCCAGCTCCTTCGGTCGCCTGGTCACCGACATCGACCTCAAGATCGACCGTCGGACCGGGGACGTGCTCTCCGCCAGCGCCGAGAACGTCGTGGTCACCCGGGACGTGGCCAAGGACCCGAAGCAGACCGCCCTGATCAACCGGTACAAGACCGTGCTCGGCCCGGTCGCCGGCCGCCAGGTCGGCGAGACCACCCAGGCCATCACCCGAAGCCAGGAAACCCTCTTCGGTACGAGTCTGGGCGAGTCCCCGCTGGGCAACCTGATCGCCGACGCGCAGCTCGCCGCCACCGACGACGAACAGGGTGCCGTCGCCGCCTTCATGAACCCAGGCGGGGTCCGGGCAGACCTCGACGCCGGTCCGGTCACCTACGAGGAGGCGTTCACGGTGCAGCCGTTCGCCAACAACCTGGTGACGCTCGACCTGACCGGAGCGCAGCTCTACTGCGTCCTGGAGCAGCAGTTCGTCACCGGCCGGACGCTGTACCCGTCAGCGACCGTGGGCTACGTCGTCGACCCGAACGGCACCACGGCCCCCACGGCCGACCCGTGCCCCGGCACCCGAGTGGTCCGGGGCAGCCTCACCCTCGGCGGCACCACGGTCGACACCGCCGCCACCTACCGGGTGACGGTAAACAACTTCCTGGCCGGCGGCGGCGACGGGTTCAGCGCCCTCACCGGCGGGACGAACCTGGTCACCGCACAGATCGACCTGGACGCGTTCGTGGCGTACCTGACCGCCCAGTCGCCGGTCTCCGCACCGACGCTGGACCGGATCCGCACCACCGCCGAGGTCCCCGCCGCCTGACGGCCGACTTCGCGACGTCGGGCCCCGGAACATCCGCTCCGGGGCCCGACCCGTCCCACGGCACTGCAGTTCCTCACCTGCGGCCGCCAATCAGCGCCGAGCCCTGTGCCCGCGCGCCGCCCGCGCCTTGCGCCGCCCCGTCCCGGACCCCGCGCCGCGCCCGCCCAGCGCCCCGGACCCCGCGTCCGCGTTCGGACCCCGCGCCGCGCCGCGTTCGGACCCCGCGCCGCGCCGCGTTCGGACCCCGCCCCGCGCCGCGTTCGGACCCCGCCCCGCGCCGCGTTCGGACCCCGCCCCGCGCCGCGCCCGCCGCGCGCCGCG